>NZ_CP050192.1:4896526-5100839 GCF_011694515.1 Mycobacterium sp. DL592 | reverse complement strand
GGTGGGCCGGCAGGCGGGGGGAACGCGGGAGCGGCGGGCATGGGCGCCGGCATCGGGCTGCCCTGGGGTGCTGCGGCGATCAGGGACGCGACGATCGTGCCGTGCGAGTCGCAGTCCTGAAGACCGTCCCCGCCCATGATGTAGTCCCCGCCGGGCACGACGGGCAGTCGCGGGCTGGGGTTGACGCCGGTGTCGATCACCGCGACCGTGACGCCGTTGCCGGTCGAGTACTTCCACGCCTTGCTGATGTTGAGCATCGTGAAACCGGGGGCCGGCAGGGACACGTTGGGGTCGGCGACGGTGATGGTGCGCGCGCAGACGTTACTCTGCCGCATCGGCTGGTCGGGGCGGGGCGGACCGTCCGGCGGCACCAGCGAGGGATCGACCGACGGCGGCGGAATCGCCTGCGCAGCTGGGATATTGGCGATCACGCCTGTGAGCAGCACGACCATCGCCGTCGCCGCGATCCGCTGTCCCCGGGGAGCGCTCATCGCATACGGACCCAGGTGAACAGGCCACCGATCCACGCCGCCAGCGGGAAGGCCGCCACGATCGCGGCCAGTTCCAGCCATTCGGCGAGCATTCTGACCAGCGGGGTGAACCGCGTCACGGGGACCAGCAGGGCAGCCGCCAGGCCGGCGCCGCCGAACGCGACCAGCACCAGCGCGCCCCAGAACAGTGCGGCGCTCGAATCCGGCTGTGCGGCAAGCACATACCTGATGACGCCGACGCTGAAGGCGGCCGCCGCGCCGCTTACCAAGGCCACAGCTTGGCGCTTGTCGGCGAAGGCACGACCGCGACTGACGAAGATCAGCACGAACAGTCCGGCGAGCACCGCCGCAGCCGTGCTCTTCGGTCGTCCCGGCATCAGGGTCACCCACACCGCGGGCGGCAGTGCGGCCGCGGCAGCCACGCAGATGCCGGTGAGCACCCCGTTGGCCCTGGTGGCCGCTGCCGTGATGACCTCGCCCCGTGGTGTGGTGTCCGGGTTGGGCTCGTCCTCGGTCTCGTCGTCGACCGGGGTCACGGTGTCCACGGGCAGCCCGTCGCTGCGCCGGAAGAGATCCCGTCCGGTGATCGAGCCGAAATGCGGCGGGCGGATCCGGGCTGCCCACAGGGCGAACGTCGGCCCGAGTGTGAGCAGCAGCAGAAGGCCGATCAGTGTCAGCATGCCGAGCCACTGGGCGGCGACGGGACGCCACATCCTGGTGGCGGCCACGAGACCCCCGATGACACACAGCGTGACGATGGCGGCTGCGACGGTGACGTGGCGCTGTGTCAGCACGACGACCGCACAGCTGAGGACTGCGACAGCCAGGCCGGCGATGAACAGGTGCGCCGCTCCGACTCCACCGGGTGCTGCGGCAGCGAAGCCGACGGCAAGCAATGGCACTGCCAGCCAACCGAATCCGCTGAGCAGGTCGATGCGGCCGGGCCACCAGCGCCACACCGACAGGGTTCCGACGGCGAACAGCAGGCCGAGCACCGCGGTGACCACGGCGGGGATCAGCGAGTCGGAGTGGAGCCGGGTGTGGACGGCCAGACCCAGCACTGTCAGCGCGATCATCGCCACCACGGCCAGTGCGGTGTGGGCCGCGGTCTCGGCGGTCACCGGTGCGAACAATCGCTTTCCGACCCGGGCGAGCCCGGTGGACAGCGACTCGTACTGCGGCTCGAAGGACTCGCCCTCCTGCGCAGGCACCAGCACCAGCGTGGCGCCGTCTTCGACGCCGAGTTCGTCAAGGGTCTTGGTGACATCCAGGCGAGTTCCGTTGGCGCGGTGAAGCTCGTAGGCGATACCGGGGTCCAGGGCCGCGACGCCGCGCCGCTTCAACTCCTCGTTGAGCAGCTCGACGACGTTGTCGATGAACACCTCGACAGGAACGGAGGCCGGATACACCTGGGAGACAAGGTTGTCCCCGCAGATGACCGCGATGGCGCAGCGGGCCGGAAAGGAGACCTTCGCCATCAGCGTGGCCTGTCGGCGTCCGGAATGTACTTGTCGGCCAGCGCCGCGGTGATCTCGAAGAGCCGCAGCCGGGTTTTCTTCTGCAGCTCGTGCTGGGCATCGATGATGCCGCCCTTGGCCAGGTGCGGGTCGTACGGCATGAATTCGACAGTGGCGCCGGACTGCCCGAACCGCTCGGTGAGGTAGGCGCGGGCATCCTTGTCGTAGCTGTTGCGGCTGTCGTTGAGGATCACCATGCTGCGCGACACCAGTTCGTGGTAGCCCATCGAACGCAGCAGGTCGATGGCGCGAGTGACCGGCAGCGAGGTGTCGGCGGTGAGCCCGGAGACGAACACCAGGGTGTCGCAGGCGTCGAAGACGGCTTTCATCACCGGGTGTTCGAGGTCGTCGGCGGTGTCGACAAGGATGACGTTGTGGGTGCGGCGCAGCCGGGACAGCACTCCGCTGAACATCGCGGGCACCAGCGGGCGCGGCTGATCCGAGACGCGGTTGCCCGCGAGCACGTCGAGCCCGATCTGGTTCTGTCCCAGGTGTTCCCGGATGTCGGCATACCCCTGGACATCGGTGTCGTTGAGCACTGCCGAGTAGTCACCGGGCGGTGCCTCGTCGATACGGCCGGCCAGGGTGCCGAAGCCGGGCGCGGCGTCGATCGCCACGACGTTCTCCGGGCGGCACTCGCGGAAGATCGCGCCGACGCTCGCGGTCATCGTGGTCTTGCCGACGCCACCCTTGCCGGAGACGAAGCCGATGACGTACTGCTTGCGGATGTGCCTGCGGATGCGCTCGCGGAGTTCGCGGTAGTGCCGTTCGGCCGGTGACTCTCCGAGGTTGATCGTCTTGAACGACGCGTTGTAGATGAATTTGCGCCAGCCCGAGCCGGGCGGGATCTTGCGCGGCGCCACCATGTCGGAGATGCGCAGCGTTCCCGACACCGAGTCCTGCTGACGGTGATGGGCGCCGAAGGGTTCCCGGCGCAACGGTTCGCGGGGGTCAGCGGAATGCCCCGGCTCGTTCCAGGGATTCGTCACTAGACAACCTTTCTGTGGGAGTACCACTCGTCCTCGGCCGGAAGGCGTCGGACCATCTTCTGCACCGCCGAAGCGATGTTTCCCGCGGACCCGGGGCTGACGATCATCCACGACGTGCCGCCGCGGCTGACATGCTCGGACACCAGCCGGCCCTGCGGGGTGTCGATGATGGTGACGGCGCCCTGGTCGATGTGGGAGCGGGCCGGCCCGCCTGCCACCCCGGCCTGGATCGCCACCACCGACGCCTGTGCCGAGCGATCGGTGTCGGCGGCCAGCGTCAGGGTCGCGATCTGGTCGCCGTCGAGCCGCTTGTCCATAAGGAACGTACGCAGGCTGGCCCGATCATGAACGGCGGCAAGCAATTCGGCGGTGTCGAGGGTGACCGGACGCAGAGCGGCCGGCTTCATCTGCCCGCACAGGCGATCGATCTGTGCGGTGATCAGCACCCCCGCCGACTCCTCGGAGGTCGCCGTGCCGGCGCTGCTGAGCCGCACCATTATTCCGTTGCGCTCGAGGGCGACCCACCACTGGGCGAAACGGGCCAGCACAACCCGTTCCGGCTCGGTCTCGTGGGCGGGAGTCTGGGCGTAGACGAGCAGCGCGACGTCGCGGCGGGATAGAACGGTGAGCCATTCCAGGACTGCCTCGTCCACCCCGCCGCTGTCGGTGATCACCCCGGCAGCACGCAATTCGTCGGCCACCGGGTGGGCCAGGGCCAGCTGTTCGGTCTCGACGCTGGGCAGGTGTGGCCGCAGGCCGAGTTCGGGTGCGAGCACCTCGATGCCCGAGAGCACCTGCAGCACCCACAGGCCGTCCACTGTCGTCGTCAACATAGCTTTCCCAAGACAGACAGCAGGGGCGCACCGAGCGTGCGCCCCGCTGCCGGATTGCGGTTTAGAAGAGGTTGCCCATCATGAGGTCGGTCTGGTGGGCGCTGTCGTTCACGTTGCTGATGGTCGAGCCGTGCTGGTTCATCGTCTCGATGAGGCCCTGCAGGCCCTGCAGCATCTGCATCTGCGCTTCGTGGAACGAGGTGGCCGCGCTGCCCTGGAAGAAATCGGCGATTGCGTTGGTGCGCTGCTGGATGTCGTCGTGGATCTCCATGAGCTGCGCCGAGCGGGAGCCGACCTCGGAGGCGAAGTCCGCGACGCCGCCGTGGTTGTAGGTGATGTTGTCCGACATGGGAATGTCCTTCCGTAAGTGTGGGTCTGGGAGTTAGGCGTTGGCGGCGAAGCTGGTGAGGCTGTGGGCGGCGTCGGCCTCGTGCTGCTCCATCATCGAGGCGGCCTGGCTGAGGCCGTGGGCCAGCCGGGTGCCGCCGGTGATCGTCTGCTGAAGGTCGTGGTTGATCTGCGCGGCGGTGTTCACCGATGCCAGCTGTGCCTGGCCACCCCAGACCGCCGAGCCGATGCCCTCATGGCTGGAGAGGTATCCGTTGGCGATCGCGGTGGCGTGCTCGAGTGCGGACTCGATGGCCTGCTGGGTGCTGCGCAGCACCTCCGGAGTAACGACGAGCGTCATGTGCTTCCCTTTCAGTTACGTTTTGCTGATGGTCGGCCCCGTGGCGGGGATGTGGACGAGTATCGGGTGCAGGCGAACAGCTGTCACTTCACCCGCTGGCAAACGATGACGGCCGCACCTCCTTGCGCCGATTCATTAGCTGAGCCTGGAATCGCGCTGGTGGTCCCGGTCCAAGACGATGCGGGCGTGGGCAACCTCGTCTTTGCTGTCCTCGCCCTTGCCGTGGGCCAGCATGCCGGCGTGGGCAGGTGACATCGGCATCGCGGAGCCGCCCATTCCGGTGGGCTCGCGCAGTTCGGCCGCGCTGAGCAGACCCGTCTTGAGTGACGTCGGCCTGCCGGCACTTTCGGGGGCGAAGCTGCTGGTGGGCCGGGTGTAGCTGGTGAGCCCGGCGCCCGGGAAACCACCGCCGCCGCCACCGCCACCACCGGCGCCGCCACCGACGCCCCCGCCGAGTCCCGGTGCGCCGCCCGCCTTGACGAGCTCGGCCGCCGGCATCGCGGCGTCGCCGGCTTTCATCCCGTTGAACATGCCGCCGAGGGAGCCCATCATCGACTGCGGGAGGCTCGACAAGCCCTGGAAGGCCTGCATCGGGGCCTGGAACATGCCCATCAGAGGTTGCATCGCGCCCATCGCGGCCTGCATCGGCTGCATCATCACCGAGCTCATCTGGCCCATCTCGCCGGCCGCCGAGGCCGGGGCCGCGGCCGTCTGGCCGGCCATCTGGGTGACCTGGCCGGTGCCCTGCGAGGCGGCCTGCATGCCGGTGGTGCCGGCGGCCTGGGCGACTGCGGCCGCCGCCGTGGCGGGCGCGGCCGGGGACGCTCCCAGCGGCGCGAACGGCGGCGGGACAGCCAGTGCGGCCACCAGCGCGGCGAGAGCAGCCCCGTAGGCCGCGCCGGCTCCCGCGTTGTGCGGCCAGTGTTCGCCGAAATACTCGGTGTCCAGGGCGACGATGGCGGGGGTCAGCGCGCCGAGGACGGCCGGGTTGATGGCGACGTCGGTCGCCTGTTCGGTGCGGTTCGCGATCGACACCTCGGCCGGGATCATCGACGAGACCGCGGTCTCGTAGGCCGCGACGGCGCTGGCGGCGATCGGGGGCTTCTCCTGCACCCAGCCGGCCAGCAGCTGTAATGCGGTGTTGAGCCCGGTCACCGCGCTGGTCGAGCTGAGTCCGCCGACGCCCTCGAAGTTCAGCGAGGTAACGGCGGTGTTCAGCGTGGACAGCGAGAAGGCCAGCTCGTGGCTGCCCATGAGGGCCTGCCAGGCCGCGCCGTTGGCCATGGTCGTCGACGTGCCAGCCGCCCCCGGCCCGACGAGCCGGAGGTAGTTGGTTTCAGGCGAGGAGCACGGCCAGGCGGGATCGGGCACGGATCAGGCCAATCCCAGCGCGGCGTTGTTGATGACGTCGGTGGCGGTGTAGGTGGCGGCGGCCAGGTTCTGGGAACCGGCGAACATCCCCCGGTTGGCCAGATGCTCGTTGGCGGTCCCGATGTAGGTCGCACCCGCGGCGTTGAGCGCCGCGGCGAACTCGACGGAGTCGAGGTCTGCACCCATCGGCATCACGCCGACCAGGGCCTCGGAGGCGGCGGCAGTGGCAGCGCCCATTTCCGCGCTGATTCCGGTCTCGGTGGCCGCAGAGGTACCGACAACTGCGGAGTTGACATTCAGGACCATGTTGCTCTCCTTCTGGTGATCACAGGGCGGACCTGCAATATTGTCGTATTGTAGAGTGTGCTGGCAACCTATGTCGACTTATGTCCTCAGATAGGCCAGCTAACCCCGAACCAGTCACTCAGTCCGGCGTTCCGACGAGCAGTCCTTCCATCACTCCGTCAGTGGTGACCAGCAGTCCGCGGCCCGGCGGAAGTTGCTGAGCGCTCGTACGGCCGAACACCTTGACCGTCTGCGGGTCGTTGTCCATGAACAGCGTCGGCGCCCGCGAGCCGGTCAGCTTCTGCAGGAACAGGCTCATCGCCGAGATACCCGCCCAGTTGCCGGGCAGGCGGGCGGCGATGACGTGCAGGCCGATCTCCCGGCTGCGTTCGATCAGCGGCCACAGCGGTGCGGTCGCTGCCGCCTTGCCGACGGCCGCGGTGGTCCGCAGTTCCTGTTCGTCGTCGATGAGCACGAACTGATGCGGACCGCTCCAGGTGGACCGGGTCAGCAGTTCTTCCTGGCTCAGGCCCGACGGCGGCAGCCGGTCGCGCATCATCTCGGCAAGTTCGGCCAGCACCGCGTCGATGTCGTCAGGGGTGTATGCGTAGGCACGGACGTGCGGCCCCTGAATCTTGCCGATGAGGCTGGTCTTCGGGTCGATGATGGTGATCTGTGCCTGCTCGGGTGAGAGCCGTGCCGTGATCGACTGCCCGAACGCGGCCAGGGCGCTGGTCTTGCCGCAGCCTTGCCGGCCGACGACCAGCAGGTTGGGAGCCAGCCTGCTCGGCAGCGCAACCGATTGCAGTGCGCTCTCCCCCATCGCGAACGGAATGTCCAGGGCGTCGGTCTCAGCAGTGCTGGAGTAGGCCGCCACGATCTCCCGCAGCGCAATGCGTTCGGGCAGCCGCGCCAGCGTCTCGACCTTGCCTGCGCCGGTCTGGGCGGCGATCACCGGGCCGACCTGGCGGGTGGTCACCCGCTCGCCGTTCGGCCCGATGATCTCGGGCACACCGACCAGCAGTTCCTGCCCGAGCCGGGTCACCCCGAAGCCGGGGCGATCCAGGGTCTGGCGGGCGGCGCGGCGATGCTCCATGCCGGTACCCATCTGGGTCTCGTCCGGATTGCTCAGCCGCAGTTGGATTCTCGCGTTGGCGACGTTGAGCAGCGCCTGCTTCTGGCCGACGAGCCAGCCGCTGGCACTGGTGGCGACGTGGACTCCGTAGGACAGGCCCTGGCGGGCGATCGCGATGGCGCGATCACCCATGCCGTTGTCCTTGTCGTAGAGGTCACCGAAGTTGTCGATCACCAGGAAGACGTCGCCGAACTTGTCCTCGGGGTCGGTGCCCCCGCCTCCGCCGGCGCCGAACCTGCGTTCACGGAACTCCGAGATGTCGATCTGGTAGCGCTTGAACGAGGCTTCGCGGGCCCGGATGATCCCCTCGATGGTGGCCAGCGTGCGTGAGACACCTTCGGTGTCGGTGAGGCTGACAACACCGGCCACATGGGGAAGCTCCTCCACCGGGTACAGCGAGGCACCCATGCAGAAGAACGTCACCCGCTCCGGGCGGTACATCAGCGCGGCCGACGTCATCAGCGTCATCAACGTCGTGGACTTACCGCGCTGCGCGGTGGCCACGACCATGATGTTGTCCATCTCCGCGTCGATGACGTGCACGCGCTGGGCGTGGTCCTCGGGGAAGTCCTCGATCCCGACCGGGAACACCAGTCCCGGGTTCTGGCCGTAGTCCGACCACCACGGCTTACCCCGCCACCGTTGCACCAGGGCGTCGGCGGTCTCGCTGACTTCCAGCGGGGGCAGCCAGATCTGGTGCGGCGCGCGCGCCGGGTGCGAGACAAGGGACTCGCGAATGACGTCGAGCAGCTTCTTCTTCTTGAATCCGTCTGAGTGATAGAGGAATTCGTCGGGCTCCTCCGGAGCGTCGGCCGACGCCAATGCCGCACTATCCTCGACGGTCAGCGGTTGGTACTCCCAAGTCAGCGGACGTGGCTGGGTGAAGCTGACGTCGACCGTCTTATCGGTCGTCACCTGCCGTTTGGGCACCACGAACGGTGCCGAGACGTAGAAGCAGCGGAACTGTTCGAGATCACGCGGGCCGACCTTGAGTAGCGCGTAGCCGTTCTCCTTCGACGGCAGGTGCAGTGCCGCGTCGCTGCCGATGACGTCGCGGGAGTCCTCGGCGGTCTCGGCGCGCAGCGCGACCCGGAATGCGATGTTGCTCTTGGCCTTGCTCAGCGAGGACAGGTCGAGTCGCTGCCCGCCGAGCGTGAAGAAGACGTTGCAGCCGCGGCCCTCCTGGCCGATGTGGATGACCAGGTCGATCCACTCCGGGTGATGGTGGAACAGCTCGAGGTACTCGTCGATGATGACCAGCAGGATCGGGACCGGCTCCAGATCACGCCCCGCCAGCCGCATTTCCTCGTACTCGTTGGCGTCGCGGGCACCGGCATCCTTGAAAAGCCGATAGCGACGGGCGATTTCGCCGTCGACAGCCTTTCTCATACGTTCTGCGAGGTGGCGGTCGTCCTTGCCAAGATTGGACAGCGATCCCACGACGTGCGGCAGGCCCTCGAGGTCCTGGGCGGCCGACTCGAACTTCATGTCGACGAAGATGACGATGAACGTCTCGGGCGAATGGGTCAGCGCGATCCCGTTGCACAGGGACAAGAAGTACTCCGACTTGCCCGAGCCGGATGTGCCGATCACCACGGAATGGAAGCCGAAGCCGCCGAAGTCCTTGGCGCGCAGGATGACATGTTGCAGCTCGCCGCCCGGCTTGACACCGACCGGAACCATCGCCCAGCGCGGGTCGCCACGGCCCCGGCTCTCGGCCCACAGCCGGTCGACGTCGAGTCGGCGGGGATCGGTGATCCCCAGCGCGCGCAACAACTCCCCGCCCTGACTGTCGGTCTCGGACAGCTCACCGGCGGTCATCGGTGACCAGCGGGCCAGTGCGCGGGCGTACCGGTCGGCGGTGCTTTCGGCGAGCATGTCGGCGACGGCGTAGAAGGCCTTGCGGTGGCTCAGCCGTCCTTCCCGCAACTCGAAACGTTCGTCGTCGTCGGTGAACCCGACACCGACGCCGGGCCGGGTTGCTAAGCGCAACACCGTGATTCCCGCCATGCCCTTCTGTCCGGTGACACCTTCCCACTGCTCCGGTGTGCCGACGTTGTCGTCGACGATCACCCAGTGCGGGCCAAGGGCCGAGCCGGCCGCGGCCGCCTCCATCGGGGACAGCATGGTCGTCGGGCTCGAGCCGCTCGGCGGAGACCACGGTCCACGCCCCTTGCGGTGCAGCTCGGAATCGAGAGCGTCTTCGAGTTCGGTCGGTGAGGTGAACACCAGCCGCCGCATACCGCAGGCGTCGAACATCTCGTCATGTTGGTTGTGCGGCAACCACACCAGCCAGGACCACAGTTCGGGGTGGCGGGTGACGACCATCAGCTTGATGTCGCTGGGGCTGTGGTAGACAGCCAGTGAGCACAGCACCGCCCGCATGAGGGCGTGTAGTTCGGCGGGATCCTCGCCGACGAAGCTGAAGCCCGGCTTGGAGCGCAGGCTCAGCACCTTGCCGATGCCGCGGATCTTGCTCTGCTCGAGGATGAAGTCGCGCAGCGCGCGCCCGGTGACGGGTTCGAGCTCCTCACCGACAGGCACTTCCGGCCACTGCAGCGACACCGCCGAGTCCGCGGTCGACTGCACACCGATGCCCAGGCGGACGTCGAGGAAGTCCGAGTCGGCGGGCCGACGCTCCCACATCCGCGGGCCACCGATGACGGTGTCGAGTTCCTGCGGATCACCGTGGACGAACAGCTGACTGCGGCGCTGCTCCTGCGCGGCGCGCTGCACCTCGTCGCGGTCCTCGTCGAGCTGACGCAAATACATCCGCCGCTGCTTTTCCTGTTCGCCCCAGCTGATCCGGCGCCCGCGGCCGAACCGGCCGCTGAACATCAGGGCACCGAAGCCGACCAGGCCGATCAACGGGAAGAAGCCGGACTGCAGCGAGCGGACACCGGAGGTGTACATCACCACCAGCGTGCCGATGATGCCGACGAGCAGGGCGGGCAACGCAATCATCAGCAGGATGTTGCGGGGTTCGCGTTCCGGCAGGGCCAGCGGCGGCGCGACGACCACACGTGCCGGCGGCACACTCGGCGCGGCGGTGCGTGATCCGCGGACAAATCCCCTCTTCGACACCGCTACCCTCCCGAGTTCTGTTGGTTGGCGGCAACGGGTGCGACAGCCCCGCCCGCGTCGATGGTGTCGCGGGCCAGTAGTGCCGTCGCCCGGTTGATCGCCGGCCCTGCCGCGAAGGTCCGCAGGATCGGCCACGGTGCCTGCACAGCCCGGCCCGGATCCAATCCGAGTGCCTGCAGGGTGCTTTGGTCCCATTCGATGCCGAACCGGACACCCTGTGGGGACACCCAATAGAGGCTCTCGCGGGTGTCGGAGGTGATGACGCCGGAGGTCGAGGCGACGAAGTTCGCCGCACCCGGCAGCATCAATGTCTGGTTGGCCTCGACCGAGTCCGGGTCGCGGCTGTCGCGCACCAACTTGACGATGTGGGAATCCATCGCCTGCGGTGTCGGCAGGCCACGTCCGCTGAAGAACGTCACGGCCGCCTGCCGATCGGTGGTCTGTTTCTGCCAGCCGACGCACGTCACCGGGTTGGCGTCGGTGTCGACGAAGTTCAGTTTCCCGGTGGGATAGAAGTCGACGTTGAGGACGGTGACTTCTGGGATGTTGACGAGCTTGTCGGGTGAAATCAGTTGCGGGGTAGTCGATCCCTGACTGTCAGCGGTCCGCAGCAGGTCGGCGACGAAGCCGGTGATCTTCTGAACTCCGTTGGGCAGCAACACATAGAAGCCGCTGACCGCGCCGTTGGCGTCCTTGGTTTCCAGGACCCGGCCCACCACCGAGTCCGGCAGCCACCGCGAGGGCGTGCCCGCCTCGGGAATGGCCGGTACCACCAGCGGTTCGGTCGCGGGCATCGCGTCGAACAGGGCGTTGGAGACCTGGATCGGGCGGGTGGTCCCCGGGTCGAGTCCCAGGTTGAACGTGACCGAGCGATCGGCGGGGTCGATCTGGGTGCGCTGACCGTTCCAGATCAGGTACGTGTTGTCGTTATGGGTGGCCAGGATCGCCTGGTTGTCCTTCATCGCACTGGCGCGCTCTCCCGGTGACAGCTCACCTGCGATGGCGGTGACCACCGGGGGTTGTCCGCTTCCGCGGGTCGGTGCGGTGTCGCACAGCGACCATGCCGAAACAGAATTGGCCGCGATGCTCAGATCGTCGGGAATGCCGGGAATGCCGATCATCGGCCCGGTCGGATACTTGCTGATCTCCTTGGCGTTGACCCATGTCGGCGAGGCCGAGTTCCCGGTCGCCAGCCGCGCCGAGGTCAGATTCTGCGCCGGGTAGAGCCTGCCGTCGATCTTGGCGTACAGCGCGCCGGTGTCGCGGTTGCCGATGATCGAGGACTGGCCCACCAGGCCGGCCGGCTTCATGAAGTGCAGCAGCGCCATCCAGCCGCAGCCGATCAGGACGAACACGATCGACAGCGCGACGGCGGCCTGTTGTTTGCGATCGTCGTGTTTCATCCGCACCGAGAAGCGGGTGATGGCGGCGCGCAGCCTCCGGTTGTAGAACAAATGTCCCGAATTCTGGTCGCGGTTGGACAGATTCAGCGGCACGGGTGCGGTCCTCTCGCCAGCAACTCGACGACGGGTCCGGCCGAAGGGCTCACAGCCGTCATCTCAGGCCACCGCCGTACCGGATCGCGTTGTCAGTCTCGGCCTCTTCGCGCAGCGCAGCGAACGCCAGATTGAGCCGGTCGCTGAGCTCGCCGTGGGTGTAGTTGGTGGTGACAGCCGGGTGCAGAGTCAGCTCTACAAGTTTGCCGTCAGAATTGACCACCGCTTGGATGTCCCCGAGATCGACGCTGAACGTGACGGTCTCGGCCTGGGCCACGAGAGCCTCCCAGCGGTCTGCCGCCTCACTCAGTTCGCGCAGAACCGCGTCAACGATGTCGCGCTCGCTAAGACCGTCCCCACTGCCACCCCTGGTCATTCGCCAAGTATGTAGGGTGGTATTACCTGCGTCAATTCACCTATATGGAAGGTTGTCAGGCGGCGGCGGATAGCGTCCCAGCAACCTCACTGGGTCCCATCCGTCACGCCTGATCGCGCCACTGGCTCGCCGGCGGCGCGTCGAGCGCTTCGAACCAGGCGTAGTGATAGTTCGCCGACACCTCGTCACCGGTGGCGATTGCCTCCGTCGCAGCCAGCAGTAAGCAGTTGCTCAGCAACGCCGCGTCAACGTCGGGATACTGGGCGAGCAACTGGTAGCGGGCGGTATCGGAATGCACCCTCAGCACATCGACCTCGGCGTCGACCACACCGGTTCGGGCAGCTCCGGCCTTGGCGAGGGTGTGCACGATCCGTGGCAAACCGTCCCGCCAGTGCGTGGCTTCACCCAGCTTCCAGCCGAGGTCGTCGACGGCGTCGAGCCGCCGGGCATCGGGCGAGTCGGCAGTGTCGCCGCCGCGGCCCGGGGCGAACGGATCGCCGGGGTGGTACACCGCTGACCGCACGACATCACCGAGCAGGTCGGTGACCCGGCCGCCGCGCCGGCCCGGTGCGAGCAGCTCCACCCCACCGGGCAATCTGACCCCGGCGGGAATCCAGCCGTGGGCGAGATCGGTGACTAGGAGGGTGGTGCCGTCGGCGCAGTCCCCGACCGCCCAGCGCAATCCCGGCTCCTGGCGGGCGACGAACTCGAGCAGTCGAGCGAGCCGCCGCTCGTCGTCCTCGGGCTCGACCACCTCAGCGACCGGCGCCGGTGGCACGGGTTCGGGATCGAATTCGCCGACGGGTTCGTCTGCGACGACGGCATCCTCGCTGAAGTCGATCAGTTCCGTGGCATCGAAGGTCGGCCTGGGCCGTGGTGGTGGCTCCGGTGCGGCGGTCAGGCTCGCGTACTCGGCGGCGAAACCCAATGACTCGTTACGCAATTGGCGAACCGTCGACTCCACCCGCAGCACTGCGAAGGCCCGCGCAACGTTGATGATCCGGGCCTCCTCGGCATGCCGGACGGTGTCGGCATGACCGGCGAACTGCAGGGCCCGCAGCCGTTCGTTGGCCGAGTTCGCGATGCGTTGCAGATCGTTCTTGAGGTACTCGGCGACCATCGCGGTCTGCGGCGTGACAGTCTCCAACTCGGCGGGCCACAGCCCGCCGATCACCCACGGTGTGCAGTCGGCGGGGGTGTCGAAGGCCGGCACGGACAGCGCCTGGCGCGTTGCCCTGCGCAGGCGCTGACGCGCCGAATTCCGACCGAACTTCGCCACAGCGAAAGCGTACCGTCATTCGCCGAGCTGTCAGTTCGGCCGAGATGGGCTTGCCCTCGAACGTATTTGGGCCGACCCGCTACAGCGGCGGCCGGTTCTGGCGCACCCCGCCGTAGATGCCGCGGCGCACGATCAGCGGCATCAGCAGCCGGTCGATCGACCAGGCCGGGAACCGGAACTTGCGCCCGTTGGGGGCGAACACCTCCAGGCCGTCGGGCTGGATGCCGACCACCGATCCCCAGCGCCGCCGGGGCGCCCGGTAGGTCTTGAGCGTGCCGCCCTCGAGTTCGGCGCGGATGTTGTGCGCCAGCATCCCGTCGGCCCGAGCCCGTGCCGAGGCCCGCAGCGGGTCGGTGGCCGCGACATCGCCGATGGCGAAGACCCGTTCGTGGCCGCACACCCGCAGCTCCGGGGTGACCTTGATGAAGCCGTCGTCGTCGAGCAGCTCCGGGGGCAGCCAGGAGGTGTTGGGCCGCACCTTGCCGATCGCCCAGATCACTGCGTCGGCCGTAGCCGCCGGCTGACCGGTGCTCCACTGCACCGGCTCGGCGGTGATCTCGTTGCACTCGAAGCCGTCGGGAATCACCGCCCGGTGGCCGGGGTGCAGGCCCACCCGGAGCTTGATCAGCTTGTCCTGCAACTGTTCCCACGTTCTCGGGTGGTGCTCGACCAGTGGGCGCTCGTGCGGGTAGTAGAGGTCGACCTTCTTGTCAGGCCACGTGATGGCCAGGTTGGCCACGGTGCTGACCGCCGCCGCCCCGCCGCCGACGACGATCACCGAGCGCGCCGCGGCCAGCCGGTCGTGGGTGACTGTGAGGTCGGCGGCGATCTCCTCGGGGGTCTGCACTGTCGGTTTGCGCCAGAACCCGTTGCTCACCCCGGTGGAGATCACCAGAACGTCGTAGGGCTCCTCGACCGGGGTGCCGTCCGGGGCCTGGGCGTGGACCACACGGTGTTCGAAGTCCACCCCGGTCAGGGTGGCCTGCACGGTGCGCACCCGGTCGAGGCCGCGGAACTTCTCGAACGGAATCCAGTTGTCGCGGGCCCAGTCCTTGGGCCGGGCCACCCGCAGGCCGAGTTCCTGGCCGCTGACCAGTCCGGGTTTGACCGAGATCCCGACGATGTCGGCGTGCCGGGACAGCTTGATCGCGGTGAGCACCCCGCTGTCGCCCAGTCCCGCGATGACGACCCGCGGCCGGCTCACGCGACGGCCTTGCGCGGCGGGCGCGGAATCAGCTTGGGCACGGTGTCGATGACGGCCTGGTAGTGCGGGCGGCGCTCGAGGCTGCGCTTCTCCATCAACGGGATGCTCGCGCCGAGGAACATGGCGAGCATGGCCGCCACCCCCACGAACAGCCACCACCAGTCAGCCGGGGAGGCGGCCACACCGAATAGCGCCATCGAGACCCAGAAGCCCAGCTCGCCGAGGTAGTTGGGATGCCGCGACCACGCCCACAGTCCCTGATCCATCACGGCCCCAGGCTGTTTGGCGGCCACGAAACGGTGCATCTGGGTGTCGGCGACCAGCTCGAGGGTCACCGCCGCGACGCCGACGACCAGCGCCACCCAGCTCAGCCACACCAGCCCGTCGCCGGGGGTCGTGACCGCGATGTAGACCGGCAGCATGCCGAGGAACACCTGCACGGTCGGCACCAGGTGGATGCCGAACAGGTCGGCGAGGAACTCCCAGCGGCCCGCGCTGTCGCGCAGCAGTGGGTAGCGCCAGTCCTCGTGGTGTAGGCCGGGGAAGCCGTAGACCCAGTTGCCGGTGAGCCGAATCGCCCAGTACACGACCACGATGGTCACCAGCCAGCAGCGGACGGAGTCCAACCCCAGCGGGCCGGCCGCCCACCAATACAGCAGCAGCAGCGGCGGGATCACGCTCCAGAACGCGTCGTAGAAGCTGGAGTTCTTGTATGCCCGGCTGAAGACGAAGATCACCAGGGTGGCCAGCACGTCGGCGATGAACGCGTCGAGCAGCAGACTGCCGGTGGCCGAGGGTCCCCACACCAACCACGCCGCACCGGCCGCGATGGCGAGCACGTAGGCCACGGTGACCACCAGAAGTGACTGCGCCTTGCTTCGGTGCACCGACATGCCGCCTCCTCTGTCGCAGGCCCGCTCACATGGCAGAACAGCGGCAAAACGGTAACACGTTCTAGTTTAGGAGGTCGATAGATGTATCACCGGTGATACAGTAGTTGGTATGACATCGGTTAGCATCCGGGACCTGCGCAACAAGGGCGGCGAGGTACTCGAACGCGTCGAGCACGGCGAGCTCGTCGTGGTGACACGGGACGGCCGCCCAGTGGCGGAGTTGCGGCCACTGCCGCGACGCTCCCCGGCGCCTGCTGAATTGATCGCGCGACGCAAACACCTGCCGCCGATGGATCCGGCATCGCTGCGCCGCGACATCGACACCGTCCTGGATTCGTCGCTGTGACCGACGCAGCCGTCACGCCGATCCGCGGAATGCTCGACACATCAACAGTCATCCTGCTCGGTCAGCTGACGGAGCCATCCACGCTGCCCGACGAATCCGTCATCAGTGCCATCACGTTGGCGGAGCTGTCCGTGGGTCCACACGTCACGGCGTCCGATCACGAACGGGCAATCCGTCAGGCACACCTCCAACAGGCCGAATCGGATTTCGACGTCGTCGCGTTCGACGGCGCGGCAGCTCGTGCATTCGGCGCAGTCGCCGCGTCGCTGCGGGCCTCCGGACGAAAGCGCGCGGCCCGCGCGTATGACGCGTTGATCGCGGCCACGGCGATCGCGCAGGGCCTGCCCCTGTACACCTGCAATCCCTCCGACTTCGAGGGCATTTCAGGATTGGACGTACGCGCGGTACCGCTACCGTCCTGAACATGACAGGCATTCGATGGGCCGCAACAGCGGCCGCGGCCCTCGCCTACGGCACCACGCACACCCTGGCCGGGCTCACCTGTGCCAGCGACGAAGCCGGCATCACCTGCACCGATTCCACCACCGCGCACAACATCAGCCTGTCCCGCGACGCCAACGAACTGCATTAGTTGACACCTGCCAACTAGGCCGGAAATCGCGTTCCCTATCGTGGCGACATGAGCACCGTCGCTGATGCCGACCGGGTCGCCGACCTGGCCCGGCAGGTCGTATCCGACCACGACCCCAAGAAGGTCCCGATCCCGGAGTTCCTCGGCGCCTGTTACGACGCCGGACTGTCCTGGATCCACTTCCCCGAAGGCCAGGGCGGGCTGGGCCTTTCCCGCGGCTTACAGGCTGTCGCCGACCGCATCCTGCAGGGCGCCGGCGGCCCGGTGCCGCTGGGCCTGAACCCGATGGGCTACGGGATGGCGGCCCCGACCGTGCGGGAGCACGCCCAGACCGACGAGCTCAAGAAGGAACTGCTGCGCCCGCTGGCCACCACCGAACACATTTGGTGCCAGCTGTTTTCCGAGCCCGGCGCCGGCTCCGACGTCGCGGGCCTGGCCACCTCCGCGGTGCAGGACGGTGACGACTGGGTGATCAACGGCCAGAAGGTGTGGACCAGCCTGGCCCACCGCGCGCGCTGGGGTCTGCTGCTGGCCCGCTCCAACCCCGATGCCCCCAAGCACAAGGGCCTGACCTACTTCGTGCTCGACATGCACGCCCCCGGTGTCCAGACCCGGCCGCTGCGCCAGCTGACCGGCCAGGCCGAGTTCAACGAGGTCTACATCACCGACGCCCGCATCCCCGACACCCACCGCCTCGGCGCGGTCGGCGACGGCTGGCGGGTGGCGATGACCACGCTGATGAACGAACGAAGTGCGCTGGGCGCCAGCGGGTCTCGCCGCGGCGGCGGCACCATCGCCGAGGCGGTGGCGCTGTGGGCGTCGCGGCCCGACCTGCAGACCCCGGTATCGCGCGACAAGCTGACCCAACTGTGGCTCCGCTCCGAAGCACAGCGGCTGACCTCCGAACGATCCCGCGCCTCGGCCACCACCGGCGGCCCGGGCCCGGAAGGCTCGATCGGCAAAATGGTCGGCGCCGAACTCAACCAACAGATCTATTCATGGTGCATGGATTTCCTTGGGCCAGAAGGCATTCTGTACCACAGCTACGCACTGCACGGCGCCAACAAGGACGGCGACTGGCGCGGGCCGATCCAGCAGCGGTTCCTGCGCAGCCGCGCGAACACCATCGAGGGCGGCACCTCCGAGGTGATGCGCAACATTCTCGGCGAGCGGGTCCTCGGCCTGCCCGGTGACCTGCGTGCCGATTCCGGCATGCCGTGGAAGGAGATCCCCCGTGGCTGAGAGTGCTGAGTTCACGTTCACCGACGAGCAGCAGCAGCTGCGTACCGCGATGCGCAAGTTCTGCGCGGACAACTTCGACGAGTCGACGATTCGGCAGCTGATGGAGTCCGAGGTGCCCTTCGACCCCGCAGTCTGGCACCGGCTGGGCTCTGAGCTCGGCGTGCTCGGGCTCTCGGTACCCGAGGACGACGGCGGCGTTGGCGGCTCGCTGGTCGACCAGGCCGTCGCGGTCGAGGAGTTCGGCGCCACGCTGGCGTGCGGACCGCTGTTCGGCACCGTCTTCCTGGCCATCCCGGCCCTGGTCGCCTCGCCGGCCGGGCCGGTGCGCGACGCTCTGCTGGCCGATCTGGTCGAGGGCAACAAGACCGCCGCGTTCGCCGTCGCCGACAAGGCCGGGGCGTTCGATCCGGCCGCGGTGCGCGTGACCGCCACCGCCGACACCGTCACAGGCACCGTCGAGCGCGTGGTCGATGCCGGCGCTGCTGACGAAATACTCGTCGCCGCAACGGGACCCGATGGGCTCGGTCTCTACGCCGTCGATGCGTCCGGTGTGACGCGCACCCCGCTGGTCACCATGGACCTGACCCGCCCGCAGGCCACCGTCGTCTTCGACAGCGCGCCCGCCCGGCTGGTCGCGGGACCGCAGGAGGCGCAGCGCGTCATCGACCACGCGCTGCAGGTCGGTTCGGCGCTGCTGGCGGTCGAGCAGGTCGGGGCCGCCCAACATCTGCTGGACCTGTCCGTCGAATACGCCAAGTCCCGGCTGCAGTTCGGCCGCCTGATCGGCTCGTTCCAGGCGGTCAAGCACAAGCTGGCCGACATGCTCGTCGACCTCGAACACGCCCGCTCCACCGCTTACCACGCGGTGTGGGCGATCAGCGACGGCTCCGACGACCCGGCCTTGGCGGCGAGCATCGCCCAGGCCACCGCGTCGGCGGCGTTCAGCCGGATCGCCGCCGACACCATCCAGGTCCACGGCGGTATCGGGTTCACCTGGGAACACCAGGCGCACTTGTACTTCAAGCGCGCGGCCACCGACGCCGCGCTGCTCGGGACCGCCGAGCAGCACCGGTCGCGGATCGCCGACATCGTCCTGGACACCGCGTCGGCCGACCCCGAGCTGGCCCGGGTGGCCACGGGCCTGCCGGGCTGAGAGCACGCCGGCGCAGAACGTGTCGCCATTGACATGAATCCGGCGGTGCTGCCACAGTCCGTCAGGTGACCCGCGGAAACGATCCGTCTACCGTCGGCATCTTCCTGGGCGCCATCGGTTCCCTGCTGCCCTGGCGTGGGGAGCCCGGGTTTCCGACGCACGCGGGCGACATGACCCTCGACGCCGTGCGCCGGCTCACCGGTCGCACCGACCTGACCCGCGTCGAACCGGTCTACGAGCACCACGGCACAGCCCTGCACCTGCGGCTGCGCCTGACCGGCGGACCTGGTTGTCCCGAAACGGTTTTCGTCAAGCTCGCGCCCGTCAAGCCCATCACGCGGCTGTTCAACAACGCGATGAACCTGGCAGGCAACGAGGCCGACATCTACCGCCGGATCGGACCGGAACTCGGTGACATCGTGCCGCATATCTTCGGTGCCGCATCGGATCCCGGCAGCGGACGGGCGGTGATCATCATGGAGGACCTCGCCGCCCGCGGGGCACAGTTCGGCAACGTGGCCGACGGCTGCACCACCGACCAGGCAGCCGCCGTCGCCGAGGTACTGGGCACGCTGCACAGCCGGTTCCATCGCTCACCGCGTCTGGAGCGCGGCGGTGACCTCTCGTTCGTCACCACGCCGACGCCACCGGCCCAGGTGCTGGGCCCCTACACCTGGCGGACGATCCGCTCAGTCCCCGACGACTACACCGACCTGGTGCCCGACGGGTTTCTGGCCAAGGCGGCCTTCATCAACACCCGCCGCCGCGAGGTCGCCGCCCTCATCGAGTCGTCCTCCGACACGCTGATCCACGGCGACACCCACCTGGGCAACATCTGCTTCGTCGACAACCGGCCGGTCTTCTTCGACTGGCAGGTCTCGTCGAAAGGGCCTGGCCTCAAAGACCTCACGTACTTCGCGTCGCTGTCGTTGAACACCGCCGACCGCCGCGCCGTCGACAAGGATCTGGTGCAGATCTACGGCGAGGCGTTCAACGCCGGCGGCGAGCGGGCACTGACGTTCGACGAGGCCTGGCACAACTATCGGTTGTTCACCTTCATCGGCTTCATCGGCGCGGTGTTCACCGCCAATCTCGGTCGCCGGTTGCAGGAGGTAAACACCACCCGTGCCAGCCTTAGTCGCGCGATCGCCGCGCTCGACGACTTGGAGACGTTGGAGCTCCTCCAGCGGCGGCTGGACTCGTAATCAGTGCTGTCCCCAGGTGTTCCACGAGGTGATCGTCTCGACCGGCGGACGGGTGGCCGGCTTGAAGTCGGTGCCGATCGTGTACGCGACGGGGAACAGCGCCACCTGGGTGACGGTGTCGGGGATCCCGAGCAACTCGGCGACCTCATGTTCCTTGCCCAAATGCAGTGTGGTCCAGACTGATCCGAGCCCACGCGAGCGCAACGCGAGCAGGAAGCTCCAGGCCGCCGGCAGGATCGAGCCCCACGCCGCGGCGGCAGCCATCAGCGGCGCCCCCTCCAACCGCTTATCGATACACGGGATGACGTGCACCGGCACGTCGGAAAGGATCGACGTCAGCGCCGACGCACTCTCGTAGACCCGCCGGGTCTGGGGGTCGTCTGTGGTCTGCGCCTTGTGCGCCAGGTAGTCCCCGCCGACGCTGGCATAGATCTGCGCGATCGCTGCCCGCTTGTCGGGGTCGGTGACCACCACCCACCGCCAGTCCTGGTTGTTGGTCGCCGTGGGCGCCTGCGACGCCAACTGCAGACACTCCAGGATCACCTCACGCGAGACCGGCCGAGTCAGATCGAGCCGTTTGCGCACTGCGCGCGTCGTCGACAACAGTTCGTCCACCGATGAGATGTCCATCGGCTGTGTCTATCACCTCACCGGAACCGGGTGAGATAGGTCCTCTCGTCCCAGGTGGACAGGAACTCGGTCGCGGCCTCGTAGCCACGGGTGTAGAGCGCGTCGATCTCAGGCTTGGAAATGTCGAAATCGAGCACACCGACGCCGGTGGAGTCGACGCGGACAGTCCGTGCGCTCACCCACGGCAGGTTGAGGTACGCCTGGTCCCGGCCGACGAGGATGGTGGTGATGACGTCCTCGAGCAGGCTCGGACCGCCGAACAGCTGCAGGGGCGCCAGCGCGGGAATGACCTTGTGGTTGTTCTCCGGCAGGTTCGGCAGCAGCGTCACACCGAAGGTCGGCCAGCGCGGCTTCCTGCCGTCACACCGGTCGAGGGAATCGATCGGGTAGTTCGACAGCAGCCCGCCGTCGACGAGCGTCGACTTGCGCCCCGCCGCACTGGACAGTGTCACGGGGCGGAACACGAACGGAATCGACATCGACGCCCGCACCGCGTCGGCCACCAGCTGCTCGTCGGGGTCCAGGCCGTACACCCGGCGGTAGTCCCACGGCAGCCGCACGAGCTGGCCGGTGGTCACGTCGGCGGCGGTGACGACCAGCCGGTAGCGCTGTTCCTCGGGAAGATCGTCGTCGTCGAGCTTGAGGTCGGCGAATGTGCGCACACCGAGCTTGGCCAGCTGCTCGGCGACGAATGTGCGGGCATAGGTGCCCTGGTAGATGCCATTGCCCTGGAGGATCGCCCAGGACGGTCCGAGCAGCGGAACCCGTTCAACCGGGCCGGGATCGCGAAACTTGCGGTAGTCCAGGCTCAGCGCAAGTTCGCCGACCTGCTGCGGGGACATCTGCCCGTCCTTGGCTGCGGCGGCCACCAGCGCGCCGACGATGGAGCCGGCCGACGAACCGGCCACCCGGTGCGGGCGGTAGCCCGCCTCCATGAGCTTGACGACCGCTCCCACCAGGCCGATGCCCTTGACACCGCCACCGGCCAGGACGAGGTCTACCGGCTTGGTCGCCGATGTGGCCATGACGTTCCCCTCTGCCAGACAGTCGCCTTCGAGTGTCCCCTGCCGCACCGACACCGAAACACGACCGGTGGTCATCTAATTGCTGCCAACCAGCGATCAAGTGCTGCCAGCGGAACTAAACGGCTGACATGGCGACGTTGTGAGGGACAGGCCGGTACGAGAAGGTCCTCCGGCCATCGAGGAAGAGGAACACAAAGTGAAGAAGTTTGCAGTCACCAGCGCCATCGCCAGCGGACTCGTCGCCGCCGCCCTGAGCATTGCCGCGCCGGCACAGGCTGATTTGGGCCACAACACGTGGGTCAACCAGATCGCTCCGTCCGCGACCGCGCCTCAGGTGGACACGTCGGTACACAGCAGCCACTGACCGAACCGCACGACAAGAGGGGCACCCCATTGGGGTGCCCCTCTTGCTGTGCGAGGAACCGGGTCTGGCGATCACTCGGCGTGGTGCCACTGGTGGTGGTGATGGGCCGGGGTGCCCGGCGCATCCTTCGAGAAGTCCTGGTGGGGGAAGCTCTCGTGGTGGGCCGGCTGGCTCAGGTTCGCGCCGTTGTCGGGGGCGCCGGTCGCGGCATAGCTGGTGCCTGCGGCGCCGATGGCGAACAGGGCGGGGGCTGCGGTCAGCATCGCGCCGGCGGCCAGTCGCTTCATCCAGATGGTGGTCATGTGTCTCTCCCTTGTCTTGTTCTTCAGCTCGTTCGCTGTTGATACAAGAATCACTGACCTGGGCGTTTACCTCCTCGGGCAAACCAACGATGTAGTTGATGGCGCGCTTGTCCCCCGATCAGGGGACACGACGTGTCCACCGATTGGGGGACATGCGGTCAGGACAGGATCGCGTCGATCGCCCGGTAGATGCGTTGTTCGCTGACCGGCTTGGGGGTCCCGAGTTGCTGGGCCCACAGACTCACCCGGAACTCCTCGATCATCCTGGCGATGTCGCGCACATCAGATGCCGCTGCGCGCGCCGGTGAAAGTGCTTGCAGCAGTTCGGTATACGCGTCGCGCACGGCGTGCACCCGCGCCATGCGGTCACGGTCGGCACCCAGCGCATGCGGTAGCCGTTCGAGGCGGCGGACGACGGCGGTGAGGTACCGGGCAAGATCTGCGAGGTGCGCCGCCCCGGTGGCGGTGACGAAGCGCTCGGGCAGCAGCCCCGCGAGCTGGGCACGGATATCGGCCACCGCGTCGGCATTCGACGAAGACGGCCGCTCGGGTAGCGCCACCTCGACCTCCTGCAGCGCCACCAACACCTTCTCGACCCGGCCGAGCACCTCACGCGTCGTCCCGGGCAGTGCCGTGCTCACCCGGTCGCGCAGGACGCCGAAATCGGCTTTGGTCCACACCGGGGCGGTGGCCAGCACGTCGACGGCGGCGTCGGCGCAGTCGTCGAGCAGAGCGGCCAGCGTCCCGTCGGGATTGGTGGCGAGCACCAGACGGGTCCGCGGATCCAACGCCTTCTCCAACGACTTGACCGGGGAGGCGACCGCAAGCCGCAATAGTCGCCGCAGACCTGCCGCCATCGCCGGATCGCGTTCGGACTCGGTGGCGAACACCCGGATGTCGACGGTGGCGCCGGCGTCGACGAATCCCGGGTAGCCCTTCACGACGTGCCCGCCGACGGCACGTTCGACGCTGCGCGGCAGTGTGTCGAGGTCCTCGGGCCAGCCTCGCAGCCCGGCCCGTTCCAGGTCGGCGCCCACGGTTCTGGCGACCGCCTGGCGCGCCGAGCCGGCCAGTTTGTCCTGGAGGACCTCGAGGTCCTTGCCACGGGCCACCTCGGTACCGTCGGCGCCCTGGACCGCGAAGGTGACCCGCAGGTGCGCGGGCAGCTTGTCCAGATCGAACGCGCTGATCGGGACGAGAACACCGGTGCGCCGGTGCAATTCGCGTTGCAGCGTCTCCAGCAGGGGTGCACCGTCGGGGGTGATCGCAGACAGCAGCGCCTTGGCGGTGTCGGGTGCGGGAACGAAGTTGCGCCGCAGGTCTTTCGGCAGCGACCGGATCAGTGCGGTCACCAGCTCCTCACGCAGTGCAGGCACCTGCCAGCCGAACTCGTCACCGCCCAACCGGGCGAGCACTTCGACCGGCACGTGCACCGTCACACCGTCGTCGGCAGCGCCCGGCTCGAACCGGTAGCTCAGCGGCAGAGACAAGTCGCCGGCCTGCCAGGTGTCGGGACGGTCGGCGTCGGCGTCGTCGACCCGCAACAGGTCATCGCGGGTGAACGTCAGCAGGTCCGGGGTGCGGTGACGCTGCTTCTTCCACCAGCCGTCGAAGTGGCGCACCGAGACCACGTCGGCGGGAATCCGGCTGTCGTAGAACGCGTAGATCTCGTCGTCACCGACGAGCAGGTCGCGGCGTCTGGCACGCTCCTCGATTTCGGCCAGTTCGGCGCGCAGCGCCGTGTTGTCGCGGAAGAAGTGATGCCGGGTCTGCCACTCGCCGTCGACCAGGGCGTGACGGATGAACAGCTCACGGGACACCGCCGGGTCGACCTGGGCATAGCTGACCCGGCGGCGCGGGACCAGCGGCAGACCGTAGAGCGTCACCCGTTCGAAGGCCATCGCGGTGCCGCGCTGGGCATCCCAGTGCGGCTCACTGTAGGTGCGTTGCAGCAGATTTCCCGCCACCTGCTCGACGATGTCGGGATCGATACGCGCGGCGATGCGCCCGTAGAGCCGGCTGGTCTCCACCAGGTCGGCCACCACGATCCAGCGCGGCGGGCGTTTGGTCAGCACCGAACCGGGCGCCAGCACGAACTTCGAGTTGCGGGCGCCGGTGTAGTCCCGCGAATCACCTTCGCGCAGGCCGATATGCGAGAGCAGGCCCGCCACCAGCGCCGCATGGACCCGGGCGGGATCGGCCGGTTCGCGGTCGTCGGACTCGCGGATGCCGATGTCGCGGGCGATGCTGCGCAGCTGCCCGGTGAGGTCCTGCCATTCCCGGATGCGGAGATAGTGCAGGAACTCGTCGCGGCACATCCGCCGAAACGCACTGCCGGACAGCGTCTTCCGCTGCTCCGTGAGGTAGCGCCACAGGTTCAGATAGGACAGGAAGTCGGAGTGTTCGTCGGCGAACCGGGCGTGCTTCTGCCGGGCCGCCTCCTCCCGATCCGCGGGGCGTTCCCGCGGGTCGGGGATGGACAACGCCGCGGCGAGTACCAGGACTTCCCGCACGCACCCTTCGCTGTCGGCCTGCAGAATCATCCGGCCCAGCCGCGGATCGACCGGCAGCTGCGCGAGCCGGCGACCGATGTCGGTGATCTGCCCCGCGTCGTCGAAAGCCCCCAGCTCCTGCAGCAATTGGACGCCGTCACGGATGCTGCGCCGGTCCGGCGGGTCCAGGAACGGAAAGTCCTCGATGTCGCCGAGTTGCAGGGCGGCCATCTGCAGGATCACCGCGGCCAGATTGGTGCGCAGGATCTCCGGATCGGTGTAACGGGGGCGTGCCTGGAAGTCGGCCTCCGAGTAGAGCCGGATGCACACCCCGGGCGCCGTGCGTCCGGAGCGGCCGGCACGCTGTGCCGCCGAAGCCTGCGAAATGGGCTCGATCGGCAAGCGCTGCACCTTGGTTCGCCTGCTGTAGCGCGAGATTCGTGCCGTTCCGGGGTCCACCACGTATCGGACACCGGGCACCGTCAGCGACGTCTCCGCGACATTGGTGGCCAGCACCACCCGCCGGCCGGTATGCGGCTGGAACACCCGCTGCTGCTCGGCGGTCGGCAACCGCGCGTACAGCGGCAGCACCTCTGTATTGCGCAACCCGCGCAACGCTTCTGCGGTGTCGCGGATCTCGCGCTCACCGGACAGGAACACCAACACATCGCCGGGCGGTTCGGCTTCCAGTTCGGCGATCGCGTCGACGATCGCCTCGGTCTGGTCGCGTATCTCGGTGCGGACGATCTCGTGATCGGGATCGTCGGGGTCGTCGACGTCATCGGCCGTGACGGCGACTTCCAAAGGGCGGTAACGGATCTCGACGGGGTAGGTGCGGCCGGAGACCTCGACGATCGGCGCACCACCGCTCCGTCCAATTTCGGCACCGCCGAAGTGGGCCGCGAACCGCTCAGGCTCGATCGTTGCCGAGGTGACGATGACCTTCAGGTCGGGCCGGCGCGGCAGCAGCTCACGGAGGTAGCCGAGCAGGAAGTCGACGTTGAGGCTGCGTTCGTGGGCTTCGTCGAGGATCAGGGTGTCGTAGCGCAGGAGCCGCCGGTCGCGCTGGATCTCGGCGAGCAGGATGCCGTCGGTCATCAACTTGACCAGCGTGCGGTCGCTGGCCTGGTCGGTGAACCGCACTGTGTAGCCGATCGCCTCGCCCAGCGGGGTGCCGAGTTCGTCGGCGATCCGCTGGGCGACGGTGCGGGCGGCCAGCCGGCGCGGCTGGGTGTGGCCGATGGTGCCTCGGATTCCGCGGCCCAGCTCCAGGCAGATCTTGGGCAGCTGGGTGGTCTTGCCGGACCCGGTCTCCCCCGCGACCACCACGACCTGGTGCTCGCTGATCGCCCGGGCCAGATCGTCGCGGCGCTCGCTAACGGGCAGATCGGGGTAGGTGATCGCCGGCACGGCCGCCGCCCGGGTGGCGACCAGCGCCTCGGCGGCGGCGACCTGCTCGGCGATCTGCGCGACCTTCTCCGGGGTGACGTCGCGCAGCGACTTGAGCCGACGACCCAGCCGGGCGGCATCGCGGATGGTCAACCCGTCGAGGCGGGCGCGCAGCGCGCGCACCTCGCGCAACTCGTCGCTGGACCGTTCGGACACTCTGGCCAGGATATGCGTAGGCTCGCAACAAATGACCATTGCCATCGTCGTGGGTCTATTGCTTGTGGGCCTCGGGATCGTGGCCAGCCAGCTGTTTCGGCTCAAGGATTGGCTCAATCGCCAGCCGCCGCCGGCTGACGACCACCCCGACGACACCAGCAGTTGACCGAGCTGCCCAACGCCGTCCGGACCATGGCCGGCCGCGGTCCGCGGTGGGCGGCGTGGGTCGCCGCGCTGCCCAAGCTCAGCCGTGAGGCGCTCGCCCAGTGGCAGCTCACCGCCGAAGGGCCCGCCAACCACGGCCACTGCTCACTGGTTGTGCCGGTGCGCACCACGGGCGGGGCCGCGGCGGTGCTCAAGATCAGCTTTCCCGACGACGAATCCGAACACGAACACCTGGCGTTGCGGCGCTGGGGCGGCGACGGTGCGGTGCGGCTGCTCAGTGCCGATCCGCACCGGCGCGCGCTGTTGCTCGAGCGGCTGGACTCCACCGACCTCACCGGTCTGCCCGATGTCGAGGCGTGTGCCGTCGTCGCCCGCCTGTACCGGCGCATCCACGTCCCGGCCATGCCTGCGCTGCGGACGCTGACCTCCTACGTCGAGCGCTGGAACAGCGAGCTGGCGGAGTTGCCCCGCAGCGCGCCGATCCCCCGCCGGCTGGTGGAACAGGCGTTGGCCCTGGGCACCGACCTGACTGCGGACCACACGCCGCTGCGCGTCATCCACACCGACCTGCACTACGCGAATGTGCTTGCCGCCCAGCGGGACCCGTGGCTGGTGATCGACCCCAAGCCGGTCAACGGCGACCCGCACTACGAGATCGCCCCGATGTTGTGGAACCGCTGGGGCGAGCTGGCCGGGGATGTCCGCGAGGGGGTGCGGCGCCGGTTCTACACGCTGGTCGACGCGGCCGGGTTCGACGAGGACAGGGCACGGGCGTGGGTGGTGGTCCGCATGGTGCACAACGCGATGTGGGCGCTGCAGGACGGTCCGCACGCCGATACCGGCTGGCTCACCACCTGCATTGCGCTCGCCAAGGCCGTCCAGGCGTGAGACGTCACCGCGGCGGGTCGCCGCGCCACATGAAGCTGTTGACGTACTTGCCCATGTCCTGGGCGATCTGAAGGTTCGCCGCCGACGGCGGCCCCGGCCCGAAGTCGGGACCGAACTGGTGGAACGGCCCAACCGCACCGGCCACCAGGGCCAGGTCGTTCTTCACCGCGACGATGAGGATGATCCGCAGATGCTGCGAGTCGTTGCTGGTTCCCTTCGGCCAGTCGTCGGCGACCTCGCCGTAGCCCGGCTGGTAGCCGAGGATCGCATTGGGCAGTTCGTAGTCCTTCACGGCGTCGGGAAACTTGTCGGCCAACAGGTCGTCGGCGACCTGTCGGGCATCGCGGCCGCGGGCGGGTTCGCTGAACAGCCGCAGCGTGCCGCCATCGCCGCCGTTCCAGTCCGCCGTGACACCCATAGGTTCCTTGGTCACCTGGTAGGCGCTGTCCGGCCCGGGATAGGACACCGCGAACGATCCGTCCGCGGCGAAGAACCGCGGGTTGGTCGCCACCGGCAGCCCGGTGGGCGGGCCGCCGCAGTCGGGCGGGCAGATGTAACGGGCGGGGCCATGGCTGATACGTGTCGTCAGGATGCTCAGCGCCATCATCGCCAGCACCAGCAGGATGACCCACGTTCCCACGGTCGCGAAGTAGGCGGGACCGCGCAGCCGGTGCGCCCGGTACCGTCCCGGCGGCACGGCGTAGCCGGAGAATGCCTCCTCGCCGGATTCGGCCACCTCGGTCATCGATCCAACGCCTTGAGGACGAGCAAATCCTTCATCAGGTTCTCGACGTTCGGGCTGCCCAGCCCGGTGATCATGTCGTAGCCGGGCAGCACCGGGGTGACGGCGTTGGCGCCCAAGGCGATGTCGCGGAAGGCCGGCAGCCCGACGCCGCGGGACAACTCGTAGAGCAGCGGGTTCAGATCACCCAACTGGGCAAGCCCTCGCTCGACGAGGAACTGGTTCATCACCGCGGCAAGGCCGGCCCAGACCGGCGCGGACTGCGACGTGCCCCCACCCACCAGCACCTGCCGGTTGAACACGAACTTGACTCCGGTGAAGGGGTCGGCGACCGCCGCTACATCCGGAACCAGCCGCTTGTCGTGGGGTCCGGCATGCTCGAGACCCACCTGCCAGGCCGGGCGCCCGAACAACGCCGAGGATCCGCCCCCACTGCCCTGGGTCAGCGGCACGTCGTACCAACCCTGTTCGGCCAGCCACCGCCCGTCGGCGTCGGTCGACAGCGTGGTACCGCCGACGGCGGTCATCTCCGGAAGTGAGGCCACCGCGTCGACGCCGACGTCGTCCGGGCTGGGTGTGTCCGACCAATCCTTGCCACCCTTGCACTCCAAGCCGGCGAGGTCGCCGCTGGCGTCGAACGCGGTGGTGCCGTTGCGGTGGGCGCGCGACAGCGCGGAGCGGACCGGTGCCAGATCCGCTCGGGTCATGATGCGGTCACACCCCCAGCCGATCGAAAAGCTCCAGACCGCACCGGGATAGCGCTGATCGATCGAATCCATCAGCTTGCCGATCTTGACGTAGGCGTTGTCGCCCTCGACTGTCGAGCGGGCGTTGACCAACACGATCTTGGCCGCGGGCGCAACGGCATGGATCAGCTGAATGTCCATGGTGGCCTCACCCCGTCGGGGCTCTGGCATGCCGCCGACCACCTCGGGGGTGAACCGCGGCAACGTGAACCAGTCGGCGAAGCTGTCCATGTCGCGCTGGTCGAACCCGTCGAAGGCGAACACGGCGACGGTTTGGCCGGCGCCGTTGTAGCCGCCGGCGGCCAGCGCGTCGACGTTGTAAGCGGTCAGCAGTTCGGTCGGCAGCAGGCCGCCGTCGGGGACGTCCAGCGGGGGCGTGGGCGGGACGCCTTCGTGATACGGCGTATAGCCGAGAATGCGGCCGAGTTCGGCGACCTCGCCACCAACTTCGCCGGGAACAGCCGGCTGCTGCGGCGACGCGTAGAACACGTTGCCGCCCTTGCCCCGGTAGTCGTGGACAGCCACGTCCAGGGCGCCGGCGACGAGGCGGGGCGGGCCTTCCACGGTTGCCCACGGATCACCGTCGCGCCACTGCACCGCCAGGCCGCGCTCACGGGCCCACGACATCAGTGCCACCGGTTGGGACGAGTCGCGCAATTCGGCTGTCAGTCGCACCAGATCCGAGCGGGCCGGCCCGAGGTCGACGAACTGGGCGAGCAGTCTGGCGTACGGCCCGCCGATGCGGTTGAAGGGCAGCGGCGGTGTCACCCGGTCGGCGACGAGTACCGCGACGACCACTGCCAGCACCACCGGCAACAGCATCCTCCGAACAGGACGCGGGGTGCTCATGCCCACAGCATCACCGGCAGCCGCGGTGAGAACAAGTCGACGGACCGCGCGTCGCCTAGTCTGATGCGCTGTCGGCGGAAAACCTGGCAAGGAGGCGCGGTGGCACGCACACCGGCGGTGTTGACGGTCCTGACTGCGGCGATGCTGGCTGCCGGCTGTGGCGGGCACACCACCGGGCCCGTTGCGTCGTCAACCACTCCCGAGACGACGACCACGACCCCGACGACCCCGACGAGCTCGACGCCCGCCGCAGCCGAGCCGGCCGGCCGGATGGTGGTCAGCTATGAGGAGGCGACCACACCCGAGGCGATCAAGGGCCGAGATCTCATGGCGCGCACCCATTTTCTCGACGATGTCGCCGCGGCCGTCACCGAGAGCTTCCGACTGCCGTTCGACATCCCGGTGGTCGGATCGCAGTGCGGCGAAGCCAACGACTTCTGGAACGGCGACGAGAAGAAGCTGGTGATGTGCTACGAGGACGTCGACGAGAGCATCCGCGTCTTCACCGAGGCCGGCGACCCCGATCCGGCGGACACCGCACGGCGCATCGGGATCGCATCGTTCTTCCACGAGCTCGGCCACATGGCGATCGACATCTACGACCTGCCGGTGACCGGCCGCGAAGAGGATGTGGCCGACCAACTTTCGGCCTACGAACTGCTGGCCCCCGATGACGCCGGCAAGGTCGACCCCGATTACGTACAGGCCGCCCGGGACACCGCCCGCGAGTACAGCGTGCTCAGCGAGGAAGGCGGCGAGCTGGAGAAGGAAGCGTTCGCCGACGTGCACACCATGGATCGGGCCCGCGCCTACAACTTCGAGTGCTGGATCTACGGGTCGGACCCGAAGGCCAACGCCGACATCGTCTCCGACGGATCGCTGCCCGAAGATCGGGCCGAGGGATGCGAGCAGGAGTGGGAGCAGCTGACCCGCGGCTGGAGCACCCTGCTGGAGCCCCATCTTCGCTAACGGCGGTGACCTACAGCGGGATGGTGAGCTGATTGCGGATCAGCGGCGCGATCTGCTCGGCTAGGTAGGCATGTCCGGCATCGTTGGGGTGAACCCCGTCGGAGCCGATCAGATCCGGCCGCCCGACGAACCAGCCCTCGGCCAGCGGATCGACGAAGACAGCGCCGACAGCCCTGGCCTGGTTGCGCAAACTGTCCCGAACCGCCAGCACCGTGTCGGGTGGGTTCGCGGTGGGCCAGGGTGGCCCGATCACCAGGAGCTTCGCCGCCGGCGCGACCCGACGCGCGATCTGGAAGGCCTCGCTCACGAGTACCGGGAACTTCTGCTGGTCGGCCGGTTGGTCGTTGCGTGAACCGAAGAAGACCACCAGTTGGTCGTCGCGTTTGACGGCCCTGACGGTCAGGTCTTCGAAGATGCTGCCCCGGTTTCCGCGGATCGCGTAGCCGGCCCCGCCTTCGGCGGCCACGTCGGCGTCGACTCTGAATCCCTGCCCATCGAGCATCTGCCAGGCTTGCGCGGTCCAGGATTGGGGCCCACGGCCGCCCTCGTCGGTGCCGGTGGTGTACGAGTCGCCGATCACCGCGACACGGTTGTCGGCCGACCCGCGGTTGACCAGTTGGTACGCGTGCGTCGCCGGGGAGTGACCGACGACAGCGCCGAGCACCACAGCAGCCGAGAACACCGCGGCGGCGGTCCGAATTAGTGCTTCCCTCAGGGACAAAGAGACACCTCACTGGTTCGTGTCCCGACCGTCGAATTCTACGGCCTGCCGGCGGCGGTCGCCGCTCAACGCGCCGTCGCGCACACCGGAAGGCGTTGCAGCACAATACGGCTGGACTGGGAGCTAAGTCACCCGGCGCGCGCCGAACGCGGCGGGCGGCTGTCGATCGATGCCACCCGTCCCCCGGCGGGGTCGGGCGGCAGTTCGGCGCGGATGGTCTTGACGTCGCGGAAGTCGACCATGCGCCGCATCCACCGCCGAGCCGGCTCCTCGACACCGTGGTACAGCAGTGCCGCACCGGCCAGCGCGGCCACGATCAATCCGAGCACGACGAGTTTCGCCATAACCATGGAGAAGTCGAGCTGATACTCGGCGACCATCCAGTTCCACGCCGTGTGCACCAATTCGTGGACCATGTACAGGCTGAACGAGATCTTGCCGCCGTAGATCAGCAGCCGGGTGGACAGCACGGCGGGCAGGCTGCCCACCCCGATCGCCAGCGTGACGACCAGCGGCATGAACAACACGACGACCACGCCACCGGGATCGATCATCCCGTTGACCGGGTTCGCGTCGTAGTAGTAGAGGATCCCGACGACCGCCGCGGTGATCAGCACCGCGCAGTAGCCGGCCAGGCGGCGGCTGCGATCGGTCAGGCGTAGCCGGCGGACGGCGGCACAGGCCAGCGCGCCGGCCAGGAACTGGGCCACGATGCGCGGCAGCCAGCTCCACGGCGTATAGAAGTGTCCGCTGGCCAGCAGCAGGATGGTCGGAGGCAGGGATGCGACGAACGCCATCAGCAGCAGTCCCCGCGCCCGCGTGACCGTGGCCATCCGGAAGATCACCAGCACCGCCATGCCGAACACCAGGTAAGCCAGCCATTCCGCGCTGATCGACCAGGCCGGGCCGTCCCAGCTGGTCCCGTCGAAGAACGGCTCGAACCACAGCTGCACCATGAACAGCTGGCGCACGTAGCTGATCGCGGTGAGCTTCTCGACGTCCGGGGACGGCACCGTGCCCACGTGCAGCGTGAAGATGATCCACAGCGCGGCGATGTGCATGGTCACCAGGTAAACCGGCCACACCCGCGACAGCCGCAGCCACAGGAAGTGCAGCGTCGCCCGGGTGGACCAGGACGGCCCCATGCGCTCCAGATAGTTCCAGGTCAGGACGAATCCGCTGAGGATGAAGAACAGGTCGACGCCTTGGGCTCCGGCGTTGAGCAGCGGTGCCAGATCCTCCTTGAGGCGTGGCGACGCCGCCCAGATCAGCGGACGAAAATGGAACAGGACCACCCACAGGGCGGCGACGATGCGGAGGCCGGTAAGCGCTTTGATCTCTCCGGTTCGCACGACACCCATTTCCGATTTCTTGCCGATCTCGACGTCACATCGGCGACCCTGCCGACCGTCCGCCTCCCCGCCATCACGTCATCGGCGACCGCCAGAGTTTATCAGCGGGCACCCGCCGACCCCGGTTGCGCAAGCCTGTGTGGTCGCTGAAAGACGGGATCGACGGAATGCCGAATCCGGTCCACCCAACGGTCCTACAGTGACGCCATGCAGCGCCTCTCCGGCCTCGACGCGGCGTTCTGGTGGGCCGATACGACCACGTGCCCGATGCATATCGGCGCGCTCGGTGTCTGCGACCCGACCGGCGTGGCGGGCTTCAGCTTCGAGACCGTTCGCGAGCTGATCCTGGCCCGGCTGCCGGAGATTCCGCTGCTGCGGCATCGGGTCGCCGGGGCACGCCACGGACTGGATCGGCCCTGGCTCGTCGAGGACACCGGGCTGGATATCGACTATCACATCCGGCGCGTTGCGTTGCCCGCCCCGGGCGGTCGGCGCGAACTCGAGGTGCTGCTGGGTCGTTTGATGTCCTACCCGTTGGACAAGACGCGCCCGCTGTGGGAGCTGTGGTTCATCGAGGGCCTCGAGGGCGGCCGGGTGGCGTACCTGACCAAGATGCATCACGCGATCGTCGACGGGGTTTCCGGTGCGGGGCTCAGCGAGATCCTGCTCGACGTCACCCCCGAGCCCCGGCCACCGGCCGCCGCCGCGGACGACGACCCGGGCGAGCACCTGCCCGGGGTGGAGCGGCGCGCCCTCGGCGCCTTGTTCAACCTGGCGGTCATGACGCCCTACCGCGTCATGCGGGTGGTGCAGCAGAGCGTCACCCAGCAGCTGGCGGCGCGGTCGGTGACCAACAAACCCCCGAACTTCTTCGACGCACCGGCGACCCGCTTCAACACCGCGCTGACGGCCAGGCGCCGGGTGACCTCCACCAGCCTGCCGCTCGACCGGGTCAAAGCCGTCAAGGACGTCTTTGGCGTGAAGGTCAATGATGTTGTGCTAGCGACTATTTCGGGAGCGTTGCGCCGCTATCTGCTGGAGCGCGGCGAGCTGCCGGACCGCCCGCTGGTGGCCCAGATCCCGGTGTCCACCCACACCGAAGCCTCCACCGGTGGCAACCAGATCACCTCCACCACGGTCAGCCTGGCCACCGATATCGAGGACCCCGCCGAACGTATCGCGGCGATCTACGAGAACTCCCAGGGCGCCAAGGAGATGGCGCGGACGCTGTCGGACCATCAGCTCGTGGGATTGACCGAGACGACGCCGCCGGGCCTGCTCGGATTGGCGGTGCGGGCGTACTCGGCGGCGCATCTTGGGGATCGGGTGGTGCCGATCAACCTGGTGGTCTCCAACGTGCCCGGGCCGGACTACCCGCTCTACCTGGCCGGCGCGCCGGTCGAGCGGCTGGTCCCGATCGGCCCGCTGATGCTCGACGTCGGCTTGAACATCACCTGCTTCAGCTATCGCGGGGCGCTGGATTTCGGTCTGGCCAGCACTCCCGAGATCGCCGGGGACATCGACGAGATCTCCGACGCACTCGAGCCCGCGCTGCGCGAACTCGAAGTCGCCGCAGGTCTGGTACCGGTGCCCTGAGGATCAGGGATTCTGCGCGAAACCCCAGCAAGTGCCCTGGTGAGAGAGGTTGCAGGGCACGCCGTTCATGGTGGGGATCTGGCCGGGCGCGATGTTGGTCGTCACGTCCGAGGGATTGATCACCGTGGGCGGCTGCCCGCCGGACTGGCCTGCCGTGCACACGCCGGGGAACCGGGTCGGCACCGTCCCGGTCGGGCAGTCAGCCGAGGCCGGCGCGGCCAGTGCCACCGCGCTGAGGGCAAGCGACACCACACCCAACCCGATGACGACCCGTTGCTTCACAGTCACTCGATTCCGCCTTCAGGGCCGTCCACGGCCCACCCAAACCTAACCACGTTATCGGCGCCGCAGCTACACCCGTTACCCGCGCCCGACGGTTGCGGCCACCGGGTTCAGGGGCTGAGCAATCCCGCTTGCGGTACTGCGATCGACGGCACGGCAGTGCCGCTCAGCGTGTTGAGCGTGCCCGACGCCTGGTTGGCAGTGTTCAGCAGTTGCATGAGCGGCCCGAAATTTCCGTTGGCCAGCTGCGTCATGACTGCCGGGCATTGGGACTGGATGGCCTGCTCTGCGACGAATCCGGTGACCTGGGACGCGAGGCCCCCGTGGCCGCTGGCCTCGGTGGCGCCGGATACCAGGCTGCTCCCCGGCTTCACCAACAACGGGCAGATCTGTTGACCGATCTGTTCGATCAGCGCCGTGATAGGTCCGCCGTTTCCGATCCCGACAGTGCTCAGCACACCGGTGAGGTCGGTCGGGTCGGCGTGGGCCTGCGCCGGCCAGGTGGTGGCGGCGACGAACACCCCGGCGGTGACAGCGAATATCTCGAAGCGGAAAGCGCCCATGTGGTTCCCTCATCTGGCTCTGTCGGCTCAGAAGCAAGAGCCACAAACATCACTTTGGTAACAATGGGCTACTTGAGTCACGACACGGCCACAGAGCTATAAAGGTTCGACGCCTATGCGTTTCCTCTGCGTGATCTGTGCGGCACGGCTACGAAACAGCCTCGCCCCGACGGCTACAACGCGTCCTGGATGTCGTTCTTGAGCGCCTCGGCCTGGGTTCCGAACACGGCTTGCACGCTGTTGCCTACTTCGATGACACCGGCTGCCCCCAAGGCCCGTAACCGATCGTGATCCACCTTGGTGGGGTCGGCGACCTCCATCCGCAGCCGGGTGATGCAGGCATCGACGGTGCGCAGGTTCTCCCGGCCGCCGAAGGCGGCGATCAACTGCTCGGCCTTGGTGTCGACGGTGGCCGGCGCCGTGGCGACCGCGGCCCCGGCGGCGACCGAGGTGGCAGATTCGGTGCCCTCGCTGACGTTGGCCTTCTCCTCGGCCTCGAACTCGCCCTCGGGCTCACGCCCGGGTGTGCGCATGTTCCACTTCGTGATCGCGAACCGGAACAGCAGGTAGTAGACGGCGAAGAACACCAGACCCATCACAATCAGCAGCGGAATGTTCTTGGCTGCGGGGGCGGTGCCGTAGAGCAGAAGGTCGATCAGCCCCGCCGAGAACGAGAACCCGAGGTGGATGTCGAGCAGGTAGGCGATCGCCAGTGACAGGCCCGTCAGCAGCGCGTGCACGACGTAGAGCGGGAATGCCACGAACATGAAGGCGAACTCGAGTGGCTCGGTGACACCGGTGAGGAACGCCGTCAGCGCCGCAGCCGAGAGGATGCCGAAGGCGACCTTGCGCTGTTTCTTGTTGGCGACGTGGATCATCGCCAGCGCCGCGGCGGGCAGACCGAACATCAGGATCGGGTAGAAGCCTGAGGTGAGCAGGCCGGCGCTGGGATCGCCAGCGGCGAACCGGCTGAGCTCACCGGTGACGACATGCCCATCAGAGGTCGGGTAGCTGCCGTAGATGAACCACACGTAGGAGTTCAGGATGTGGTGCAGCCCAAGGGGAATCAGCATGCGGTTGGCGAAGCCGTAGACGAATGCCCCCAGCGCGCCCGCCCCGCCGATGAACTTGCCGAGGCCGGTGAGGCCGGCGTCGAAGACCGGATAGAAGTAGCTCATCGCGAAGGACACCCCCAGCGACACCAGCGACACGACGATCGGCACGAAACGGCGGCCGCCGAAGAAACCGAGGTAGGACGGCAGCTTGATGGTGTGATAGCGGTCGAACAGCCAGGCGGTGAGCAGGCCGATGATGATGCCACCGAACACGCTGTAGTTGATCTGAGCCTGCTCGCCGGCCTTGTCGAGTTGTCCCTGGAGCACGACCGGCGACATCGTCTTGAACACCGCCTGCATCACCAGGTAGCCGACGGCCGCCGACAATGCCGTGGAGCCGTCTGCCTTGCGGGCGAATCCGATGGCGACGCCGACCGCGAACAGCAGCGGCAGGTTGGTGAACAGCGCACCGCCTGCGGCGCTCATCGCCTGGAAGAACGATCCGATGACGGGTGCCTTGATCCGGCCCAGCAGGTCGTTCTGGCCCAGGCGCAGCAGGATGCCTGCCGCGGGGAGGACGGCGATGGGCAGCATCAAACTCTTGCCGAGCCGCTGCAACTGCGCGAAGCCGGGGATTCTCAATCCCGATTTGCGTTGTGCCCCTGCTCCTTTGGCTGCCTCACTCATATTCGGCTGACCTCCCTATGTCGCAGCTCAGCGGAAGCTTAAACCACAATGGCTGCACGTGAGCGGCTGTTTCGGCCACGGCGGCGAGCGTCGAGTCACTATTCTTTGACCACCAGAGCCAAAGGAGTCGCCGTGAGCAGCACGCCTGTCCTCGCACCGGTCGCCGGACGCGCCGTCGCGCTGGCTGACATTCCGGATCCGGTGTTCTCCCAAGGGATGGTCGGATACGGCGCCGCGGTCGACCCGCCCCACGAAGTCCTCGACGCGGTCGCACCGGTCAGCGGGCGAATCCTCAAGCTGATGCCGCACGCCTACGTCATCATGACCACCGACAACGTCGGCGTCCTGGTGCATCTGGGCCTGGACACCGTCGCGCTGCAGGGCCAGGGATTTCACGCCCACCTCGCCGAGGGCGACACCGTCACCGCCGGGCAGAAGGTGATCACCTATGACGTCCCGTCGATCGTGTCGGCGGGCCTCAATCCGATCGTCCCGGTGGTCGTCATGGACGAACGGGAGCCGGGTAACGTCGTCGCCGGCGAGGCCGTCGTGGCCGGCGCTGGAATTGATGTGGGCTCAACGCTTTTCACCGCAAACAAATAGGAGCTCGTGGTGGAGGTCATCATCACCGAGGACGCCGGGCAGATCGGCGTTCTGGCCGCCGACGCCATCGAGGCGCTGCTCGTCGGCAAGCCCGCGGCGGTGTTGGGATTGGCCACCGGCTCCTCGCCGCTGGCCATCTACGACGAGCTCACCGCGCGTTACGACGCAGGCCGGATCTCGTTTCGCCAGGCGCGCGGGTTCACCCTCGACGAGTACGTCGGCTTGCCCGCCGATCATCCCGAGCGCTACCGCAATGTCATCGACTCGGTGTTCGTCTCCCGCGTCGACTTCGCGCCCGGCGCGGTCGACGGCCCCGACGGGCTGGCCGCCGACATCCCGGCATCGTGCGCGGCCTACGAGGCCGCGATCCGGGCGGCCGGCGGGGTGGACCTGCAGATCCTGGGGATCGGCACCGACGGGCACATCGGGTTCAACGAGCCCGGCTCGTCGCTGGCCTCCCGCACCCGGATCAAGACCCTGACCCGGCAGACCCGAATCGACAACGCCCGATTCTTCGGCGGCAACGTCGATCTGGTGCCTACTCATTGTCTGACCCAGGGTCTGGGCACGATCTCCGAAGCTCGCCACGTCATCCTGGTGGCCACCGGACGCGCCAAGGCCGAGGCGGTGCATCAGCTCGTCGAAGGGCCCGTCAGTGCGATGTGGCCGGCCACGATCCTGCAGCACCACCCGCACGTGACGGTGCTGCTCGACGGCAGCGCCGCGCGCCGTCTGCAGCTCGCCGACTACTACCGCGAAACGTATCTGTCCAAGCCCGACTGGCAGGGCATCTGAGTGCTGCTGACCGCCGCGACCATCCTTACCGGCCGAGAGTTGTTGCGGCCGGGCTGGATTGATGTCTCCGGGACCACCGTGCGAGCGACTGGCGCCGGTGCGCCGCCGCGCGCTGCCGACCGGGATCTGGGTGCGGCGACCGTGGTGCCCGGGTTCGTCGACACCCACGTGCACGGCGGCGGCGGTGCGGACTTCTCGGCAGCCGACGGCGCGGCGACTGCGGCCGCGGTGGCAATGCACCGCGCCCACGGCACCACGACGGTGGTGGCCTCGCTGGTCGCCGCGGGGCGCGCCGAGCTGGTGGATCAGGTACGGGCGCTGGCCGATCAGGTGCACGACGGTGTGATCGCCGGTATCCATCTGGAGGGTCCGTGGCTGGCAGTCGGGCGCTGTGGGGCGCACGACCCGGCGCTGTTGCGCGATCCCGATCCCGCCGAAGTGGAACGCGTTCTGGCCGCCGGCGACGGCACGATCCGGATGGTGACGCTGGCGCCGGAGCGCACCGGCGCACTGGCCGCCATCGAGCGCATCGTGGCCGCGGGTTCGGTTGCGGCACTGGGCCATACCGATGCCACCTATGAGCAGGCCCGGGTGGCGATCGAGGCCGGGGCGACGGTCGGCACACATCTGTTCAACGCGATGCGCCCGATCCACCACCGCGAACCGGGCCCGGTGATCGCCCTGCTGGAGGATCCGCGGGTCACCGTCGAGGTGATCACCGACGGGGTGCACGTGCACGGCGCGCTGTACCGGCACGTCGTGCGCAGTGCGGGACCGGATCGGGTGTCGCTGATCACCGATGCGATGGCCGCCGCGGGCATGGCTGACGGGTCCTATCGGATCGGGACACTGGCCGTGGACGTCGCCGACGGGGTGGCACGGCTTACGGGCACCCAGACCATCGCCGGCAGCACCGCCACCATGGACCGGGTCTTCCGGTTCGCCGTCGAGCACAGCGGGCTGCCCCGAGACGAGGCACTTCAGCACGCGGTCGCGGCGTCATCGCGCAATCCCGCCCGGGCCCTGGGCCTTCCGCCGCCGGACCTGGTCGCGGGCGCCCGCGCCGATCTGGTGGTCCTCGACGATGCGCTGACGGTGGCCGCGGTGATGCACGGCGGTCGGTGGCAAACCCCCTGATCACAAAGGCATTACGGCAGGTGTGGCGACCCGGGCGGCCGGGCTCGGCATTGTTAGCGTCCCTGTCGTGTTCTCAGTCAAGCGGCTAGCCGCCGTCGTGGGTGCCGCGCTGCTGGCCGCCGGATTCACCGTCACCGGCCAGACCGCTCCCGCGGCCGCCTACTCGCGGGAAGGCCTGCCCGTCGAGCAGTTGGACATCCCGTCCCCGGCGATGGGCCGCACCATCCGGGTGGAGTTTCAGGGCGGCGGACCGCATGCGGTGTACCTGCTCGACGGGTTGCGCGCGCAGGACGACGCCAACGGCTGGGACATCAACACCGCCGCGTTCGAGTGGTACTTCCAGTCCGGGCTGTCGATCGTGATGCCGGTCGGCGGCCAGTCGAGCTTCTACAGCGACTGGTACCGGCCCGCCGCCGGCTCGGCCGGGACCGTCACCTACAAGTGGGAGACGTTCCTGACCCAGGAACTGCCCGCCTGGCTGGCCGCCAACCGGCAGATCGCCCCGACGGGCAACGCGGTGGTCGGCTTGTCGATGTCGGGCGGCTCGGCGCTGACCCTGGCGATCTGGCACCCGCTGCAGTTCATCTTCGCCGCCAGCCTGTCCGGGTTCCTGAATCCCTCACTGGGACTGTGGCCGACGCTGATCGGAGTGGCGATGCGCGATGCCGGCGGCTTCAGCGCCCGCGACATGTGGGGCGCCGGCAGCGACCCGGCGTGGCGGCGCAACGACCCGACGGTCAACATCGCGCGGCTGGTGGCCAACGGCACCGCGGTGTGGGTGTACTGCGGCACCGGCGCACCGTCGGACCTCGACAACACCGACGACCCCAGTTTCGGCGGCCTGTTCACCGCCGGCTACCTGGAGAACATCACCCTCGACACCAACAAGGAGTTCCAGCGCAAGTACCTGGCCGCCGGCGGGCACAACGCGGTGTTCAACTTCCCGCCCAACGGCACTCACAGCTGGGGCTACTGGGGTGCCCAGCTGCAGGCGATGAAGGGTGACCTGCAACGGGTGCTGGGGGCCACGCCCGCTGCGTGACGGCGCCGCCAGCTGTGTCGAACTGATGTTCGATAATTTGTCGGACCCCTGGTGCATTGTGTCGGTACCACCGACGAGAGGGGACCCCATGTGCTGGATGTGCGATCACCCCGGCAGCACCGTTGCCGACTACCTCGATGTCATTCGCGCCAAGATCGACAAGCGTGGGTGGGCGGTGCAGTACGTGGAGGACCCGAAGATGCCGTTCGCCTACACCGCGGGGATGACGGCATACGGGCTGCCGGAACTGCTGATGACCAACGTCTCCCCCGCCCGCGCCGCCCGCACGCTGAACGGCTCGGCACAACGGCAACTCGACGGGCTGGAACTCTCACCGGGACTGCAATTCGTCCTGCCCGGCGGGCCACTGGCCGAGGTGGTCGAGGTCGACCATCCTGATGTGCACCTGCCGGCGGCGGTGGCGATCTTCGGGCCTATCCGCGCCTTCCAGCTGGTCTGGGCTGACGGCCGCGGCCGGTGGCCGTGGGCGGCGGACTTCTGCGATCAGCAGAGCCGCCAGCCCGTCGTCGGGATCAGGGCGCCCGCTAGTCCCGGTGCTCGACGATAGTGAGCACGTTGCCATCAGAGGCCGAAGTTGTTCTGGGTCAGCTGCTTTCCGGGGCTGCTGTGTTGAAGTTGATCACTTCACCCCGATTGATCGACACCCAGTCGCGGGCCTCCAGATAGGGGCGGAAGGTCTCGGTGATCAGCTGCCCGTCGGCGGCGGTCTTCGGCCGCTGGAGCTCGTAGAGATGCGGGAACTCCGTCCACGCGGCCACGGCGTCCCACAGCCGTACGGCCGCCGCACCGGTGGGCGGGTCGATCAGCACCGGCCCGAACAGGCACTGCCCGTCGGGGAAGAACAGCGTCGGCACCCCATACCCGTCGGCGTCGACGACGCGCCGGTGGTCGGCCATCACCTCGTCGTTGGTCGTCGGGTCGGCGATGGCCTCATCGACCAGTGCGGGGTCGAAACCCAACTCGGACAACAGATGCCGGGCGACGGCGGGATCGTGCGGTTTGTGACCGTCCTCGTGCAGGGCCCGTCCGGCACGCTCGTACCAGGCGTCGACGGCGGCCATCGACTGCCTGCGCAGCAGGGCTCCGATACGCATCATCGACCAGCCGTAGGACCAGTCACGCTCCCACGGATGCTTCTTGCCGTCCTGGCGATTGATCTCCTCGAGGCTGAAGAACCGCCAGTTGACCACCAGACCGGTCTGGTCGCGCACCGCACGGATCCACTTCGAGGTCTGATAGGCGTACGGGCACATGACGTCGAAGTGGAAGTCCACCGACTCGACTCGAATCCCCCCGCTCACATCGTGAACCTGAGGTTGCGCGCGGCCCGCTCGCCGATCTCGGCGTCGCCGGTCCAGCTGACCGCACCGGAGTCGATCTGGGCCTGCGGGTCGATGCGGCCGCAGGCGAGCTGGATGAACGTCGTCGAGTCCGCCGTCAGCGTGGTGTCCGGGTTCACCAGGTGGTCGACCCGTTTCGCTCTGCCGTCGACGCGGACGTTGATGTCGCGGACCACCGGCCCGGTGAGCCGGATCGCCAGGCTCTTGCCGTCGGGCAGGCCGACCTTCTTGCCGGCGATGTAGCCGATCGAGCCCTCCACCTCATCCAGTGACATCTCGGCGGTCAGTGTGCTGTCGTCGGTCTTGCGGCCCAGCGGGGTGGTGATGTCGCGCTCGTGTACCCAGAAGTCGAACACCCGGATCTCCAGGAATCGGCCGTAGGTGCCGGGCCCGACGGGCATCCACGACGGGCGCTGCAGATCCTCGTCGGTCAGCGCGGCGAGGTCGCGTCGCCGTCGGTCATAGACCGCGTGGACCTTGTCGACCAGGACGGCGGTGTCGTCGGTCCCGGCGAGGAACTCCGCTGCCCGTTCGAACGGCGGCGGGGTGGTGGTGTCCTCGGGTAGCCAGCCGGCCATCACGGCCTCGATGCTGGTGACGTGCCGGACGACCTCACGCACGTCCCAGTCCGGGCACAGCGACTGCGTTTTCCAGTCTGCTTCGCTGAAGTCGTCACACAGGGCCTCGAACTGCGAGTAGCAGCTCTCCAAGGCGGTCCGGAGTTCGTCCAGGGTCCTCATCCAGCCACCACTTCCTCGTCAGGGCTTTCCCCGCCAGAACCTACCCTCAGCGCGGCGCCCTGCCATAGGGGATGGCGCAGGTCAGCCCGCGGCGTTGGCCAGCAGCGGCGGGCAGTTGCCGGCGGCGTCGGTGGCCAGCTCGAAGTGCCACAGTTCGTTGGCGTAGATCCGGCACAGTCCGAATCGGGCGCCGTTGGCGATCAGCCATTGGTCGGCGGCGGGCCCGCCCACGTCCACGGCCTGGCCGATGACGTGCTTGGACCCGGCGGGGGTCTGCACATACTGGCGGGCGGCCGCCAGGCTGCCGTAGGTGGCGACGGCGTCGTCGAGCAGACGTTCCTGGAACTCCGGGGAACGCCACCCCGAGGTGATGGTCATCGTGACCCCGTCGGCCGACGCGGCCGTGGTGGCCGCCTGCACGGCGCTGAGCAACGCCGGGTCCAGCCGTCCGATCGCCGGGTTCTGCACGTCGAAAGCGGTGAGGACCTGGCCGTCGCCCAGCGACCCGTCACCGGGTGACACCACGGCCGGATCCACCGCAACCGTGTTGTCGGCGAGCATGATTCGCGGGGGCGGCGCCGCTGCGGCGGCGACGTTGAGGGTCACCGCGGCCGTCGCGACCGCACCCAGCAGTGCCGCCGTGGCGAACGAACCGTCGAAGCCCATGATCGTGTCATCATCCCGAAAACCCGCCATGATGGGCAAACCGGCTGTACCTGGCGGCACCGATAGGAAAGACTCGTGCCGATGATTTCTCTGCGGGTTGTCGCACCGCTGGCCGCGGCGGCGATGGCATTCACCCTCCTCAGCTGCGGCAGCGCCCCGACGACACCCCTCGCCTCCAGCGACACCGGTGCCACCACGGCGACGGCTACGCCAGCCGCCCCGGCCACCCTGGTCGGCGCCCAGCCGCAGCTGGCGGCCGATCCCACCCAGATCGGCGCCGACCTGATCGCCGACGAACGCGCACTGCGCGACCCGTCGACCCCCGAGGACGCGCTGGCCGCCGCGGCGCACCGCGAGCAGGTGGCCTACCGCGCCATCGGGCGGCATCCGGAATGGGACGCGATCATCCGGCCGCAGGTTCCGCCGGAGCTGCTCGAGTTCTACGACCACAACATCGAGGCCCGCCGCCAGCTCGCGGCCATGGCCGAGCCCAAGCCGACCCTTCCGGCCTGGCGCATCCAGGCGCCGCCACCGCCGGAGGAACTCATGGGCTACTACCGGGACGCCGAGGCCGCAACCGGTGTCAGTTGGAATGTGCTGGCGGCCATCAACTTCGTCGAAACCCGATTCGGCAGCATCGACGGTGTCAGCACCGCAGGCGCGCAGGGCCCGATGCAGTTCCTGCCGTCGACGTTCGCCGGTTATGCCGAAGGCGGTGACATCCATTCACCCCGCGACAGCATCATGGCCGCCGGGCGCTATCTGGCCGCCAACGGCTTCGCCAGCGACCCGAACCACGCGATCTTCCGCTACAACCATGCTGACCAGTACGTGGCCGCGGTCAATCAGTACGCCGCGGCGATGGCCGCCGATCCGGCGGCACTCGGCATCTACCACCGCTGGAACGTCTACTACGTCTCCACAGCAGGAGATGTGTTGCTGCCCATCGGGTTTGACGAATCCGAACGGATTCCGGTCCAGGACTACCTGGCGAGTCACCCGCAGTAGCCGGTCAGCCCCGGCGGCCGCGGACGCGCCACACCACCCGGTAGGAGCCCGCCACCGGCACCCACCCGAATTGCCGCGAGTCGACGACGCCGGGCGCGTGCGGATTGTCCGAGCGCGCCTCGAATGTCGGCCCGCGCACGGCCCCGACACGTTTGACCAGCCAACGGGTCGGCTTGGTCGGGTCGGGGAACACCCGGACCTGGCCCACCCGCGGCCTGCCGCCGCGCAGCGCCAGCAGCCCATCACCGGGGTTGAGCGTCGGTCGCATCGAGTCCTCGACTACGACAAACCGGCGCATAAGCCAGCCTGGAAGTTCCAGCCCCGGCCCATGGTTGTCGCGCACCCTCAAAGGGTAAGTTAGGCACATGCTGCAACGACTTTTCGCCAACGCCACCGAAGCCCATGCCCACTGCGATCTGTACTGCGGCGTCTATGACCCCGCCCAGGCCAAGATCGAGGCGCTCTCCTGCCTGAAGACGCTCCAGAAGTACCACGACTCCGACGACGACCACTTCAAGACCCGCGCGATCATCATCAAGGAGCAGCGGGCCGAAGAGGTCAAGCATCACCTGACGGTGCTGTGGGCCGACTTCTTCACCAAGGAGCATTTCGAGCAGTTCCCCAACCTGCACCAGCTGTTCTGGGACGGCGTGCACGGTGCCGGTGACGTCAAGAAGTCGCTGGACGTCGCCGTGGCCGAGAAGCTGCTCGAGACGATCGACAAGATCTCCGACATCTTCTGGCAGACCGAGAAGGCCAAGGGCATGGGCGTCTACCCGCCCGCCAAGTAACGGCACCCTTTCGTCAACCGAGGCCAGGCCCCCAATCTTGTGGGGCCTGGCCTCAGTCATGTCACCCACTCCCACCCGTCCCCGGGCGTACAGTCCCGTCGGGGGTGCGGACGGGATGGGGACGACGTGACGTCTGACAGGTGCGCGGGGCGCCGGTATTGGGTGCAGGCCGGTGTGGTCGCGGCGGGACTCGGTGCGGCGATGCTCGGCGGGGCGGCGGTGGCGAGCGCGGCGCCCGGCGATGACGCCGGCAACGCCGCGTCGGTCAGCTCGGCCCACAGCGCGCGGACGGCCGCCAGGCCAAGCCATGCCGGGCCGACGCCCACCGCGTCGCGCCGCGCGGCTGCGGCTGCCGCGGTATCCGGCGCACCGGCCCAGAACGCGACGCGCACGCCACCCAGTACCGGTTCCTCGGCCAGGGTCACGCTGAGCATCCCGGATCAGGCGGCTCAGCAGCAGGCCTCGTCCACCGCCGGCTTCATCGGCCCGGTGCGCGCCGCAATCACCGCCGCGCAGGCCTACATCTACGGCTATCCCCTCATGGAGTACGAGCGGGTCCGCCAGACGGTGACCGCACTCAACACCATCTACTCGCTGACCAGTTTCGCCAACCCCGACGTCAACCCGATCTGGAAGGCGATCGGCGGCGGGAAGCGACCCAATACCGACACCTTCTATTCGCTGGCCGAGCTGGATCTGTCCGCCGGCCCGGTGGTGCTGTCGATTCCCGACATGGGCAACCGGTACTTCAGTTTTCAGCTGACCGACCCGTACACCAACGTTGTGAACTACATCGGTTCGCGGACCACCGGCGCCGGCCCGGGTACCTACGCCATCGTCTGGTCAGACGGCCCGCAGGGCACCATACCGGTGGGCGCGCAGGTCGTCGAGGTGCCCTACAGCAGCATCCTGATGCTCGGTCGCACGCTGGCCGGTGACGCCGCCGATCAGCAGAAGGCGATCGAGCTCATCGGGCAGTACTCGCTGACCCCGACCGGCGGCACCCCGCCGGCGGGCCCGCAGCCCAAACCCGGCTTGGACTATCTGGATGCCATCAGCGCCGCGATGGCGGCCAATCCGCCGCCGGCACGTGACGCCGGCGAGCTGGCCACCCTGGCGCGGATCGGGGTGGGTCCCGGCCTGACCGTGGCCGGCGCCGGGCTCGGACCGCTGGCTCGGCTGGCCGCCGACCTGGCGGTAAAGGCAACGGCGGCATTGCTTCCCGCGCTGGCCAACCTGACCCAGCTGGTGTCGGCCGTCCAGCACCACGGCTGGGCCATACCGGATTCCGCGATCGGCAACTTCGGCACCGACTATGTGCTGCGCGCCGGTGTCGCCCAGGTCGGGCTGATCGCCAACACCCCCGACGAAGCGATGTACTCCTCAGCCCTGCTGGACTCGAGGCTGCTGCCGCTCAACGGATGTAGCTCCTACACACTGCATTTCGCGCCCGGGCAGGCACCCCCGTCGGATGCGTTCTGGTCGGTGACGGTCTACGACGGCGACGGCAATCTGGTGCCGAACTCCGAGAACCGCTACAGCGTCAGCAGCAGCAGGCCCGACGAGCTCGTCACCCGTCCCGACGGCTCGATCGACATCATCTTCTCCAGGACCGATCCGGGTGACCCGACGGCCAATTGGCTGCCGATCCCGGCCGGGTCGTTCGGGGTGTATCTGCGCAACTATGTTCCGCAGCAGGCCGCCCTCGACGGAAGCTGGACGCCGCCGGGAATCCAACGGCGCTGAGCGGCAACTACTTCCAGGCGAACAGCGGTTGTTCGAGCTCGTCGACGGGGTCGTGGCGGCCTTCCAGGCACAGCCACCGAAGCTGTAGCAGCACTGCGCCGGTCGGGGCGTGAATGAGGTCGTTGCCCAACGGGATCTGCACCACCGGGCGGGGACTCTCCTCGATGCTGATGAACCGCGGTGAGTCCTCGCGCTGCAACTGGTGCAGGCCGACGCGGTAGACGGCGACGACCTCGTCGGGTGCCGGGCGCGGATCGAGCCGCCCGCCGCCCCAGATGACCACCGGCGTGATGACGTACCCCGACCGGGTCGGGTAGTCGTCGAGCAGACCCAGCACCGAGGACTCCGGTAGCTGCACACCGACTTCTTCGTCGAGTTCGCGCAGCGCGGCCTCGATGACGGTTTCACCGGCGTCAAGCCGCCCGCCGGGCAGTGCCCACTGTGCGGCGTGCGCGCGGAGCCGGGAAGCCCTGCGGCACAGGAAGAAGGCCGCACCACCGGAAACGTCGACCATCCGGCCGTCGAGCCCGGCTTCCATCGGCCGCCCGTCGATCCAGTCGTCGACGTCGGCCGGGTCCACCCGGTCCTCGCCGAATTCGGAATCCACCAGCACCACGGCGACCGCGGCGTTCCGCTTGGCCGGATCGGTCACGGTGCGCCGCCGATGGCCACTCAGATGACGCTGGATCTGCTCACGCAGCGTCTCGTCGTAAGTGATCGCCACGCTACGACGATAGGCGGGGCCGTCCCGAGGGGTCGACCCCGCCCATGCCGACTGCTGAATCAGAAGGTGGGAACGAACACTCCGTTGATCCACACACCCCAGTGGTTCCAGCCTGCGTCCCACACCTGCTTGTTGCCGGCCGCCCAGGCCGGCGGAACCGGCTGCGGGGGTGCCCAGGCCGGCGGGGTGCCGACGTCAGGACCTGCCGGCGGTGCGGGCGGAGGCGGCGCCATGTCGGCGTGTGCCGAGGCAAGACCGGCTCCCATAGCTGCTGCGGTGAGTGCGCCGGCGACTGCCGCACCGGCCAAGATTTCCTTCAACCTCATGGGTACGAAACTCCAATCTGGGTGTTCGGACGTGGGTCGGAACAAGTAATAACCAGATCTGCGATCGGTAAACCGCCGGTGGCGGCGGTAACGCTCTTGCCCCGGACGACGTGGTATCACTTTGATACCATCGGCGGTATGGCTATGACCTTGCGTTTGACCGACGAGCAGGACCGGGCTCTCACCCTGCTGGCAGAGGCGGACGGGGTCAGTAAACAGGAGGCCGCCTGCCGGGCGATCGTTGACGCTGCCGCCCGTCGCACTCACGATGCACAGGTGCGAGAGCTCTCGGCCCGGGGCCGCACACGGTACGCCGACCTGCTCGACCGTCTGTCGCGGTGAGCATTGTCTACCTGTCGCTGGAGGATCTGCTCGCCCTCGCCGAGGATCTCGGTTGTTTGAACGTCCGGGACATTGGGCTGCTCGATTCGGCTGCTCATCGACCTGCCTCGTCGGCATTCGGTACTGACGCATACGCAGGAGTTCACGAGAAGGCGGCCGTCCTGTTGGAGTCCATCGTCCGGAACCATCCGCTGGTCGACGGCAACAAGCGCCTCGGCTGGCTCGCGACCTACGTGTTCTATGGGATGAACGGATACGAGCTCGAGGCGCCCGATGACGACGCCTACGACTTGATCATCGAACTGGCTTCTGGCGCAGCCGACTATCACCGGGCCGCAGCGGTGTTGGAGCTCTGGAGCACCGCGAATTAGTCTGCGCCCATGGCGGATTCGATGGCTTGGGCCATCAGGCCGACCGCGTCGTTGCGGTCCATCGCCGCCAGCAACTGGCCGACGCCGCGCAACTGCTCACTGGCGAGCACCGTCGGCCCGTTGGTGAGGTTGTCGAACGCGGCCGCAATCACATCCTCGACCCGGTCGGTGTCCGGCGGCGGCTCATCCAGTGAGGCCAGCCTGCCGCGCTCGTGTTCGAGCTTGCGCAGCGCGGGGGTGTCGGTCTTGCCCAGGATCAGGCCGATCACGTCGACCCCCTTGGGGTGCAGCTCGCTCCACAGCGCTTCGGCGAACACCATGTCGAAGGCCTTCGTCGCGCCGTAGGCCACCATGTTGGGTCCGCCGAGGAACCCGGCCCCCGATCCCAGGATGACGATCCCGCCGCTGCCCCGCTCCACCATCGCCGGGGCGAAGTGGTGGCACAGCTGCATCGGCACCACGCAGTTGCGCTGAACCATGGCCTCGGCGGCGGCCAGCGAGTTCGACAGGAACGGACTGAAAGCCGGGTCGGCGCCCGCGCAGTACACCAGAAAGCCGACCGCCAGATACGTGGTGGCGGCTGCGACCGCGGCGGCGGCCCCCGGTTCGGCGAGATCAATTGCCAGCGTTCGTGTTTCGACGCCGTGCCTCTCCCGGATTCCGGCGGCGACGTCGTCTAGCACCGCCTGGCGCCGGGCCAGTAACACCACGTTGACACCTCGGGCTGCCAGCTCGTCGGCGAACGCGGCGCCCACCCCGTCGGAGGCGCCGGCCACCAGCGCCCACGGCCCGTACTGTTCAGCGAAGTCCATTGCTACCCCTTGTCCCGGAACGCGATACGCACCGAGGTGAAGACGCGCCGGGCGATGCGCCAGCCGTCGTCGGTGCGCACGATCTCGTCGTCGTAGAAGCCGGATGCGTTGACGCCGGATGCGTTGTCGGCGGCCATCACCCACACGTCGACGTAACAGCGTGCGGTGGCTCGGTCACCATCGATGTCGATGACCTGGTTGGTGATGCGGTGCAACAGGTGCCCGGCCCCGGCGTGCGCGACGTCCATGAACTCGGTGACGGCGTCGACGCCGTCCCAGACCCCGATCTCGCCGTAGTCGCAGTGGCAGTCCGGGGTGAACACCGTGCGGAACAGTGGCCAGTCCCGGCGGTCGATTCCGGTGGCGTAGCGGATCAGCAGGTCTGAAATATCCTGCCGGTCTTGCTGTTCGGTTGTCACGGGTCTCACCGTACTCGGCGCCGCCGCCGGCGGAGCCGGATCAGCCGGTAGTCAGCGCGACAGTCGAAGCCGACGGGGCGCCGGCATTCATCACGAGGCTGTACAGCGGCCCGCCCCAGGCGTGGGTGCCGGTCGCGGCGGGTGCATACGCGGTGTGGATCGCGATCGCGGTATCGGACACCGCGTTGGTGTCGGCGTCGTAGTCGCACACCGGGTCGCCGACGTCGCAGACGCTGACCGTGCGCGCGCCGATGGCCGGCGGCAGCGGCGCGGTGTTGGCCGAGGCGAGTAGCGAGTGCTCCTGGGCGACTCCCTTGCCGCGGCTCGGGGCCAGTGCCGTCGAACCAAGGTTGACGGTGGTGTCGACGGGCAGCCGGTCGCCGTCGGCGATCAGCAGGGCGGCGGCCACCCGCGGGTCGTCGGCGAGTTTGTAGAGGTTACGGTGTACGACCATCGCGCCTTGGGAGTACCCGGCCAGCACGACCTTGGTGTCGGGGCAGCGTTGCGTAAAGTCGGCGAACTGCTTGGCGACGGCGTCGGTTCCGTCACCCACGCTGCCCAGGAAGTCCAGCCAGCCGCCCAGGCCGCCCTTGAGCGGGACGGCTGCGGCGGGGTACTGCACGGCTTCGGCGTCGATGGTGCGCCCACTGGCGAGCAGTTCGCCGCGCAACTGCTGATAGGACTGGTAGACCACGTCGCCCATGCCGCCGTTGGCGGCGGCTGCGGCTCCGTCGCGCTGCCCCGATCCGGCGGCCCCGATCCAGTGATAGTCGGCGCACGACGACGCGGCGGTGGCGGTACCGGTGGTCAGCCCGGCCACCCCGATCGCGGCCACCAGCACTGCCTGGGCCAAACGGCTCAACACGACGAAATCCCTCCACTCCGGTCAGGAGGTTTTTCGCCCCGAAGGCGCCGGGCGTTACCTCCCGGTGCCGTGCACCTCGGTCAGCCGCATGTACCGGAACACGGCCTCGGCACGGTTCGAGGCCTTCAGCTTGCGCAAGATGTGCTTGACGTGACTCTTGACGGTGCCCTCGGCGATCACCAGGTGGGTGGCGATCGCACCGTTGCTCTTGCCTTCGGCCATCAGCGACACCACTTCGATCTCGCGGCGCGACAGCAGCGACTCGATGGGGGAATCCGCGGCCAGCGAGGCGGCCACCGACGGTGCAGTATTTCCCCCGCCCAACGGCGACAGTGACCGGCCTAGTGTCGTGCGGGCCGTACACAGGTCGTCGGCGGCGCTGGCCACATTGCGCGCCATGCGCTGAATCTCGTTGCGCGCGCGACGAAGTCGCTCGCTGAGCACAGTGCGCTGGTAGGCGTAGCCGAATCCCTCGGCGAACATCCACAGGATGGCCAGGTCGTCGTCGTCGACGTGGCGTCGGCTGCTGTAGCAGTCGGCGTGCAGCAACCCGATAACCCGGCCCTCCGGCATGATCGGTGCCGCCACGTAGGACCGTGACAGCGAGGCCGCACCGATGGCGGCGTTGATCCTGGGATCGTGCTCGGCATCGCGGACCAGCACCGGTGCGCGGCGGCGCATCACCTCGCTTTCGACGACCATGTGGTCGATGTAGAGCGGGTGGGCTTGGCCGACCCTGGCGATCTCGCTGGCCCATTCGGGGTCGGACTTGACGTGCACGCCTTCCACCCACCATGTCGAGTCCTCGACCCGGGAGATGATGGCGCGGTCGAACCCGCACCGGCACAGTTCCGCGAGCGCCCGCTCGAGCATCTGCGGGGTGGAATCGATGCCGTGCAGCCGCGACAGCGCGTTGCGCACCGCGGCGTAGCGTTCGTCCTTCTGCGCCGCCCGCGCCTCGGTCAGCTCGGTGCGCAGCCCGGTGACCTCGGCCAGCGTCGCGGCAAGTTTCGCGGTCGCGGTTCGCCTGACCAGATCACCTCCGCTCCAGAGGCACCGGGTGAGCTGCTCGCCGGCCGCGTCGAGGGCGGCTGCGAGGCTGGTGAAGTCGCGGTCGTCGACGACGGGAACGGCGCCGCACCCCGGCACCATGGAGACCGCCTCGAGCACCGCTACCACTCGTTCGCGCAGCGCGCGGTCCCGCACCGGCTCCCCGACCACGGACCATTCATCGCGGTCCCGAACCCGGATCGACCGGACCGGCGGGAGCTCGTGGACCTCTGGGGTTTCAAGAGTGGTGACAGTCACACTCAAGACGGTAGGGAGACTGTCGTCACTGCGACATGGAAGCGGCTTCCAAACTTGGCGGGCAACACTGGAACGTGCTCACATCCGCTACCTGACGGCAGGCGGGTCGGGCTGGCCCGCGCTGGCCAGTCCCCCCGGGCTGAGGTTCGCGCTGGCGTCGGCGAGGCGCAATGCCACTTCCAGTTCCAGCCGCCGCTCCGTCAGCGACCGTCCGAGCAGGTCTTTTGCCTGCTGGACGCGGTACATCACGGTGTTCTGGTGCACACCCAGCCGCTCTGCGGCCCGGCCCCAGCTCATGTTCTCCTCGAAGAACGTGATCAGGGTGGTGCGCAGCCGTCGGTTGCGTTCGGTGTCGGCGCTGAGCTCACCGAGCTCGTCTTTGACGAATCGGCCTGCGGCCGAGAGGTCTTGGGTCAGCAGGGCGTCCAGGGCCACATCGCGGTGGTAGATGACCGTGCCCGCAGGGTGGCCCAGGACGCCGCTCATCCGACGAGCGTCACGCGCCTGGTGGTGAGACGCGACGAAGCCGTCGAGGCCGCGGGCCAGGCCGCCGACCGACGCGAGCAGCGGCGCATCGACGCACACGGTCTCCTGGGGTTGGTCGGTCACGGCGGGTCCGCTGATCCAGGCCCAAACCATCCCGGCACCGGCGGGCACAACCAGTAACTCGATCCCCTTGAGCTGGTGTGCGATTGCCGCGGCGGCGCGCTTGAGCGCCTGCAGCGGCGGTCTGTCCTGGCTGCGCGGATCAATCCAGACCATCATCGCGACGTGCGACCGGTCGAGGTTGTAGCCCAGCGCCGCGCTCGTCGCCCGCAGATCCATCGGGCGACCCGAGACCAGACCGAGGACCAGTTCGGCCCGCACGGAGTCGGCGCCTCGCACCCACAGTTCACGCTCCCGTTGATAGTGGTCGACGAGATCTCCGGAGACCTTCTCGCAGTAGCCGAACAGGTATTGGGAGGCGGCCCCGGCCAGCTGCCATTTGACGTCGTCGGTTGTGTGGAGCTCACTGATCGCGGTCCGCAGCGCCGCGTCGCACAAGCCCAGCCCGATCACGTAGCAGCGTGGGATCACCGCAACTGTGATTCCGCGCTGGGCCAGCGTGGCCGCCCAGTTCAGGCTGACGTCGCTCGGCTGCGCCGCGGTGGGCGACTCCCCCGCGGTGAGCGCCCGTAAGACAGCGTGCACGTTGCTCAAGGCTGCTTCGACGGTCAGCTGCTCGACGTCTTTGTCCTTGGTGTCGTGTAGCTCGGCGATCACCTCCATGGCGCGCAATCCGACGCGCTCACCCAAACCGGTGGCGTCCATCGCGCCCGCGAGCGCCGCGAACTCCTGCGCCGCTGTCCGTGTGAGGTCTGCAGCCACCTACGCTCCCCAAATGCGCGCCCCGACGGGGCTGACGCTAGCACCCGCGGACCGCGGTCCTGGCGCGATCAGCCACGCCCTGATCAATCGAAGACGACGACCGGTTTGATCACGTCACCGCGGATCGACGCTTCGATGGCCTCGTTGATGGCGGTGAGCGGGAAGGTCTCGATGAGGCGGTCGAAGGGGAACTTGCCGTCCCGGTAGAGCCGGATCAGTGCGGGCACGAACGACTGCGGGTCGGCATCGCCCTCGATCACTCCGGACAGCCGCCGGCCGAGGAGCAGGTGGCCCTGGTCGATGGTGATGTCGTGCTGCAGACCCTGGAATCCGACCGTCACGCAATGCCCCGGCGAGCGGAGGATTTCCAGCGCCTGCCGGATCACCTGATTGGACCCGACCGCGTCGAGAGAATGGTCGACTCCGGTGGGCACCGTGCTCATCACGTCCCAGACGAGATCGCGGCTTGTCGACGGATTGAACGTGTGGGTGGCACCCAACTCGCGGGCGACCTCGAGGCGGGATTCGTTGAGGTCGACGGCGATCACCGGGTCGCAGCCCAGGGCTTTGGCCGCCATCACCGCGGCCAGGCCGACTGCGCCGAGGCCGAATACGGCCAGGCTCTCGCCTGGGGCGGGGCGCAGCACGTTCATCACCGCACCGGCGCCGGTCTGCAGTCCGCAGCCCAGCGGCCCCAACAGCTGCAGTGGCAGGTCCTCGGGAACCTTGACCGCGTTGTGGGCGCTGGCCACGGCCAGGCTGGCGAACGAGGACTGCCCGAACCAGTTGCCGTGGATGTCTTCGGCGCCGGCGTGCATCGTCACCGTGCCGTCGAGCCGCTCACCGAAGTAGTTCAGCGGAGCGAACAGATCGCAGTAGGCCGGGGTTTTCTTGCGGCAGGTGTCGCATTCGTCGCAGTAGGCGAAGCTCAGCACCACGTGGTCGCCGGGGACCAGCGTCCGCACCCCCGCGCCCACGGCCACCACGACACCCGCTCCTTCGTGACCGAGGACGGCGGGCAGCGGCAGGGGCACCAGGCCCTGGGCCGCGGAGATGTCGGTGTGGCAGACCCCGACGCCCGCGATGCGGACCAGGATCTCGCCGTCGCACAGGTCGGCGATCTCGACGTCCTCCAGCGACAGCGGCTGGCCCTCCTCGCGCAGGATCGCCGCGCGGGCGATAGCCGGCCGCGACGCGGTGTCGGTGTGGATGTGAGATGCGGTGTCAGTCAACGTTTTTCTCCGGGCCAGGCCGCCTTAGACGGCGGCGTCCTTCTCGGCGACGAGCTCCCGGTAGACCGGGAACAGCGGCTTGGTCAGCGGCACCAGCTTGAGGATTTTGTTCACCGGGCCCTTGGCCTTGACCTGACCCTTGGCCAGGCCGACCCCCAGGTTGTACTCGCCGCGCCAGAACTTGTCGCCGATATCGGCGGTCATGTAGAGCTTGACGTCGGCGTCGGCGTTGTCGCCGCCGTCGGCCACCTCGATGCTGGGCTCGCGCAACCGGACGGTCATGCAGGCGTCCGGATCGGAGTAGTAGACCTGCAGATCGAGGTCGGCCGCCATGAGCTTGGGCCCGACGTCGGTGCCGTTGGCGGCGCGGAAGACGCCCCCGAGGTACTTGTAGATCTCGTCTGCGTTGGCGTAGTACGGCATGTTCTCTCTCTCCTATAAAAGTGGCAGGTCAGTGTGTGGCGGGTCAGCGTGTGGTGGGTGGTGTCCAGCGCACCGGCAGCGAGTGCACGCCGTGGATGAAGTTGTTCACCTGGAAGTCGGGTTCACCGGTCAGGGTGATATCCGGTATGCGCGTGTAGATTTCGGTGATCGCCGATCGCAGCATCCGCCGGCCCAACGCGCTGCCGAGGCAGAAGTGTGGACCGCCTGCGCCGAAGCCGGCATGGTCGTTGGGGCTGCGAAGGATGTTGAACGTGCCCGGATCCTCGAACACGTCGGGATCGCGGTTGGCCGAGCAGTACCACATGACGACGTGCTCGCCTGCCTTGATCTCGGTGTCGCCGATGACCACGTCCTCGGTGGCGGTACGGCGGAAATGCATGACCGGGCTGGCGAATCGGATCACTTCCTCGGCCGCGGAGCCGACCCGGCCCTCGAGGTCCTCGAGGAGCAGGGCCTTCTGGTCAGGATTCTGGGACAGCAACCGGATGGCGTGGGCGATGGAATGCCGGGTGGTGTCGTTGGCGGCCGAACCCAAAAGTGAGAAGAACGAACCGATTTCCCACTCGTCGAGCTTCTGGCCTTCGAACTCGGCGTTGATCACCCAGGTGATCAGGTCGTCCTTCGGCTCCTTACGCCGGCGCTCGGCCATCATCAAGGCGATGTCCTGGATGCGCTCGGCCTCCTCGGCGTGAGTGGTGAGCGCGTCACGTCCCAACGCCATGCGCGGGTCGTCCCAGGCGAGCATCCGCTCGGCGGCTTCCATGACGATGTGCTGTTCTTCGCTGTCGCGTTCGAGACCGAAGAAGTGCGCGAAGATCCGGCCCGGCACGTATTTCGCGTAGTCCTCGGAGAAGTCGCCCTCACCGCGATCGATGATCTCGTCGAGGCGGTCACGGGCATGCTGGGCAACCCATTCGGAGATCTTGCGGACGTTGCGCGGCGAGAAGGCCTGCTCCATCACGCCGCGCATCTTGCGGTGCTGCTCGCCGTCCATCACCAGGAAGGAGGCGGTGGCGGTGATGACGACCTCGGGCATGTCCTCCATCAGGACGCCCTTGCCCGAGCAGAACAGCTTCGGGTTGCGGGAGACGAACCGGCAGTCCTGGTGCTTGGTCACCGACCAGAACCCGGGAGTGTCCTCCTCCGGCGGAAGCAACGTCGACTCGTAGGGCCGGTGATAGGAGACGCGGTGCTCGTCGCGGAGCCGGGCGAAGGCCTTCTCCCGCGTCTCGAAATCCTGAGCCCAGAATGATCTGGCCGACAGGTCCAGATCGGGATCGGTGATCATCGGTCGGTGATCGGCAATGCTGGTCATGACAACGAGGCTGCCATCGGGTCAGGCCGCTGACGATCCGGCACATGAGGCATGCTCATCTCTCGTTGGGGGTGGCGGGCCGGCGGCAGGGCAGCGGTGCGAGCGCTCATACGTCGAGGACCAGCCGCGCTGACAGCGACCGCGAAACGCACACCATCATGGCGTCGTTGGCGGCTTTCTCGTCGTCGGCGAGCACCGAGTCGCGGTGGTCGGGCCGACCCTCGAGTACCGGTGTCTCACACGTACCGCAGATGCCCTCCCCGCAGGACGACAGCATGTTGACCCCGTGGGCCCGCAGTGCGTCCAGAATCGATTCGCCCGGCCCGATGTCGATCGTCAGATTCGATCTCTGGCACACCACCTCGAAGCGCTCGAGGGCATCGGGTGAGGCCGCGGAATCCACGGCGCTCGGGGCGAATCGTTCCACCCGCAGCGCGCCGGCGGGCCAGGGCGCACACGCCTGTTCCACCGCGGTCAGCAGGCCCTCCGGCCCGCAGCAGTACACCAGGGTGTCCTCACGCACGGGCTGCAGTACAGCGTCCAGATCGAGCAGTCCGTCCTCATCCTGAGGGCAGATCGTCACGCGCTCAGCATATTTCGCAAGCTCTTCGGCGAACGCCATCGACGAGCGCCGCCGACCGCCGAAGAGCAGGTGCCAGTCTGCGCCACCGGCCTCGGCCGCTTCGATCATCGCGATGATCGGGGTGATGCCGATGCCGCCGGCGATGAACTGGTAGCGCTGCGCCGGCGCCAACGCGAAGTGATTACGCGGGCCGCGGGCCGTAACCCTGGTGCCCTCCCGCAGTTCCTCATGTACGTAGGCGGACCCGCCGCGGCCGGCGGGTTCTCGAAGCACGCCGATCAGCCACCGGTGCCGGTCGGCCGGGCTCGAACACAGCGAGTACTGCCGGACCAGCGACTCGGTCAGCACAAGGTCGATGTGGGCTCCGGGCGACCATTGCGGAAGTTCCTGTCCACCAGGATGTTCCAGGACGAGACCGACGACATCGTCGGCGATCTGTTCGCGCCGGGTGACGACCAGCTCGAGCTGTTCCTCAGCGTCCGGGCGCACTAACGCCTCGGCTCGGACAACAGGGCATCGAAGATGTGCCGGTCGACCTTCTGCGTCAGATCGATATGCACATGCTTGGTCTCGGTGTACTCGTCGAGGGCGTGCTCGCCGAGCTCGCGGCCCAGACCGCTTTGCTTGTAGCCGCCGAACGGCAGCGCGGGATCGATCTGATGCCAGTTGTTGATCCACACGGTGCCCGCCCGCAGCCGGGCAGCGACATCGGCGGCGCGTTCGTAGTCCATGCTCCACACCCCGGCGCTCAGCCCGTACTGGGAGTCGTTGGCCTGGCGTACGGCGTCGCACTCGTCGGTGTAGCGCAGGACGCACAGCACCGGTCCGAAGATCTCCTCGCGGGCGATCTCCATGTCATTGGTGACCTCGGTGACGATCGTCGGCTCGATCCAGTACCCCTTGGTGAAGCGATCCCCGGGCGGGACGCCACCACCGAGCACGATCTTGGCACCGTCTCGCCGGGCGCCCTCGAGGAAGCTCAGCACCCGGTCGCGTTGGCGGACCGAGATCACCGGGCCCACATCGGTGTCGAAGTCGTTGGTATCGCCCAGTTTCAGCGCGGATGCGCGGTCGACGAGTCGGTCGACAACCAGGTCGTACATCTCGGCGGGCACCAGCAGTCGCGTGCCGGACTCACAGATCTGCCCGGAGTACAGCATGCAGCCGAACAGCGCCCCGTCGATCGCCACGTCGAGGTCGGCGTCGTCGAGCAGGATCTGGGCGCCCTTGCCGCCGAGTTCCAGGGACACCTGCTTCACCGTTGTTGCCGCCAGCCGCATGATCTCGCGGCCGACCGCGGTGGAACCGGTGAAGGCCACCTTGTCGACGTCGGGGTGTTCGGCCAGCCGGGCGCCGACGGTGGGGCCGGGACCGGTGACGAGGTTGAGGACGCCATCCGGCACGCCGCATTCCTGGGCGATCTCGCAGAGCCGCAGCAGGGTCAGCGGTGTCTTCTCGTCGGGTTTGACGACCACCGAGTTGCCGGCCGCCAGGGCGGGGCCGATCTTCCAGATGCCCAGCAGCAGAGGGAAATTCCACGGCACGATCGCGGCGCACACCCCCAGCGGCTCGCGGTGTATCACGTTGGTCGACATCGTCGGGTACGCCTGGGTGGGCACCTGCCGTGTCCACTGGTAGGTGGCGGCCAGTTCGGCGAAGTGCAGGAAGTGCGCCGATGCGTAGCCGATGTGGAATCCGGTCGCCTGCCGCACGGTGGCACCGTTGGCCTGGATCTCGAGGTCGACGAGCTCGTCGAGTTCCTGCCCGAGCCGGTCGGCGATCCTGGTCATGACGGCCGAACGCTCGGCGGGTTCCATCCGCGACCAGACACCGGATTCGAAGGCGGTTTTGGCTGCTGCGACGGCCGCATCGGTGTGCTCGGCGCCGCCGCGCGCCACCGTGGCCACCACGTCCCCGGTCGCCGGATCGCAGATCTCGTCGACGTCGGCGGAATCGACGTGCGCTCCGTTGATGAACATCCGGTAATGGGTGATGTCTGCTGCCATCTCGACTCCTTCGGCCTTCGCCGAGAAGTCAACCGTGCCCGCTGCGCCCAGCACCATCACTCGATCGGAGGTTTCGCGTAGTCCTGTTGGGTCCCGCACCAGGTGGCAGGGCTTGTGTCACCTGCGCGGCGCGTGTGCCTCGTCGAGCAGCGTCCGCGCCACCCACTCGACGTGAGCCAGTGAGTCCTCCAACGTCAGCCGGCCGGCGAGCAACCCGCCCAGCGCACCGCTGAGCGCGGTGTTCAGCCCGAAGCTGACATTCGAAATCGCTTCCGGGGCAAGCCCTTCCAACAACCTGTTGAACAGTTCAACGTTGTTGCGTTCGATCTGGTCGATGATCGGCTTCACCTCCGGGTCGGTGGAGGTCACCATCTGCAGCATCAACGCCGTCATCTGCGGGCTGCGGGCGAACGCCCGCTGGGCGCGGCGCAGGTAGTCCAGCACCCCGGGCAGCGGGTCCTTGCCCGCCGATCCGCCGGAGAGGACGCGGCGGGTCAACCGCTTCTGCCAGTCCTCGAGCGCAGCGGCCAGCAGGTTCTCTTTGGAGCTGAAGTACCGGTAGACCGTCGCCAGTGCCACCCCGGAGCGCTGGGCGACGTCACGCATCTGAACCGCGTCCGCGCCGACCTCGCCGATGAGCCCGATCACCTCTTCGATGACCCTGGCCCGGCGCACCAACTGGTCGCTGGTCATGTCCGTCGGCGCGACGACGTCGGTGTGGGGCCGGCTCACGCGGGGGCGTCCGCGGGGTGCTTCCCCGGCGGGCGTGACAGCGGGCACGGGCGTGTTGACGGTGCCACCTCCTCAAGAACGACCTTCTTGCTGGTGCAGGCAAGCTTACGACAATCCGTCGCCGTGGCGGAGTTGTCCCAGCTGAGAGTCTTGCAATCCGGCGCCTGTGGTAGAACGATGTTTCAGTAGACCACCCCTGATCGGAGCGCGCATGGCCGGACCTGTCGGTCTCCCGGTAATCGACACGATGATCGGATTCCCCCACGAGGGCTTCGATCAGTACGACTTCATCCGCAAGCAGACCAAGGACCGCGAGTCCAAGGAGAACTTCGAGTTCCCGGTCGAGTACATGTTCAAAGACGTGCCCAAGGACCTGCCCACCGACGACCCGGTGTCGCTGTTGCTGCAGCAGATGGATCGCTTCGGTATCGAGAAGGCCGTCATCGGGGTGAGCGACGAATCCGCGGACAAGGCGCTCAAACTGTTTCCCGACCGGTTCGTGCCCTCCGGTGCGGTCTCGGATCCCAACGACGTGATGGGCTCGGTGGCCGCGATCAAGCGCGAGTACGAGCAGTACGGCATCCGGGCGACGTCGGTGTTCCCGTCCGGCACCTTCCCGCAGGTGCCCATTGACGACCCGAAGATGTACCCGATCTATGCCACCTGTGTGGAGCTCGGCATCCCGATCTTCGTGTGCGCCGGAGTGCCCGGCCCGCGGATCCCGTTCAAACCGCAGGAAGTCTCGCGCATCGACATCGTGATGTTCGACTTCCCCGATCTGGTGTTCGTGACCCGGCACGGCTGCGAGCCATGGGAGGACCTCGCGGTCAAGCTGATGCTGAAGTGGCCCAACCTGTACTACTCCACCTCCGCGTTCGCCCCGAAGTACTACCCGAAGGCGATCATCGACTACGCCAACTCCCGCGGTGCCGACAAAGTCCTCTACGCCGGGTACTTCCCCATGGGCCTGTCTCTGGAGCGGATTTTCCGGGACCTGCCAGGAGTCCCGTTCAAGGACGAGGTGTGGCCGAAGTTCCTCTACGGCAACGCAGCTCGCATCCTCGGTTTGGAGAGCTGACCCGAATGGCCCTGGCAATCACCACCGAACAGGAACAGCTGGCCGACGCAGTCACCCAGTTCGCCGCCCGGCACGCGCCCGTCGACAAGACCCGCGCGGCATTCGATTCCCTCGCGGCCGGCGAGCTGCCGCCGTGGTGGGAGGAGTTCACCGCCCACGGATTCCATGCCGTGCACCTGCCCGAGGACACCGGCGGCCAGGGCGGGACGCTGGCCGACATGGCGTGCGTCATCGAGGCTGCCGCGGCAGCCCTGCTGCCGGGACCGCTGCTGAGCACCGCCACCGCCAGTGCGGTCGCGACACTGGCCGGGCCCGCGGCCGCTCCCCTGCTGACCGAGCTAGCTGCCGGGGCGACCGCCACCGTCATCCTGCCCGAGCACTCGTCGGTGCACGCCGTGCGCGACGGCGACAGCTGGCGGCTCAACGGCTCCACCGGATCCACGCTGGGAATCTGTGCGGCACAACGAATTCTGGTCGCCGCGCACGCCGGCGAGGGCGCCGACCTGTGGTTCGTCCTGGACGCGGGCGCGCCCGGTATCGGGCTCAGCGTCGAACAGCAACACGGTACCGACATGACCACCGATGTCGGCGTACTGCATCTGGCCGACCATCGGGTCACCAATGCCGCGGTGCTGTCGCAGATTCCGACCGACCGGGCGCGTTGCGTCGTGGTGGCTCTGGCCGCCAGCGCGGCGGCCGGCACGGTACGCCGCAGCGTCGAGATGGCCGTCGACTTCATCCGCACCCGCGAACAGTTCGGCAAACCTGTGGGATCCTTCCAGGCGTTGCAGCACAAGGCCGCAGTTCTGCTGGTGAACTCCGAAATGGCCTCGGCCGCAGCCTGGGATGCCGTGCGCGCCGTCGACGAGTCCCTCGAGCAGCACCGGCTGGCCGCGGCGTCGGCCGCGGTCATGACGGTGGCCACCGGTCCCGATCTCACCCTGGACGCGCTGTTGATGTTCGGGGCGATCGGATACACCTGGGAACACGACGTTCACCTGTACTGGCGACGGGCCGTGACCCTGGCGGCCTCGCTGGGGCCCGCGACGCAGTGGGAACGTGACGCCGGCGAGCTCGCCCGAACGGTGAAGCGCTCCACCGCAATCCATCTCGGCGACGTGGAGTCGGACTTCAGGGCCCGTATCGCCGCGGTCATCGACCAGGCGGCCGCGCTGCACAACGAGACACCGACCGACGATCGCCGCGCGCCGGGGCTGGCCTTCGGCTCGCAGCGAGACATGCTGGCCCAAGCCGGCCTGGTGGCTCCGCACCTGCCCCCGCCGTGGGGCCTGGCGGCCTCTCCGGTGCAGCAGGTCATCATCACCGAAGAGTTCGACAAACGGCCTGAGGTGACCCGCCCGTCGCTGAACATCGCCGAGTGGATCCTGCCCACCATCCTCGACCGGGGCACCGAGGCACAGCGGGAGCGGTTCGCCTGGCCGATGCTGCGCGGCACGCAGCGCTGGTGCCAGCTGTTCAGCGAGCCGGGCGCCGGTTCCGACCTCGCCTCGCTGAGCACCCGCGCCCAGAAGGTCGACGGCGGCTGGGTGATCAACGGGCACAAGATCTGGACCTCGTCAGCGCACGTCGCCCAGTACGGCGCGATGCTGGCGCGCACCGACCCGGATGCCCCCAAGCACCAGGGCATCAGCTACTTCCTTATCGACATGTCCGCACCGGGACTGGTGATCTCGCCGATCAAGCAGTCCAGCGGGCACGCGGACTTCAACGAGTGCTTCTTCACCGATGTGTTCGTTCCCGACGACATGCTGGTCGGGGAACCGGGTGAGGGCTGGGATCTGGCGATGTCGACGGTGGCAGTCGAGCGCACGGCGATCGGCAACTACGTCAACATCGACCGCTCGGCAGCACTGCGGCACATGGCAGCCACCGCCGGAGCCGACCACGACGCCACGGTGCGGGCACTCGGCCAGATCGAGGCGCACACCACCGCGATCAAGGCGATGGTGCTGCGCGAGACGCTGCGCCTGGTCGAGGGCCAGAATGCCGGGCCGGCGTCGAGCATCGCGAAGTATGCGATGGTGCTGCTGCTGCGCCGGGCCGCCACGGCCACCCTCGGCCTGACCGGGCGGCTGGCGATGCTCGAGAAGTCCGATCCGCCGGTGGTGGAGCCGTACTTCGACATGCCCTCGGAGTTGATCGGCGGCGGCACCCCGGAGATCCAGCTGACGATCATCGCCTCGATGATTCTCGGGCTCCCCCGGAAATAGACCGTCAGAGAAAGGAATCCCAGCGATGACGACTCAGCTCGACTTCACCTTCTTCGACTGTGACAACCACTATTACGAGGCCGAGGACGCGTTCACCCGCTACATCGAGCCGAAGTTCGCCAAGCGGGCCATCCAGTGGGCGCAGCTGGACGGCAGGCAGCGGCTCCTGGTCGGGGGCCGGGTCAACCGGTTCATCCCGAACCCGACGTTCGACCCGGTCGGCAAACCCGGAGCGCTCGACGAATACTTCCGGGGCCGCAATCCGCATGGGTCAGACCTGAATTCGCTGTTCGGCGAGCTGGAGCCGATCCGGGCGGAGTACCGCGACCGGGATGCCCGCCTGGCGGCGATGGACGCCCAGGGTATGCAGGGCTGCATCATGCTGCCCACTCTCGGCGTCGGGATGGAACAGGCGCTGCTGCCGGACCTGGATGCCACGGTCGCCACCTTCAAGGCATTCAACCGCTGGCTCGACGACGACTGGGGATTCGCCTATCAGGAGCGCATCTTCACCGCCCCCTACATCACGATGTGCAGGCCCGACAACGCGGTTCGCGAGCTGGAATGGGCTTTGGAACGCGACGCCCGCTTCATCGTGATGATCCCCGGACCGATCACCACCGAGGTTGGGATGCGACCGCCCGGCGACCCGCTGTTCGACGAATTCTGGCAGCTGGCCAACGATTCGGGCATCACGGTGTGCTACCACTCCGGTGAGACCTACTACTCGAAGTTCATGCCGGCCTGGGGCGAGGCGGACTACATGATGTCGTTCCAGGCGCTGCTCGGCTTCCGCAGCCTGTTCTCCGGCGACGCGATACAGGACACCTTCGCCAACCACCTGCACAACGGTCTGTTCCTACGGTTCCCGAACCTTCGGATGGCCTGCATCGAGAGCGGTTCGACGTGGGTGTTCCACCTCTTCGAGAAGCTGACCAAGTCCTACGGCCAGATCCCGTTCATCTACAAGGAGGATCCACGTGAGACCTTCAAGCGCCACGTGTGGGTCTCGCCGTTCTACGAGGACGAGCTGGCCAGCCTGCTCAAGCTGGTCGGCGTAGAGCACATTCTCATGGGATCGGACTACCCTCACGTCGAAGGCCTGGCCGAGCCCGCGTCCTACATCAAGGATCTGCAGAACTTCGACTACACCCCGGAGGAATGCCGGAAGGTGATGCGCGACAACGGACTCGAGTTGTCCGTGCGCCGCCCGGTGTGAAGATCGCCAAGGCCGGCCTGGTCGCCATGCTGCTGGAGGCCGGCGAGGAGAACGCCGCGGTCCTGCTGGCCCGGTCGACGCTGCCCGACGAGCTCGACACCGCCGATGACCTCGACGCGCTGCTCACCTTCGGGCTGGAACGTGAGCAGCTCGAGGCGGTGGCGCAGTTGGCAATCGGTGCCATCGAGCCCCACGACGTCAACACCCGGGCGCGCCGCGACGAGTTGCACAAGACGATCTCGCGGCGGTGGGCCGAACTGGTCGAGCGCTGGCAGACCTAACGGCCTCACGCCTCGATCGCACCGGCATCGCGCCGCGGGACGATCTCGATACTGCCGGCAGTGAGCTGCTGGCTGCACTGGTCACACACCAGGATCGGCAGAAACGAGGCGCCGCAGGCGGTATGCACCTGCAGCAGCGCCGGCCCCTCCGGCGAGGAGTAGCTCGACTCGGCCCAGTCGATCGCGGTGGCGACCACCGGGTAGAACGCCAGACCCTTGGGGGTGAGGTGGTACTCGGACCAGTCCGACCGGTTCGGGTGCGCGGCGGCCTGCAGAACGCCGATGCCGCAGAAGACTTTGAGCCGGTCGGCGATCACCGCCGCGGGGGCGTCGAGGCGGGTCTGGAAGTCACCGAACCGGCGGGTGCCCAATAGTGCGGCCCCGATAATGGCTGCGGCGTAGCGGTTTCCGAAGATGGCCATGGTCTGCGGGAAGAAGCCCGCCTGGCCGGCGGCGCTCGAGCGAAGCCGCCTGCGGGTGGCCGCTCGCGGCACTGACCGCTGCCAGCCGCCGCTGGGACCCCAGGTGGCGGTGATGGAGCTGACGTCGGCGGGGGTGTCGCAGTCCGCGCAGTGCAGCACGGGGGCGAAGTCGTGGCCGCAGCGCCGGTGATGCATCGTGGGCAGGGTGTGAGTCTGATCGTCGACCCAGGTGCGTTCCCAGTGCCAGATCGACACCAGCACCGGCCACAGCCGCCGGCACGCAGGCGTGGCGACATAGCCGGCCCGCAGCGGCTGCTGCTGGTAGATCTGGCGCTCCAGCAGCCCGTCGGCGACCAGCGCCTGCAGGCGTGCGGTGAGCACCGCGCTGGAGATCGGCAGCCTGGCGAAGTCACTGAATCGCGTTGCCCCCAGCAGTGATTCGCGGACGATCAGCAGGGTCCACTCGTCGCCGAGCAGGGCCAGCATCCGTCCGATCGCGTTGGTGTCGTCGGGTTCGAGCTGGAAGGGCGAGCCGACACTCACCGGAGTTCGGAGCCGGGAACCCAGGTGGAGTGGGTGCCGCTGCAGATCCGTTCCGGCAGCCGCAGCTTGCAGACCGGCCCGTCGGTGATGCGTGCCGCGTCGAACACCAGGCAGTAGGAGGCGTCCTCGTTCATGTCGACGGTGAACGTCACCAGATATCCGTCGTCTTCAGCGGTCGATCCGATCCGTGGGGCCATGGGTGTCTCACTGCCGAAGACGCCGGGGCCGAACGTGATTCGTTCTTCCGAACCGGTCTTCAGGTCGTGTTTGACCAGGCCGTCGAACAGGAACCAGCCGGGCTCCCCGGTGGCGGCGTAGATGTAGCGGTAGTCGCGGGTCGCGACGTCGCCGTTGATCATGCCGAACTCGGTGAAGCGGTCGCTGAGCTGTTCCTCGGAGGCCTTGCCGGTGGTCAGGTTGAACCGCCACCGGTGCAGCCGCGACTCGAACCCGTCGAGGGAAAGGTATCGGAATGCCGCGTCCTCCAACGATTTCGCACCCTTGGTCGAGGGCGAGGGGTTGTGCTGGAAGAAGCCGTCGAGCACGATCTCGTCGCCGTCCTCGAAGGCGTTGGTGAAGTGCAGGACATACGTCGGATCGGTCTCGAACCACATGACTTTCGAGAGGTCTCCGCGGCGGGGAACCACCGCGAACCGGGACGGTATGTCGCGGTGGAAGCGCGGCAGATGCATGCCGTGCTTGAGCAGCTCCGGATCCCAGAACAACGGGAAGTCGTTGAGGATCACATAGTTCTCGGTGTACGCCATGTCATGCGGCATCCGCGGGCCGGGCAGTTCCACATCCGTGAGGTGCATGAGGTTGCCGTCTTTGTCCACCGCGCCATAACGCAGGTAGGGCTCCTCCTTGCTGTAGCTGAAGAACAGCAGCTCCCCGGTGACCGGGTCGGCCTTCGGGTGCGCGGAGACTCCCCAGTCCGGGATCTGCCCGTTCCAGGTCTCCTTGCCCAGCGTCTCGGCCGTGCGGGGATCCACCCGGTACAGGTCGCCGCACATGAAGAAGCTCGTCAGCGCCTCGCCGCGGTGGACCACGACGTCGGTGCTCGACGCGTCCTTCATCCGGGTGCGCGCTCCCCAGCCGGTGGTGGCCAGCGCGTCGGCCGGGGACTCGATGAAGCCCGCCCACAGCGACTTGCCTGCCTCGTTGTCGGCGAGGAAGCCGTCGGTTCGGACGAACCTGTTGTGGTAGCTGGCTTTTCCGTTGGAGAACTCGATGCTGTGGATCATGCCGTCACCGTCGAACGGGTGATAGTTGTTGATCGGCGGATGCAGCGGGTTCTCGGTGTTGCGCAGATAGACGCCGTCGAGGTCGTCGGGCACCGCGCCCTCCACCACCTCGACGTCGTCGACGCGCCACTCGTTGCGTTGTGGCCGCCACGGCCCTGTGCGGTACGGGTGGTCGTCGTCGGCCGGCAGGGTCGTGGGGAAGGTGGTGAGCAGCTCAGCACGCATACCGGCCACGCTACGTTTAGCAGAGTTACTCTGTCAATTGAATCTTACTTACCTTAGGCGCGGGAGGTGGCGCGCGCGTCAGGGTCAGGCCGCTTCACTCCAGCAATTGCGGCCCCTCACTCAGTGCGACTGCGCTCCTGCCAGGGGTGGACACCGAGCACAAAGAAGAAGCCCTCTGCAGCCGACGTCAGTGCACCGCGCGCCGAGACGCGCCAGTGACGACGCAATCGCTATCACTTACCGCATGAAAGCTGAATTCCGATGTGTTTAAGTGGGAGAGCGGCCATCCGACGTGCAACCGAAGCAGCGTCGAGCTGCCCGCCACGGACGGCCGCCACGCTGAAGTGGTTGGCACGTAAGGGGTTCTGACATGAGTTCCATGACGGCATTGCGCGCACACCACCGCGGCGGACCCGAAGTCCTGGTTGCTGAGCGGGCACCAATTCCGGAGGCCGGCTCCGGCGAAGTCCTGGTCGAAGTCCACGCCGCGGCGATCACCTTTGACGAACTGACATGGGAGGAAACCTGGCAGCATGCCGGGGTTGACCGTACGCCGACGATTCCCTCACACGAGGTATCCGGCGTGATCGCCCGGGTCGGACCAGACGTTGTCGACCTTGCTGTCGGTGATGAGGTCTACGGGTTGATTCCATTCGATCGCGACGGAGCCGCGGCTGAGTACGTCGCGGTTCCGGCCGGGTGCCTGGGATTGCGGCCGACGACGGTCGACCACATCATGTCAGCTGCACTTCCGCTGGCCGGTCTAACCGCGTGGCAAGCTCTGGTTGACCATGCCACAGTTCAACCCGGTGAGCGCGTGCTGGTCCACGGCGGCACGGGCGGGGTCGGGGCATTGACGATTCAGCTGGCCGCACTCCTTGGGGCCGATGTCACCACAACCGTGCGCAGCGACTGCCACGACCTCATGGGTGCGTTGGGCGCCAGTCGCGTGATCGACACCAGATCCGAACGCTTCGATGACCCCGATGTGCCTTACGACGTCGTGATTGACACTGTGGGCGGGGAGACGCTGGCCCGTTCCTTCGAAGTCTTGCGTCCCGGTGGGCGACTGGTCACCCTCTCAGCACCACCGCCGCCCGGGAGGGCCGAGGCCTTCGAGGTCACTGCCGTCTTCTTCGTCGTGGTTCCAAACCGCGCAGAGCTCGCCCACCTGGCGGAGTTGGTCGATACGTCGAAGCTTCACGTCGCCGTCGCCGCGACCTACCCGCTACGCGACGGGCGGGCCGCGTTCCTGAGCGGGCGCCAGCCGCACCGCCGCCCAGGCAAGACCGTCCTCGCTGTCCGGGACTGACGAAAGGCACCCACGATGCACGACCTGGAGAAAGCGATCCTCGACCGCCACTCCACCCGGCTGTTCCTGCGCGACAAGCCGGTGCCCCGGCAGTTGGTGATCGAATCGCTGGAACTGGCGATCCGGGCGCCCTCGAACTCCAACATCCAACCCTGGCACGTGGTGTTCGCCTCGGGGCCGCCCCGCGACCGGCTCGCCGAAGCGCTCCTCGAACAGGCCGACATCGCGGCGCCGAATGTTCCGGCACTTCCGGAATCATTCGCGCACCTGCGCAGCGAACTGGGCGCCCTCGTCTACGGCGCGATGGGCATCTCTCGTCACGACTCCGAGGCACGGCGTATCGCGGTTCTGCGTAACTGGGAGTTCTTCCGCGCGCCCCTGGCAGGTGTGGTGTGCATGCATTCCGAACTCGACTATGTCGACGCCCTCGGCGTCGGGATGTTCCTGCAGACGTTCCTGCTGGCGCTCACCGCGCGCGGACTGGGCAGCTGCGTGCAGGTGTCGGTGGCCGGCTACCCGGATATCCTGCGCGACAACCTCGGCATCGGAGACGACATGCGGATCCTCTGCGGAATCGCGATCGGCTATCCCGACCCGGATTTCGCCGCCAATTCCCTTGCCGTGCCGCGAAACCCCCTGAGTCGAAACTGTGTGTTCGTCGACAACTGACCGTCACTCACGCCGAAAGCCGTAACCCGGGCTCCCCGCCGCAATACGCTGCCGGGAGCGAAAGGGGTGTGCCATGGTACTCAAGGTCGAGGTGTCGCCGGACACGATGGGCGGCGACGTCGACGAGGGCTTCGGCAAGGTCGCCGACGCATTCCGCGCCAACCTCGCCTCCGGGCGGGAAGTCGGCGCGGCCGTCGCGGTATGTCACGGCGGCAAGAAGGTCGTCGACCTGTGGGGCGGTTACCGCAACGGGCTGACCAGGCAGCCGTGGCAGGCCGACACGATGGTCAACATGTTCTCCACGACGAAAGGCATTTCGGCGCTCACCATTGCCGTCGCGGCGTCGCGGGGTCTGCTGTCGTTCGACGCGAAGGTATCGGAGTACTGGCCGGAATTCGCTCAGGCCGGCAAGGGTACCGTGACCGTGCGCCAGCTGCTGGCCCACCAGGCCGGCCTGTGCGCCCTAGACCCCGCACCGACCCTGCGCGATGTGTCCGACCCGGCGCGGCTGTCGGCGATGCTGGCAGCGCAGCCACCGGCGTGGCCGCCGGGCACCCGCCACGGCTATCACGCCATCACCCTCGGCTGGTACCAATCCGAACTCATCCGCCGAACCGACCCCGCCGGGCGGACCCTGGGCCAGTTCCTGGCCCAGGAGATCGCCGAGCCGGGCGGCCTCGATCTGCACATCGGCGTTCCCGGCGACATCGACCGCGCCCGCATCGCGCACCTGCACAACTGGAAACGACCCGAAACGCTGCGCCACCTGCACGAGATGCCACCCGGGTTCGTCGCGGTGGCGCTCAACCCGTTCGGGCTGAGCGCGCGCGCCACCTCGCTGCCCAGTGACGTCAACCCGTGGAGCGGCGACTACAACCGTGACGAGGTGCGCGCCGTCGAGATGCCGTCGAGCAACGGACATGGCACCGCACGCGCGGTCGCCCAGCTCTACGGCGGGGCGGCCACCGGCGCCGAACAGCCCGGGCTGCGCTCCGACGTGCTCGATGCCCTCGCCGCGCCGCCTGTCATACCGACCCGCAGTTCCCGCGACAAGGTGCTCAACGTGCAGACCGCGTTCTCGCTGGGCTTCAGCAAGCCCAAGGCGCCGTTCGTATTCGGCTCGTCCGACAAGGCCTTCGGCACAGCGGGTTTCGGCGGTTCATTCGGATTCGCCGACCCGGACACGGGTACCGGGTTCGCCTACGTGATGAACCGCTTGGGTTTTCACCTCTTCAGCGACCCGCGGGAACTGGCTCTGCGCAGGGCAGTGTTCGAGGATGCGCTGGGGGCACGTCGGCAGACGTAGTTCCTAGCGGGCCAGGTCCCATTGGCCGAAGTCGGGTGCCAGCACCTCATCGACGTCGACGTGGACGCCGTCGATCACGGCGCCGGGATCCGACGCGGTGACGACTTCGGATTGGAACAGCACCGCCGCCGGTTCACGCTCGCCCGCCGACCAGGCCTTGGTCTGCCACGCCCAGCGATAGCCGGGGCTGCTCGACTGGCCCACCACGCCGTCGGCGATGGCCCAGCCGCACTGGCCGCGGCCACCGTAGATGCCGGTGCGCTGCACTCCGAGCACGGAGTTGATGCCCTGAAACCACTTGATGCCCAGACTTTTCCACGTCGCGGCATCGATGGGCTCGTCCACGCTGAAGAAGATCGGCGCCGTGTCCGGCCCGCCGGCCGCGCCGTGCAGTGTGAGTGCGGTCTGCGCGTCGGCCACACCACCGTCATAGCCACGGGTGAAGTCCGACGGCGAGTTCACCCAGCCAGGCTTGCCGTACTGGTAGCAGCTGACCACGTGCAGACCCTGTGCGCGCAGCCCGTCGGCATACTCGCGGGTGACAGGCTTGAAATCGAAGGTGGCGCCGGGCCGTAGCTGCGAGACGTACACCAGGGCACCGTCGAACCCGGCCGCCTTGATCTGCGCCGGGGACACCAGGACCTCGGCGAAGTCGATCAGGCGCAGACCCCCGGCGCGGGCCTGCGGCATCGCGAGGCCGGCGGCCAGGGTGCCGGCCCCGGCGAGGGCAAGTTTGAGGGCCGCACGCCGCGCGAGCGGGGGTACCACGGCTAGGAACCGGTGGAGATCAGCGATGGGTCCCCAACACCAATAGTGATGCGCGGGTCGGCGGCAGGGTCGAGCCAGGTCAGAATCGAGCGCATCTCCTCGCGTCCGATCGCGACACATCCCCAGGTGGGGTTGCCGTCGGTGACGTGCAGGAAGATCCCGGCCACTTTGCCCGGGATGCGTTGCGGATTGGATGTGATGTTGACGGCGTAGTCGTAGACCGGTCCGGAGTCGTAGAGGTTCTCAGCGATGCCCGACGGCTTGCCCGCACCACGCACATGGGTGTTGTAGGTCGGCGACTTGGCGTCCTCGTCCCACCAATCCTGGTCAGTGGCTTGGAAATACGGCATCTTGGTGCCGGGATCCGGTTGGCGCCCGAACGCCTGGTCGAAGCCGAACGTTCCCTCCGGCGTGCGATAAACGCCGTCGGCCGGTGCACCGACGCCGAGTTCGCCCACCTTGGCCGGAGTCGGCCCGAGCACCACTTTCCATTCCTGGCCCACCCGTTGGTAGGCGGTCAGGGTCCCGGTTGTGGCGCTGGCCTTCGGCACGCCGACCACGATCCACTGGCTCGGCTGGCCGGCCGCGGGCTCGGCTGCCGCGGGAGCGGCGATCGACAGGCACAGTGTCAACAGCCCGACGAGCGTCGCGAGTCTTCTGGACATTCTCACAGTGCGCTCATGGTAGCCCGGGGACACCGCGGTTCCCGGCGACCGACGGCCGTCGTTACCGGAGGTTTATTCGATCCGGACAGGGCCGACATCTTCACCGATCGTAGGCGTTCACCAGCGGTGCGTTGTAGTCTCTGCCTCTGCGGGGTCACGAGAGAGCGGGGGCGCAGTGGATCCACTCCTGTTTTCGGTCCTGATTTTCGTCGGCATTGCTCTCGCCGCTGCGTTGGGTTTTCGGCTGCACACTCTTGCGTTGTTCAAGACTCAGGACGACGAGACGCGGTCGTCGATGCGGGTGGCTCTCGGGCTCACATCGACATTGACCGCGGTGGTACTCGGCTTGGTCGCCGCGGCGGCGATGAACGACTACGAGCGCTCCAACGCGATGGTCGCCGGCCTGGCGATCGACTCCCTGACCCTGGACAACATCCTCGAAAGCTATGGTCCCCAAACTGACCCGATCAGGGAGCAGGTGAAAGCCGGACTGCAGCGCCGAATCGACACGATCGGCTCCCCTGACGAGTATGCGGCATGGGACGCTCAGTCGACCTCGGGTGCGAGCGCCGGGGGCGGGGCCGAGGCGCTCTACGCCGCCATCGCGGCCCTCAAACCCACCACCGAACTGCAGGAGCGCCTGCAGGTCCGTGCACTCGACATGCTTGGCGGCGACCTGTCCTTCGGTGACGGCAATATCGCTCAGAAGCGGTGGCTGTTTTCGGTGCACCCGGCGACACTACCGGCGATCTTCTACGTCGTCGTCATTCTCTGGATGCTACTGGAGTTCTTCACCTTTGGGTTGTTGTCGCCGCGGTCGCCAGCCGTCTACCTGTCGATTACGGCCGCCGCACTCGTCGTCACGAGCGCGATGTTTCTGATCATGGAACTCGACGACGCGCTCGGCGGACACGTCCGGGTTTCCGTCGAGCCGCTCAAACGGGCGATGGCGCTGATCGGCTGAACCGCAGCACTACCCGGCAGACGACGCGAACGCGCCGACCGGCGTGGTCAAAGGCAGCTCCAGCGACGACACCAGGCCCGACGGGGCGGCAACCACATACGGGACTGCATTCAGGCACCGCATCGCCGTGGCGACCATGCCTTCGTCACCGGCGGTGCCGGATTCACCGATTGTCAACTCGCACATCACATTCGGCGATCCCTCGATGGTGACGCGGTAGGTCCCGTCGCGCAGCGCAGTCGGCCAGTCGGGTGCCAGGTCGGGCGCCATCCGGTTGACGTGCTCGATGACGATAGCGTCGCGGCCATCGACCACGCCGATCGACTCCATGCGCACCGCGCCACAGGTTCCCGCTTCGATCACTCCGCACGCCACGGTGAGATCACGCGGGGTGGGCTGGCGTTCATAAGTTTCCCGGATCTCGTCGAGGGTGACGCCCAATGCCGCAGCGACGTAGTGCACCGGTGGTCCCCAGGCGTGCCGCTGCACCCCGGGAAACTGCATCATCGGCGAGAAGTCGAGTGGTTTACCGAAGCCGAAGACGTCGCGCATCATGAATTCGTCGGGATAGGTGTCGTAGCAGAAGATTTCCTGCGTGCGGACCGAGGTGATGGTTCTTGACATCGTGGTCAGCAGTGCGGCCAGCTGGTCGCCGGCGAACCCCGGTTCGACACCCGACGCGTACAGCGAGGCACCGCCTTCGGCGGCCGCGTCGTCGAGTTGGGCGGCCAGCCCCGGGTTGAACGAGCGCGGGTAGACCAGGCCGGGCGTACTGACGGTCACCACGTTGATCCCGGCGCGCAGCAGCCGGCAGTACATCGGGACGTTGACGGCATCGAGTTCGGGGCCCGACGCGGTATACACCGCGCAGTCGGGTTTCTGGGCGATCACGTCGTCGAGGTTGCGCGTCGTGCGCACTCCCGTCGGGGATCCAGCCAGCAACTCACCGACGTCGCGGTCGGCCTTGCTTTCGCTGTGCACCCAGACCGCAACCAGATCCAGCCCGTCGCGCTCGAGCACTGTCGCGGCGACGAGCGCGCCGACGGTACCGGTGGCGATGACGGCGATCCGCAGTGCTGGGCTCATGCGGGCCATGCTCGTCGGCGCGCGACCACGACAACAGCCCACTCCCGCTGAGCGAGAGCGTCACCCGTGGTCTGCCAGACTCGAGGGATGCAGCTGGTCGACATCGACGACATCCGTGCGGCCGCAGACCGAATCCGCGCGTCGGTGGTGCGCACCCCACTGGTTCCCGCACTGTGGGGCGATCCCGACCGGCCGTTGTGGATCAAACCCGAGAACCTGCAGGCGATCGGGGCGTTCAAGGTGCGCGGCGCGTTCAACGCGATCGGCCGTCTCGACGACGCGGCCAGGGCCCGCGGTGTGGTGACGTACTCCAGCGGCAACCATGCCCAGGCGGTGGCGTACGCGTCGGCGCTGTCGGGGATCACCGCGCACATCGTGATGCCCGAGGAGACACCCGCCATCAAGGTCGAGGCAACCCGCCGGCTGGGCGCCGAGATCGTATTGTGTGCCGCGGGCCGGCGCGAGGCGGTGGCCGAGGAACTCGTCGCGAGCACCGGCGGCGTCTTGATTCCGCCGTTCGACCATCCCGACGTGATCGCCGGCCAGGGTACCGCCGGACTCGAGATCATCGAGGACCTTCCCGACGTGGTCAACGTCCTGGTGCCGGTCAGCGGCGGCGGCCTGGCATCCGGTATCGGGACCGCGGTCAAGGCAATCTCCCCCGCTACCAACGTTTTCGGGGTCGAGCCTGAGCTGGCGGCCGACGCGGCTGAAGGCTTACGTCTGGGTCACCGGGTCGACTGGTCGATCGAGCAGCGCAACCGGACCGTCGCCGACGGACTGCGCTCGCAGCCCTCGGAGTTGACCTTCGCGCATCTGCAACGGGTCCTCGATGGGATGTTCACCGTGTCGGAGGACCAGATCCTCGACGCCGTGGTCGAACTCGCGCAGCGCGCGCATCTGGTGGCCGAGCCCAGCGGGGCGGTGACACTGGCCGCCTATCGGCACGCCGCGCTTCCGCCGGGGCGCACGGTCGTCGTGCTGTCCGGCGGCAACATCGCGCCGGAGCTGCTCGCGACCGTGCTGGGCCGGCGTCCCTAGACGCCTGCGTTGCGGGCGAGGCTGATGGCGTAGGAGTCGATGAAGCGCCCGGCGCCCGGCTCACCGCGGCCGCACGATCCATCGGACTCCCCGGGCCGCTTGACCCACAGGAATGCGTCGATGTGTCCGTTGCCGGTATCCGTCGTGGGCCGTACCCCCAACGCCCGGCCAGTCGGATTGCACCAGTACATCGGGTCGCCCTCCACCGGGCCCGCGCCATTGCGGGAGGTGTCGATGACGTAGTGGGCGCCGTTGGTCTGGCCCGAGATCGCCTCGCCGTAGCCGATCTCCTCACCGGTGGTGAAGAAGTTGGCAGTGTTGAGGCTGAAGCCGCGGGTCTTGCCCACCCCGACCTGGTTTAGCCGGGCGGCCATCTCATCGGCGCCGACCCAGCGCGAGTGCCCGGCGTCGACGTACACGGCGGTGGCGGGGTTGGCGGTCAGGGTGTCGACGGCGTAGCGGATCAGGTCGAAGCGTTCCTGGCGCGCGCTGCCGGAAAGGCAGTCAGCCATGGCCAGTGCGTCGGGTTCGAGGATGACCGCCGCCGGCCCCCCGCCGATGGCGGCGGCGACGCTGTTGATCCAGCCCCGGTAGGCGTCGCCCGAGCCGAACCCGCCGGCGGCGAAGTTGCCGCAGTCGCGGTGCGGGATGGCGTACAGCGCGAGCAGCGGAATCGTCCCGGCGGCCTGGGCAGCACTGATGTATTTGGCGTCGACGGACGGGGTGGACAGCTGGTCCATCCAGTACGCCTGCGGTGTGTTGGCGATGTAGGCCAGCTCCGGGTTCGACGGGTCAGCCTTGGCGGCCCGCATCGCGGCCGAATTGGGATTCACATAGAGCGGCAGCCCGGCCAGCGGGTTGCCCTCGTCGGCCAGCAGGACAAACCGGTTCTCGCCGGCCCGCGTCGGCCCGGCCACTGCGGCGGTGAGCACCACTGCCACGACCGTGAAGAAGGGGACGATCCATCGCGCGACTGCACCGGCAGCTGAGGACACCACGTCAAGGAAAGTAGTGCGGAGTGTCAATATGTGCCAATCCGCGTCCGCCGGACAGGGCTGCCGCTGAACAACATTGGACACAGTGGCCACATTGTTCACAGCGGCGCGGATGCCTACTGGTCGTCGCCGGCGGGTTCGTCCGGGGTGTGTTCGATCGCGGCGGCCAGAATCCCGGCGATCTCGGCCTCGACCGCGGCCTCGATGGAGAACGCCAACGAGGCGTTCACTGCCGCGACCGCCTGGGTGCGGAATCGCACCAGCATCGTGATCAACTCGGCCATCTCGGGGTCGGGCGGCAACGGGGCGCCGGGGGCCAACCGGTCGGCGAGATGGTCGACGCCCGCGCGGACCAGCTTCGCACTGATCTGGTCGATCAATGGATTGATCTGCTCGTGGAGGTCGATGAGCGTGTCCATGGCGACGCCGTACTGACGCATCTCGTTGAACGCCTCGATCAGCTTGGGCCGGACGACGGTCGCGTCGCCGGCATCGGCGTCGAGGCGGATCAGGCCATGGGCGACCATCCGCACGAAGCCGGCGTCGTCATCGACCAGGCGGCGCGCCTGCGCCACCGTCATCCGTTCGGGCTTCTCGGCCGCCCAACTTCCGGCGATCGCCGACTCCACCCCGAGCACGTCACCGAGATTCTTGCCCTCCTGCCAGGCCGAGAGCATCTCGTGGACATGCGCGATCGTGTACCCGCGGTTGAGCAGCGAGGTGATCAGACGCAGCCGGGTCAGGTGGGTGTCGTTGAACAGCGCGATGCGCCCGACCCGAAGCGGCGGGTGCAGCAGACCGCGGTCCCGGTACACCCTGATGTTGCGGGTCGTGGTTCCGGCCAGCCGCGCCAACTCGTCGATCCGGTACTTGCCGGATGCGACCTCGCCGTGTGGCTGCACCGCGGCGTCGAACAGCTGGGACACCGCGGTTTCGATGACCTCGCGGGAGCCCCGCCGGATCTGCCGCGGCGCGCGGCGCACCCCGGCCAGGATGGCCGAGATCGCACCCGCCTGGGGTCGGGGCTGCCTGGCCGTCATCTCAGGCCGAGGACGACACGGCTGCGGCGTGCGTCCGCGCCGGCGCGACGGCGAGGTAGTCGGACTGCTGGAAATCCCGCATCTGTCGAAGATACTGGGTGGCCGAGCCGGGATACATGGTGGCGTTGAATCCGTCGGGAGTCAGGTACCAGCTGGTGCAACCGCTCATCCAAGTGGTCTTGCGCAGCCGGCGCTGGAGCCGTTGGTTGTGGCGCCGCTGCGCGTCGGCGTGAACGTCGAGGTAGCGCAGATCCTCACGCAGGATGCGGTTCACCGCCTTGACCACGTAGTCCAGTTGGCCCTCCACGTAGACCAGCAACGAGTTGTGTCCCGGACCGGAATTGGGTCCGGTCATGAAGAACAGGTTCGGGTACCCGCTCGCCTGGATGCTCTTGTAGGCCTGCGCCCGGCCGCGCCACTCGTCGGCCAGCAGTCGGCCGCCGATGCCGGTCACCGGAAACGGTGGGCCGTTGAGATGCACGTCGTACCCGGTGGCGAAGACGATGGTGTCGAGATGGTGTTCGATGCCGTCGCAGGTTCGGATACCCACCGGGCTGATGGTCGCGATCGGCCAGTCGATCAGCTTGCAGTTGTCCTGCTGCAGGGCCGGGTAGTAGTCGCTGGAGACCAGCAGCCGCTTACAGCCGGGGGTGAAGTCGGGCGTGAGCTGGCGGCGTAGCCACGGATCCTTGACCTGCCTGCGCAGATGGGCCTTGCCCAGTCGGGCCACCAAACCGGTCAGAGGGGTGTCCCACACCATCGCGGTGGCGCTGGCCTCGTGCCCCCAGAACAGCACGTCGCGGGCAAGCTGTTGGCTGGCAGGCACTTTCGCGAACACCGCCTGCGCAGCAGTCGGGATGGGGACGTCCAGCCGCGGGATCACCCATCCCGGCGTGCGTTGGAACACCTTGACGAACCCGGCCTGCTTGACCAGCTCGGGCACGATCTGCACGGCACTGGCCCCTGTTCCGATGACGGCGACCCGCTTACCGGTGAAGTCGTAGTCGTGATCCCAGGCGGCGCTGTGGATCTTGTGGCCTTGATAGGTGTCCAGACCACGGATGTCAGGCCAGGTGTGATCAGACAACGGACCCGATGCCAGCACGACGGTGCGGGCTTCAAAGCTGTTGTCGCCATTCGTCTTCACCGTCCACGTGCCCGAATGCTCGTCGAACTCCAGTCCGCTGACCTCGACGCCGAACCGGATCTTGTCGCGCAGGCCGAAGGAGTCGACCATGTCCTCGATGTGGCGGCAGATCTCGTCGGCCGGTGAGTAGGCCCGTGACCAGTCCGGGTTCTTGACGAACGAGAACGAGTACAGCAGCGACGGGATGTCGCACGCCGCACCTGGATAGGTGTTGTCGCGCCAGGTGCCGCCGACTCGGTCTGCGCGCTCGAGAATGACGATGCCGTCGACACCGGCCCGGGTCAGCTTGATCGCAGCGCCGAGTCCGCTGAATCCGGCTCCGACGATGAGGGTGTCGTAGACCCTGTGGCCAGTCGTGGTGGGCGCCATGTCAGGCCGCCGGCTCGTAAGTGAGTTCCTTGAACCACGACGGGATCACCGGCAGCAAGGCCGAGGGAAGACGGTCGGAGGCCCACACCATCGGGTTGGCCACCCAGTGGTAGGGATTGTTGGGTTTGACGACCATCCGAGAGTGCAGTTTGAGGATCTGGTAGGTCGGTACCCGCCAGGTGTTCTCGCTCCGCTCGCCGAGCGTCTTGAAGCGTCTCATCGCGGTATACAACTTCTCGGGTTCCAGCCCCATGCCCACGATGTTGTTGCGAATCCGGTTGAGCAGGGGCACGTACATGATCGCGCCGATGATCAGACTCGGCGAGGCGACATTGCCGACGAACTCGATCGCCAGCTTGCGCGCCGGGGCGTGCCCGATCATGTCGAGCACCTCGAAATCGACGGCGATGTGCCGGGATTCGTCGTTGTTGATCTTCTCGAAGACCTGGTGGCACACCGGATCGTGGACTTCTTCGAGGAGGAACTTCAGCAGCGCCCCGTCGAGTGCCACCTCGAGCATCGGGATGACCGTTCCCAGGATCGACAGGGACATGTCATCGGCGTAGCGGTCGAGCCACTCGATCGACAGGCGGATGTTGACGTTGGGCTCTGGCATCTCGCCGTCATCGAGCATGCCCCACCGCTTCATCAGTGCCAGTTCGGCGTTGGCGTGCCGCTGTTCCTCGGCGTGGAAGTACCGGTAGATCTCGGCGATCGTCGGAGTCGGCGCCTTCTTGGCCAGCGCGGCGAACCCGCGCGCTCCGATGTTCTCGATCCAGCACAGATCGGCCATGAACGCCTTGAGCTTGGGGCGCTGTTCGTCGGTGATCCGGTCGGCTCCCGGTGCATCCCAGTCGATGTCGGCCAATGCCCACTGGCGGTCCTTGATCTTGTCCAGCATCGCGTCCATGTCGATGGCCATGTGATCCTCCTAGTTGGTGACACGACTGGTCAACCCGACGGCGCGGGTGTACGCCGTGGGTGTGAAGCGTTTGATGCCCCAGCCGATGCGGGCATCCGGTTGGGGCATGCAGTACAGGCCACCACGATCGTTGGTATCCAGGCACATTCGCGCCACCCGCTGCGGCGAGAACCCTGTCCATCGCATCAACCGTTCGGCCAGGTGCCCGGATTGTGCTGTGATACGGCCGGATTCGATGATGTTGGTCTTGACGAACGTCGGGCACAGAGCCGTCACGGCGATGGCCGTGCCGGACATTTCGGCGGCAAGCGTTTCCGACAGTGAGAGGACCCCGGCCTTGCTGACGTTGTAGGCGGCCATCCCGGGGGCGGCGCCGAAGGCTGCCGCCGACGCGACGTTGATGATCCCGCCGTACCCGGCTTCCCGCAGCACAGGCGTGAAGACATGGCACCCGTGGATCGGACCCCACAAGTTAACGTCGAGTACCCAGTGCCAATCCTCCAGTGGGACTTCGCCGATCGCCTGACCGCCAGCACCGACACCAGCGTTGTTGATGATCAGGCTGGGCGGGCCGCCGAACCAGGTCTGGGCCGTCTCGGCGAGCCGTTCCACCTCGCTGATGTCGGAGACGTCGCACCGCACGGCAGTGGCGCGCCCGCCCGCGGAGTTGATGGCTTCGGCAGTGGTGTGGGCGGCGCCCTCGTCGATGTCGCTGCAGAGGACGTGTCCGCCACGGCGGTGCAGTTCGGCGGCGAAAGCCGCGCCGATGCCGCTGCCCGCTCCCGTGACGACGGCGTTGGCGCCGCGGCTGCGCCGTGGCCCGAAGATTCCCATCACCGCGAGCACCTCCCAGGCCTGTCGTTGTCGCCCTGTCGACGCAACCACCAATGGTGACATTTGTCAATGTCCACATTGGCGATTGGTGATGATTAGAGCAGTCAGCGCTGACCGTGATCGGTAACCTGCGGGTATGACCGAACCCGCTGCTGAGCGTCGAACCCACGACAGCCGCCGCGCGGACAGCCGGGCGCTGATCCTGCAGGCCGCGGTCCAGACGCTGGTGGACCACGGCTACAGCGGCGCCACCACGGTGACGGTGCAAGAGCTCGCCGGCATATCCCGGGGACGGCTGTTGCACTACTTCCCGTCGCGCGACGCGCTGCTGGTGGCCGCGGCCCAGCATCTGGCCAGTGTGCGCATCGAAGAGATGGAGCGCTGCTTCGACACCGGGCCGGCCGGCGCCGCGAGCGGGACGCAGCGACTGGACTACGCAGTGGAATTGTTGTGGACCACGTTCCGCCAGCCGTACTTCTGGGCGGCGATGGAGCTGTGGGTGGCAGCCCGCACCAATGCCGAGCTACGAACCGAACTGGTCGACGGCGAACGCCGGCTGCGACGCGCCATCGAGCACGTCATCGCCACCATGTTCGGACCGGTCCACAGCAGTCACCCGGCGTTCGACGACGTTCGCGAGCTGCTGTTCACCAGCATGCGGGGTGTCGCGCTGACCTATGCGCTCGATAGCCGCGACCCCGAAGTGGATCCACACCTGGCGCTGTGGAAGCGGCTGGCCCGGGCGGCATTGATGCCCGAGAGCGCAGATTGACGGTCAGCACTGACTGTTATTGTGTGTACCCATGACGGCGACTTCCGCGGTGACGGTGCCGCGCACCCAGGACCACATGACCCACGACGTCTGGCTGCCCGACGAGATCGTCGCCCTGCGCGCCGAAGCCCGCGCTGCGGTGGAGAAGGTGGTCGTCCCGCATGCCCGTGAGATAGGCCGGCGCCCCGAGTCCGTCGACAGTTTCCCGTGGGCGGCGTTTCGCGGCTTGGCCGACGAGGGCATGTTCGGGGTGCCGTTCGGCCCGGACTACGGCCGGGGCCTCGAGCACCCCCTGCTCGGTACGTGCACGGTGGCCGAGGAGATCGCCTACCACTCCTCGTCGCTGGCCGGTGTCTACGACGGCCAGTGCCTGCTGGTCCCGCAGACCCTGCAGTTCGCCACCGACGAGCTGCGCGCACGGCTGATCCCGGAACTGGTCAGCGGACGGGTGGCCTTTTCGTTTGCGACCACCGAACCCGAGACCAGTTCGGATCTGACCGCCGATCGACTCCAGACGGTGGCCGAGGAGACCACCGACGGGTTCATCCTCAACGGACGCAAGCGGTGGATCACCAATAGCATTGTGGCCGGCTGGGTTTCGGTTCTGGTGCGGGCGGGGGCCGACGGCGACCGCGCGTCCATGCTGCTGGTCGACCTGTCGTCGCCCGGAGTGCGCATCGGCACCCCGGACCTCAAAATGGGCCACCGCGGCCAGATCACCGCCGACATCGTGTTCGCCGACGTCCACGTGCCGCGTGCCAACCTGCTGGGAACCGTCGGGGGCGGAATGGCGGTGGCCTTGTCAGCACTGGTGCGTGGCCGCATCGGCATCGGAGCCGCCGGTGTCGGGGTCGCCCAGGCGGCACTCGATCTGGCGGTCCACCGGCTGCGGACCCGGCAGGTGTTCGGCGCTCCGCTCGGGGCGATGCAGCACTGGCAGTTCGTGATGGCCCAGCGCGCCACCGAGATCGAGTGCGCGCGAACCCTGTACCAGAAGGCGGCGACCCTGATCGACCGTGGTGACCGCGGCGCCGAACCCGAGGCCGCGATGGCCAAGGCCTACAGCACCCGCTTGGCCAACGACCTTGTTCGCGAGGCCATCCAGATCCACGGCGCGCTCGGCTTCGCCGAGCAGGTCGGCGAGACAGGTGAGTCGGTACGACTCGAGGAGATGTACCGGGACGCGAAGATCCTGGAGATCTTCGAGGGTGCCAACGAAGTGCAGCAATGGATCATCGCGCGCCAGCTCATCGGTCGGGACGTGACGGGCTGATTCGCGTCCGGCGATCATCGCCCTTACTGTCGCTGCGGTCAGGTGGGTTTGGCCGTAAGGGGTAGGTGATGATCGTCGATCTGTCGCACACGATCCGTGCGGGGATGGTGACCTACCCGGGACTGCCGGCTCCGTCGATCACCCCGTATCTGACCCGGCACGACTCGCGCCAGGTCTACGCACCCGGTACGGAGTTCGCGATGGACGTCATCACGATGATCGGCAACACGGGAACGTATCTGGATTCGCCGCTTCACCGCTACAGCGACGGCGACGATCTGGCCACCCTCAACCTGGCGACCCTCGTCGATCTCCCGGCCGTCGTCGTCAGTCGGCGTGATATCACCACGCGCGCAGTGGATGTCGATGACCTGCCACGCGAGATCGAGCCCGGTTCGGCAGTGCTGATCAGCACCGGCTGGGACTGCCACTTCGGCACCGAGGCGTATGGCATCGACGCCCCATTCCTCACCGAGGCCGCAGCGAGGCGTCTCGTCGACGCCCGCGTGGCTCTGGTCGGAATCGACTCGGTGAACATCGACGACATCAGTCCGTCGGCGGCCGGCCGCCGGCCCGTACACACGGTTCTGCTGGCGCACGGTATCCACGTCGTCGAGCATCTGACCAACCTTGGGGCGCTTCCCACCCGTGGCGCCCGCTTCTCGGCCGCACCACCGCGGATCGAGGGCTTTGGGACCTTCCCCGTCCGCGCCTACGCGATCGTCCCCGAATGACGCTGACATCAGCGTTGGTTGCACTACCTGCATTTGTTGCCCTGTCCGGGCGTTAGGGTTCTCTGATCGGCTTCCGCGAACAGGCCGATGGAAGAGTTGAGACATCCATGACCGAAGCACCAGCAGCGTCGGCGCTCGAATCCCGGGTCGGCCATTACTACCAGATGGACGGCACCTATCTGGTCGGCCGCGAGAAGCTGCGCGAATACGCCCGCGCCGTGCAGGACTACAACCCCGCGCACTGGGATGTCGCGGCCGCCGCGCAACTGGGCTATTCCGACGTCATCGCACCGCTGACGTTCACCTCGGCACCGGGCATGCAATGCAATCGGCGCATGTTCGAAGAGATCGTCGTCGGCTACGACACCTACCTGCAGACCGAAGAGGTCTTCGAGCAGCACCGCCCGATCGTCGCTGGCGACGAGCTGCACATCGACGTCGAACTGACCGAGGTGCGCCGGACTGCGGGGCGGGATTTCATCACCGTCACCAACACCTTCACCGACGTCGCCGGCGAGCGGGTGCACACCCTGCACACCACCGTCGTCGGAGTCACCGGCGAGGACATTGACGCCGGCGTCAAGGCGGCCGTGCAGAAGGCCATGATGCACGACATGAACATCCTCGACATTCCGGGATCGGACGGCGCGTACGAGAAAGAGGTGCGGCCCGCAGGAGAGATCCGGATCTCTGACGGCGGCCTGACCCGCACACCCGGAACGCCGTCCTTCGATTCGCTGAAGGTAGGCGACGAGATTCCGGTGCACCACACTCGGCTGTCCCGTGGGGATCTGGTGAATTACGCCGGCGTCGCCGGTGACGCCAACCCGATCCACTGGGACGAGGACATCGCCAAGCTTGCCGGACTGCCCGACGTGATCGCCCACGGCATGCTCACCATGGGGCTGGGCGCCGGTTTCGCCTCCGCCTGGACCGGCGACCCCGGCGCGGTGACCCGCTACTCGGTGCGGCTGTCCCAACCCGCGATCGTCTCGGCCAAAGAGGGTGCCGACATCGAATTCAGCGGCAAGGTCAAGTCACTGGATCCAGAGACCCGCAGCGGCGTCATCCTTGTCGCGGCAAAGTCGGACGGCCGCAAGATCTTCGGCCTGGCGACACAGCACGTCCGCTTCAGCTGATCGGGTCCGCGCCGCGCGGACGCTAACTAATTGGTGACGGGCGCGTTAATTTCCCGCAGGTTCACATCCCGGTGCGGTCTACTTACTCCTATGCGCTTCGTGGGGGCCGACGAACTCCCCTCCGAAGCCGCGCTCGAAATTCCCGTCGAGCTGGTTCGCATCTTGCTCGGCCTCTTACGACGCCGGCTGGGCCTGGACACTGTCTGGCTGTCTTCCCTGCGTGACGAGAGGCTGGAGTTCGAACTGCTCGACGGTGACGCCAACGCGATCGGCCTTGCCTCCGGCGACCGATCCCGGCTGTCGGGTTCCCGCTATGAGCACGTCATCGACGGGACCCTGCCCACGTTCGTCCCGGACACGACAGCCAACCCAGAGGCCGCCCCTGCGCTGGCCCGCGAACTCGGTCTCGGCGCCTACGCCGTCGCGCCGGTGCTCAACCGCGACGGTGCGACAATCGCGATGGTCTGTGCGGCCAGCCGGGACGCCAAGCCGCATCGGGGCGATGTCGACCTGCGCATTCTCGGGCAGGTCGCCGGCCTGATAGGAACGCTGATCGAATTCCCCGAGAACACTGCGGATACCACCGCGACCCAACGGGCCGTGGTTCGAAATGTGGTGGCCCAGCGGGACTTCGAAGTCGTATTCCAGGCGATTCACGACGTGACGTCCGGCGCGGTGGTGGGCGTGGAGGCGCTCGCGCGTTTTCCGCACCCACCGTTTCGGCCGGACGCGTTCATTGCGCAGGCGGCGCAGGTGGGCTTGGGGGTCGAGTTGGAGACGGCGATCCTGGCGCGCGTCCTCGCCATGCTGCCGCAGCTGCCGGAAGACGTGTTCGTGGCGGTGAACATCTCGCCGGGAGCGGCGCTGGTTGCGCCGTGGACGGAGTTGCTCGCCGACGTGGACGCATCACGAATCGTGCTGGAACTGACCGAGCACGACGCCGTCCTGGACTACGGCGCTCTCGACGATGCCCTGGCGAAGTGCCGGGCGCGGGGCATCCGGCTAGCGGTCGACGATGTCGGGGCCGGTTTCTCCTCGTTCTCCCACGTACTCGAACTCAGCCCCGAATTCGTCAAGATCGACCAGTCGATCACCCGCCAGATCGATATCGACGATGCCCGGCGACGACTGGCGTATGCCATCGCTGAGCTCGCCGCGCAGATCGGCGCGACGGTGATCGCCGAAGGCGTCGAGAACCAGGGCGAACTCGATGGCGTCGGCACGGTGGGAATCGGCGCTGCCCAAGGCTATTTCCTCAGCCGCCCAAGGCCTTTGGCTCATGGCTTTCCGGCGGCTGATGTCACCGCAGCACCGACTGATCGCCTTCCCGCGACCGTCGACACGTTGCGAGACAGGCGTTTCGAGCTGGCCCTTGCGCATTCGCCGATCGGCATGGCAGTCGTCGGGTTGGACGGGACATTCCTGCGCACCAACCGGGCGTTGCGTTCGATGCTCGGATACAGCAAGCGTGAACTCGCCGAGCTGACCTTCCAGGAGATCACCCATCCCGACGACCTGGAAGCTGACGTGGCACTGCTCACCGATTGTCTGGAGGGACGGCGACGGTCCTACCGGATCGACAAGCGCTACATCGCCGCTGACGGACGCATCGTGTGGGGAGCGCTGACTGTCGTCAGTGTGACCGCACCGCGCGACGGCCCCCGCTATTTCGTCTCGCAGATCGTCGATGTAACCGCCGACCGCGTCCGTGAGGCCGATCTGGCCCGGCAGGCTGCCACCGACCCGCTCACCGCGATCGCCAACCGGTCTGCCGGCTGGAGTCGCCTGGAACAGCTCGAATCCAGTGGCGCCGGTTACGGTGTCCTGTTCTGTGACATCGAGCGGTTCAAAGCCGTCAATGATCAGCGCGGCCACCGCGCCGGCGATCAGCTGCTCGTCGAGGTCGCCAACCGTCTGGTCGCCGCCGCCGGAGACGAAGGCCTCATCGCCCGCTGGGGTGGCGACGAATTCCTCGTGATCACCGATGCGGTCGAGGACTCGGAGTTGGCGTGCCTGGCTGCTCGGATCACCGATCAGTTCGACGGCAAACCGGTCACCCTCGGTGACGGTGCGCAGGTCTCAGTCGGCCTGACGATCGGGTTCGCCGCCCACCGGTCGGGCGATGGACTTTCCATCGACACCGTGCTCGACCACGCCGACCAGGCCATGTACGGGCAGCGGCGCGGCCGATCCCGCTCCAGGAGCTGATCTCTCGAGGCCGGCCGCTGGTGAGGACGGCGTCAGCCGCGTGGCCATACGATCATCGGCACCGGCAGCGCGCGCATGATCTTGCTCGCCGAATGACCGAGGAAGAGACGCTTAGGCTGGGCCAACCGACTGGAGCCGATGAGGACGACCTCGCTGTCCTCGAAGTCCAGTCCCAGTACTGCGTCTTCAAGCGAATGTCCATGGCCGACAACGCTTGTCACCGACGTTCCGGCTGGAAGCGCGGCGATGGCCTTGTCCACTAAACCCGATGCGTGTTGCTCGGCGAGCTGGGTCCACTCCTGGCGGCGTTCCTCGCTGCCTCCCTCACCGACGGCCACCAGTGACATCAGCCGCAGCGGAACCTGCCATTCGGCGGCAAGCCGGACGGCACTGTCGAACAGATTCTCGTTGCCCGGCCGCATACCGATGGCACAGGTGATCCGCGTAATCCGATGCGGGGGATCATATTCCGCCGGAGCCAAGGCCACCGGCACCTCTGAGGCGTGCAGCAGGGCGTCGGCCAGGCTGCCGAGTCCGAAGCGCCCGCTACGCACCCGATGGTAGGTGCCGACGACGATCAATCCGGCCTGACCTTGATCCGGGTCGGTGGCCGCGTCGAGCAGGCCCTCGGTGATCGAGTCGGCTCGCCGTAGATGACCCTCGGCCTGCACATCGGCAGGCACGTGGGCCAGCCCGTCCTCGAGCCATTCCCGGCCCTGCTCTTCGACTTCGGCGTTGTACGCCTGATCGGGTGAGTACCGGTGGAAGGTCGGGGCATCACTGGGCAGCACCGAGACCAGATCCAGCGTCGCCCCTGAGGATCGCGCCAGGGTTGCCGCGAGATTGACCCCGTCAAGGCCGCGTTGGCGGGGGCCATAACCGACGACGTACCGCATGCTTCGTGACGCTAACACGCGTCATCGACCGTGGTGGGCGAGTATATAAACGTTCCTGCTCTGTGACGGCTGGCTGCCAAAGACCACCGGATGAGCGGCCGTTGTGATAGGCCACAAAGGACGGATTCCGACGAGACGATGGTGGGGCGAAGATGAGTCAGGTTGCCTCTAGCGCGAAGGGCACCACCCAGTTGGCCCGCACGCTCGGGCTGTGGGCGATCGTCGGACTCGGCCTGGGCTACATGACGCCGACGGTCGTATTCGACACCTTCGGCATCGTCTCGACCGAAACCGGCAACGTCGTGCCGACCGCCTACCTACTGGCGTTGGTGGTCATGATGTTCACCGCGATCAGCTACGGCCGGATGACCCAGATCTTTCCGTCGGCCGGGTCGGCCTACACCTACACCTCGGAAACCATCGGGCACAACGTCGGCTTCCTGATCGGTTGGGCTGCGCTGCTGGACTATCTGCTGCTGCCGTTGGTCAACGCGCTGATCATACGCAGCTACCTCTTCTCGTTCTTCCCGGGCGCGCCGGCCTGGATCTGGGTCGTCGTCTACGTCGCGGTCATCACCGGAATGTGCTTGTTCAGCATGACCAACACATCACGGGTGAACATGGTGCTGGTCGTCTTCGAAGTCGTCCTCATCGGAGTGTTCCTCGTGCTGGCCGCCAAGTCGCTGATCGACGGAATGGGCAACGGAACCGTGTTCTCGACTCAGCCACTGTGGCACGAGGGGGTCCACCTCAATTTGGTGATCACCGGCGCCACAATTGTCGCCTTCTCGTTCATCGGATTCGACGCGATCACGATGTACACCGAAGAGGCAAAAGACGCATCACTGGTGCCGAAGGCGATCCTGCTGGCATTGCTGATCGGAGGCGCCATCTTCTTCGTGTCGGCGTTCTTCACCCAATCACTTTTCCCCGATGTGTCCAATTTCAGCGAAGAATCGCTGCAGAACAGTGCACTGCCTGAGATTGCGTTCAATGTCGGTGGGCATCTGTTCAAGATCTTGCTCACATCGGCGGCGTTCGCAGCTACCGTCGCATCGAGCCTGGCTTCCCACGCGTCAGTCTCGCGACTGCTCTACGTCATGGGCCGCAACGGCCGCGGACCCGTCGGACGCTTCTTTGGCTACCTTCACCCGAGCTTCCAAACGCCCGCGTACGCAATCATCTTCGTGGGTCTGGTCTCGCTGCTGGCGATCTCGTTCAACCTCGACTTCGTCGCTTCGCTGATCAACTTCGGTGCGTTGATCGCCTTCACCTTCGTCAACCTGACGGTGATCGTCTACTTCGCCTACCGGCGTCGTGAAGTCCACGGCGGACGTGAAATCTTCAAGAACATCATCCTGCCGTCAATCGGCGTGCTGCTCACCATCGTTCTGTGGCTGTATCTTTCGGCCGAGTCCACCCGCTACGGGATCATCTGGTTCGGCATCGGGATCGTCGTACTGGTTTGGCTGACACGCTTTTTCCGCCGCCCGTTGAACGTCAATATGGGTGACCCGGAAGGCTGACCCTTAACGCTTCTTTGGCCAAACCTGGCCGAAACCATTGCGCCGAATCTTCCCGAGCGTTAATTTATCCGCGGTGTTCGGATTTTGCCTTCTGAATGCTCGAGCGTTTGGGGTGGCGACCGGTACACGGCGCCCTAACAATGGGGGGAATTGTCTTGGCTACCAGCACTTCACCGTCTCGTCACTCTGCACTGGGCCACAGTCGGCGTCGCACTCTGCCGGTAGTGCGTTGGCTTCAGGTCGGCACGGCGGCAGCCGGTATGGGGATCGCGTTGGCAGCTGCCCCCACCGCACTCGCGGACGACGGAGCGGGCTCATCGGCGTCGTCGGCCAGAGATGCGCACACCACGACGTCATCGCAGGCGGCGGCCCATCACCCCTCGGCCGCGGGCCGCACTGGTAGGTCGGACTCGACCGGCGTGGGAGTCTCTCCAGCTGCGGCGAGTACCAGCTCGCGTCTCGCAACACTGCTGGCAGACAGTGGAAGTGCAGCCACCACGCCGTCTGCGGTAACCACAGCCACCTCTCACGGGCGCACGGCCCGTGTCGACTCATCCGCGGCTGTCCAGGCGACCGGTACACCGGATTCTGCGGTGGCAACGGCCAGCGTCACCACCACCACAGCAGCCCTGCAGGCGAACCCGCTGGGACAGTTGTCGGCCTTCCTCGGTCTGCCAGGCGCGCCGGCCACCTCCGCGCCCAGCCTCGGAGCATTCCCGATCCTGCTCAACCTCACGTTGGAGGACCTGTTCAGCGGGACCGGACCTGCCGCGGTGACGAACCCGACCGCAGTGGTGACCGGACTGTTCAACCAGGTGCTGCGCACGAACCCGACCGCCACCGAGCTGCAGAACTACCTCGACGTGTTCAACCTGACCGGTGTCAACGGAGTGGTTGCCGGGCTGTACAGCTCCACCGCATTCCGCCAGACCGAGGTGAACAATTTCTACCTCGAACTGCTCGGGCGCCCCGCCACCCAGCAGGAACTCGCCTGGGACACAACGCGGTTGATGTGGGGGATGTCCGAGTCGGTGTTCGCTGCGACGATCGCCGGCAGCAAGGCGTTCTACGAGGCCAGCGCCAGCAACGGCGGACCGCTGGGACCCGTGCCGACGGCCACGAGCTACGTGAACCTGCTCTACCGCACGCTTCTCGGCCAAGCTGCCGACCCGACAGCGCTCTCGGCGTACGTGCAGGAGCTTCAGGCCGGATTGCCTACCGGCTTGGCCGCGCTGCAGTTCGTGACCTCCGACGCCTACCGCCAGGTCAAGGTCCAGGAGATCTACTCGGTCCTCGGGCAAACCGCCACCCAGCAGGAAATCACCAAGTACGTCCAAAACTGGTTCTGGAACGGCGGATTGGCGGGAATCGCGACCAGCCTGCTTGCGACGTCGGGCAACATCGGGAACATCGAGGGCGGCAAGGTGGTACTGCCGGACATGGCGGCCGCCGCACAGTTGCAGCAGCTTCTGCTGGCCGCCTACACCGAAACCCCCGGAGGCTTCGTCAAGCTCTACGGCACCCTGGTGGGCGACTGCAGCGACACCTCGAGCGCCAATTGCAAGAACCCGGCGCTCTACTCCCTGCTGACCACGGGCGGGGCCGATCGGGGCCTGCCCAACAGCAGCCTGAGCCTCAAGTCGATCACAGTGCAGGTCGCCGACTTGATCCCCACTCAGAACGAGATCGACCTGAAGAAGTCGCTGAAATTTCCGCTTCAGGACCCGGCTTCACTGACCACGTATTTCACCGGCGGTGTCATCCAGCCATTCGGCAATCCGATCGTGACCGCCGACAACGGCGCCTACATCATCGACGGGCATCACCGGTGGTCGGCCATCGTGCTGATCAATCCCTACACCCAGGTGACCGCACTCGATCTCGGCTACGTACCCACCCCGCAGGACGGCCTCAAGGAGGCGCAGATCGGCGTCGCGGCCACCAAGGGCTTCCTCGCCGTGTCCCCTGGCGGAGGTATCAACCTCTACACCACCGATGAGCAGACGTTCGACACTGCGGTCCGCGGCTACATCGAGACCGCGGCCGGCGCGCATCCGGACGACCCGAACCCCACGGTGCCTTGGACGGATCAGGTTCTCGACGTCTTCACCACATACTTGGGGCTTGACGGTCAGACCACCGACCAGAAGTACACCAGCATCCAAAACTACCTGTGGGGCAACGTTCTTCGGATGCGCAATCTCAACCCGTACATCCCTGGCGCGACCAGCCGCGAGGTCATGCCGCAGACCGATCCCCTGCCGGTGACGCAGGGATACCTGGCCAGCGGTGCCCTGAGCTACTCGTTCCCGACCATCTCCTACCTCGGCTGAGATTCGGATCAGGAAGCAAAGGGCCGCAAGGGTCTTCGCCGACGGCCCCTCAGCGAACCGTGACGTGAACGTGGTTGAAGTGGTTGGCCACTCGCCACATCGTGTAGGACACCCCGAAGCGTTCGGCCTGACTTTGCACGTCGGCGTTGATGGCATCGCCGAGTGCCATGTCCGAGCCAATCATGATGTCGATGGCGTGGCCGCTCGGGTGATCCGGCAGCGGATCCGCACGCACACCGCCGATGGACTGCACACCCGGGAACGTGGAGATGATGTACGCCGCCAGAGTGCGGGCGTTGGGAACCAGGCCGTTCATCCCGACGGTCGGAATCGCGCCGCCGGGACCCAGCAAGGCCTGCTGCGCCTCGGGCAGCGCGTAGTAGGTCGCCCGGACCAACCTCAACTGGGTGTCCAGCTCTGACTGCTTGTTCTCCAGCTCGGTCCGCAGGGCGGCGGCGGCAGCAGCAGCCGCCTTAGCCTGAGCCGCGGATTCAGCCGAAGCCGCGGTGATCGTCTCAGCCTGGCGGTTGGCCTCCCGGAAGCCGCGCAGCTGTCCGGACATCTCGTCGGTCATCGCCTTCTGGAAGGCGAGCTGGTCGATCAGTGTCTGGGGCGAGGCTGCGGCGAAGAAAGCGCTCACACTGTCGGTGCGCCCGCCCACGTAGATCGCGGCCGCGGCCTTGTCGACGTACCCCTGGTAGCTGGCGACCTGCGCTTTGGTGGCGTCGAGCGCAGCCAGATCCTCGGCGTGCCGCCTCTCGGCCTCGGTTTGCAGTTGCAGTTTGCGGTCCAGGTCCTGCTGGGCGGACTGGACGTTCTCGATCAGCTGCTGGGCCTGTTTGGTCAGCTCGTTGAGCTTGGCCAGTTCATCAGCCGCCGGTTCGGCGTACGCCGATCCTGCCGACACCACGCTGAGCGCCGCAAGAATCGCGATCGCGGCTGAACGCGGGTGAAACTCCACGACTGTGCATCCTCTGACTGCCGTCGACGTTGTCTACGTCGAACTGCCGGCTCATGTGGCTTAGGTCTCGGAAAGGTTACGAAACCCTATGGACGTTGTCCAACCGCGGGCGATCACCGGACCACGAGTACCGGGCACTCGGCGTGATGGATCAGGTTCTGGCTAACCGAGCCGAGGATCGAGTCAGCGAGCCGACCGCGGCCATGGCTGCCGACGACCACCAGCTGCGCCTCGCGCGAGAGATCGGTCAGGCCTTTCGCCGGACCGATATCCTGAAAAACCTTGGTGACGTGGGCATTCGGATACTTCCGCGCGAACGGTTCGACCAACTCGTCCATCCGCTGGCGCTGTTGCGTCTGCAACAGGTCGAGCAATTGCCAGTCCATGTTGCCCTGGCCGCCGAGGTCACCCATTCCGACTGCTGCGTCGATCTCCCACATGTGCACGACCGTCAGCTGAGCATGCAAGGCGCGTGCGACGTCGAAGGCTTCCGCGAGTGCGCGACTGGACGCCTCGGATTCGTCGACGCCGACGACGACGGGCAGCGGCTTGCCGGTCCGCTTGGCCACCGGCGCTCGCCACACCACGACGGGACACTGCGCCCGGTGGGTCACCCGGACCACATGCCCGCCCAGCACCCGATGCTCGGCAGCACCGGTGCCCACCACCAGCAGCCGCGCCGACGCCGACGCCTCCGCCAACGTCGTCGCCACCGCGCCCTTGACCTTCGCGGTGTGAATCGGCAGGTCCGGGTGCGTCGCGCGTACGGCACTCTGCGCCGCGGCCAGCACCCGGTCCGCGTACGCGCCGCCCGCATCGTCGGTAGACGCGTCCTGGGTTGCGAAGTGAAAGTCCAGCCGCGGAATCGCATGCAGCAGCGTCAAAGGGAGCGCATGGTCAGCGGCGTACTGCGCAACCCACCGGGCCGCGCCCAGGGCGCTGTCCGATCCGTCGATACCCACGACAACGGACTGAGTGCTGGCTGCGGCGGTCATCCATGGAGCCTATGGGGGTCCCCCACCGCCCTTACAGTGTGGCGGTGACTACTTCAGGTTTCGCGGTGCCCACCGACAGCGTGCTGATCGGCGACGGCGGCCTGGCGACCGAACTAGAAGCTCGCGGCAATGACCTGTCCGACGACCTGTGGTCGGCGCGTCTGCTCGCCGAAGCACCCGACGAGATCATCGCGGTTCACGAGGCGTTCTTCAGTGCCGGGGCGCAATTCGCGACCACCGCCAGCTACCAGGCTTCGTTCGAAGGCTTCGCCCGCCGGGGCATCGACCGGGCCGACGCCGAGCGGCTGATGCGCCGCAGTATCGAGCTGGCCCAGTCCGCCCGGGACTCGGCGGTCAAGCCCGCCTGGGTGGCGGCCTCCGTCGGGCCCTACGGGGCGATGCTCGCCAACGGCGAGGAGTACATCGGCCGCTACGGCCTCAGCGTTGCGGAGTTGGCGGCCTGGCACCTGCCGCGGCTGGAAGTGCTGGCCAGCGCCGATCCTGACGTCCTAGCGCTCGAGACGATCCCGGACAGCGACGAGGCCGAGGCCCTCGTCGGGCTGGTCGGTGAGTTCGGGATTCCGGCCTGGCTGAGTTACACCATCGCCGGCGACCGGACCCGGGCCGGGCAACCTCTGGAAGAGGCGTTCGCCGTCGCTGCCGACGCGCCGGAGATCGTCGCCGTCGGCGTCAACTGCTGCGCGCCCGGCGACGTTCTGGGCGCCGTCGCCACCGCACGCCGGGTCACCGGGAAGCCGGTGATCGTCTACCCCAACAGCGGGGAAGTGTGGGACGGCCCGAACCGCGTGTGGGTCGGAACCCCGGGGATGGACACCGACCTAGCTACCGATTGGGTCGACGCCGGAGCCCGGATCGTCGGCGGCTGCTGCCGGGTGCGGCCGGACGCCATCGCCGCGATGGCGGCGATTACCTGCTATGGGGCGTAGCAGGGCTCCGCGCCAGGGGTGTAATACGGCAGGCCAGTCGGCGAGATACAGGGCGCCTCACCGGGGAACGCCGGAACCAGCGAGTACGCGTAGGTCTCCGGGAAGCCGTAGCGGACCCAGTCGCCGGCGACTGCATCAGCCACTCCGACACCCACCGCCGCGTCGACGGCGTCACCGGCGATACCCGGGGTGCAACCACCCACGGCCACGTGCCGACCACTGACCCCGCCGCATACGTCGGCCTGGGCAATGGGGGCGATCGCTGCGGGGACTGCCGACAGGGCAGCCACGCTCAACAGGATCGCTGCTGTTTTCTTGGACATGCCACGATTATCGCTTGCTTATTGACGCGCGTTACAAACGATGGGTCGATGACTTCGCCGTGGGTATGAGGTCTATCTGTCAACACCGACCATCGACCAGCAGGAGGGCTGCCTGATGCGTCCGCTCCGATATTCCATCAACATCACCCTGGACGGGTGCTGTGACCATCGTGCGGGGATGCCGGACGAGGAGTTGCATCATCGCGCGATCGAGAACCTGCAGTGGGCCGACGCCCTGCTGTTCGGCCGGGTGACCTACGACATGATGGAGACCGCGTGGCGGCTACCGGCGTCTGCCCAGTCGATGCCCGCCTGGACGCAGCCGTTCGCCCGGACGATCCACGCGGCGAAGAAGTACGTCGTGTCGTCGACGCTCGATCGGGTGGATTGGAACGCCGAACTGGTGCGCGGCGACCTGGGTGAGGCCGTCCGGCGACTCAAGCAGGAGCCGGGTAACGGACTGCTGACCGGCGGCGTGCAGCTTCCGCAAGCACTGGTCGAGTTGGGGCTGATCGACCAATACGAGTTCGTAGTGCATCCGCGGCTGGCCGGTCACGGCCCGACGCTGTTCGCGGGTTTGTCGAAGTACGTCGACTTAGAGCTCGTCGACCGGCTGGAGTACGCGTCAGGCGCAGTGGCGCTGCGGTACGTGCCGCGGCGGTAGCTACCGTCGAATGATGGCGTCAGGCTCGCGGGTCGCTCGCCGCGTCGCGGTGGGACTGGTGGTGCTGGCCGTCGCCGCCATCCCGTCGTGTGGAGGACACTCGGCGCCCACCACGACTGCCACCGAGACGACGAGGTCCGCGCCGGCCACCACCCCCGCGCCGCCCTTGCCCGTCGTGCCCGCGGGTGATTTCACCGCCGTCGCCCGCCTGGTCACCGATGCGATTGCCGCGCCCCGCATGCCCGGCGCTGTCGTCCAGGTCGGGCACGGCGGCAATGTGGTGTTCCGCCAGGCGTTCGGCGTGCGCAAGCTGCCCGGCGAGCCGGGGCTGGACGGGACGCCGGCACCGGCTGAGCCGATGACCGAGGACACCGTCTTCGACCTCGCGTCCATAACGAAGAGCCTCGCCACCGCGACAGCGGTCCTTCAGCTCTACGAACGGGGCGCCGTTCGCATCGATGAAGCGGTGCAGACCTACCTACCCGAGTTCAACCCGGCCAATGACCCCCGCCGGGCTCGGGTGACGCTACGGATGTTGCTCACCCACACCTCCGGTCTGGCGGGCGATCTGAGCATGGGAGGTCCGTGGGGACTGGACCCCGCCGACAAGCAGGAAGGCATCCGCCGTGCGCTCGCCACGCCACTGGCCTTCCAGCCCGGCGCGCTGTTCCACTACTCCGACATCGGTTTCATCATCCTGGGCGCACTTGTCGAGAAGGTCACCGGCGAACCTGAAGACGTCTACGTCGCGCGCAATGTGTTCGAGCCGCTCGACATGCGCGACACCCGGTATCTTCCAGCGGACAAAGCTTGCGGTCAGCACCGGATCGTCGGTACGGCAATCGCTTTCGATCCGACCGCACCTCGTGTCGCGGACTGTCCTGAAGGTAGCTGGAACACAGATCTCCTGAGCCGCATCGCACCGACTGCCCACGACGAGGACACCCCGGGCATCAACCCCGACTTCGACCGGCTGCTCCGCGGCACCGTGCACGACCCGACCGCGCGCCGCATGGGTGGGGTGGCCGGTAGCGCCGGTGTGTTCTCGACGGTCCGGGATCTCGGCCTCTATGCCCAGGCCCTGCTCGATCGTCTCGCCGGCCGGCCGAGCAGGTTTCCGCTGACACAGCAGACTGCGGAGTTGATGACGACGCCGCAGCAGCCCGGCCACACCGACGGCCAGCTCGACGCGGCCAACGCAGCGGCCCGGCAGGACCTCGCGAACACCCGATCCAATCCCCTTCTCGCCGAACACTATCCGGCTATCGCAGGGCAGAACCTGCGCGGCCTCGGCTGGGATATCGACACCGCGCTGTCCAGGCCGCGCGGGATGATCTTTCCCATCGGCAGCTTCGGCCAGGGCGGGTTCACCGGAACCACACTGTGGATCGACCCGGGCTCGGATACCTACGTGATCGTCCTGGCGAACGTCATCCACCAGCGCGGCGGTCCACCGGTGGTGACGCTGAGCGGCGAGATCGCCACCGACACGGCTCGGGCGCTGGGCTTGTACGGCAGTTAGCCCGGGGTCGCGCACATTCGCCGGTGGGGGTGTGAACCTTTCGCTAGGCTCGCTCGTGGTGTATTCGACGGCCCTGTTCATTCGGGGGTCGTCACACCCGGGGTGTTCGAAGGAGCGGTCGATGGAAACACGGCAATGGGATAAGTCCGACGAGGCCAAGAGCGGCTACGTCAAGGATCTGTTCTCGGCTCTGGCGAAACGCTACGACCTGATGACCGACTTCTGGACGTTCGGGCTGCACCGACTGTGGAAGCGGCGGACCATGGACCTGTGCGCGCTGCGCCCGGGCGAACGGGTGCTCGACGTTGCAACCGGGACCGGTGACCTGGCGTTCCTGGAAGCGGCGGTGGTCGGGCCGACGGGTGAGGTCATCGGCGTCGACTCGTGCACTCCGATGTTGGACGTGGCCCGGAAGCGGACGCCCGCGGTCATCGACTTCCAAGAGGGCGACGCCATGGACCTGAAATTCCCGGATACGTCGTTCGACATCGTCACGATCGGGTTCGGGCTGCGCAACGTCGCCGACCGCGGCCAGGCGCTGCGCGAGTTCCACCGCGTCCTGCGGCCCGGTGGGCGGTTGGTGGTACTCGACTTCAGCACGCCGACCTCGAAGGTGCTCAAAAGCATCCACGACTTCTTCTACTTCACCCTGATGCCGCGGGTGGGCTGGGCCGTGGCGTGGCATCGCGACGCCCACCACTACACCGCCGACTCGATCCGCACCTGGCTCTCCCGTGACGGATTGCGCGACCTGATGCAGGAATCGGGCTTCGTCAATGCCCGGTATGTGTCGCTGAGCACCGGGTTCGCCACCGTGCATCTGGGCGTGCGGCCGGGCGAGTAGGGGCCTGCGCGAGGCTGGCGACGCTGTTGGGGTGCTGCACACGTCTAATCCCCATCGAGATCGAAGATTCGGGGCACTCGCGCTGAGACGAGAAACGAGACGGCCCTAGGGCACACGGCCTGGGGCGACGGCCCGCGAGTCGGGCGACGGGTTTTCGATTTCGGATGATTTGGCGTCAAGGACTTCCCGGAGGATGTTGCGGAGGGCTGCGGTCCCTGGGTCGTTGTCAACCCGCTCGTGCCAGAACAGTTGGACGTCGTAGGTCGGTAGCGCAAGTGGTAGCTCGAAGAGGGTGATTGCTGACATGCGTGCGTGGTATTGGGCTAGGCGGCGGGGGGCAATCGCGATGCAGTGACCGTTTTCGACGACGGGGAATAGCGAGCTGTAGTGCGACACGGTGAGATAGATGCGTCGCGTATAACCGAGACGAGCCAGAGCGTCGTCGACTTCGCGCCCTCGGCCCGGGCTGATCCGGACGTGGGCGTGGGGTAGCTCGACGAAGCGGTCGAGTGTCATGCCACTGTTGGCGTCGGGATGGTGGGCGGCGATGACACCGACAAGGTCGTCGGTGAAAACAGGTTCTGAGTGCCACGCTGACGGGACGGTTGTGGGTATCCCTAGATACAAATCAATCTCGCCGGTCGCTAGGGCATCGACAACGCTGATGCGATCCAACGCCGCAACGCGAATCCGGGACCGGGGTGCGTCCCGCTGCAGCCGGCGGTCAAGCCCAGGCAGGACGAGTGGCCCGTACAGATCGGCGAAGGCTACAACCCACTCTCGGGTTGTCGTCGCCATATCGAAGTCGTCAAGATCGCGCACTATGCCTTCGACGAGGCGCAGTGCGGCATCGAGTCGAGGTTGGATTGCCAGCGCGGCAGGAGTCGGACTAAGGCCTCGACCGCCGCGCACCACTAACGGATCACCCAACAGCACACGCAGACGCGCCAGCGCATTCGAGACCGCCGGCTGAGTCAGGTGCAACCGTGCTGCGGCCCTGGTGGCGCTGCGTTCCTCTAGAACCGCGTGGAGCACGACAAGGAGGTTGAGATCAACGCCCGAAAGATTCATATCGCGAATATTATCTATGGGTATTCATGATTGGTGCTTATACAGCATGTCTCTTAGGGTCGAGTCTGACCCTGAAGGAAAGGACATGACGAAATGCCGGTACTGATAACCGGGGCCGCCGGGGGCGTGGGATCCAGCATCATCAATCAGCTGCGCGACACCGGTGTTGAGGTCCGCGCGACATGTCGCCGACCCGATCCGCAACGGTGGCCATGGCTGCAAACGTTCTCAAGCGATCTCAGTCAGCCCCACACGATGCGGCGCGCCCTTGACGGTGTCGAAACCGTCTTCCTTTACAGCTTCGCGCAGCCAGACGCTTTGCCGGGACTGGCCGAAGAGTTCAAAGCCGCCGGCGTTAACAAGGTGGTCGTGCTGTCCACGATCGACACCACTCGCCACGAACCGTTCGTCGAATACAACAAGCAGCGTCACCTCGCCGTCGAAAACGCGTTCGCCGACGGCGGCTTCGCCACTGTATGCTTGCGGCCCGGCGCGTTCGCTCGCAACGCAATTCGCTTTTGGGCCAAACAAATTCGCGAACACCGCGATGTTGGCCTTCCCTTCCCGGAATCCCAGCAGGCCCCGATAGCCGATGAAGATATCGCCGCTGTAGCCGTACGTGCCATCACCACTGCACAACTCGACGGAGAGAAGATCGTCCTCAGCGGGCCGGACTCCTTGACCATGCGAGACCAAGTTGGCCTCATCAGCCAAGCCATCACTGATCCCATCGAAATCACCGTGCTCTCAGAGTCAGAAGCGCGCACACTCTACGGCCAGGTACTGCCACCCGAGTACCTCGACCTCCTCATGAGCCAATGGGCCTTCGAAACAACCGAGCAGGCCATCGTCACCCCGGCGGTTCACGAAATCACCAGCCGCGAGCCCACCAGCTACCTCGACTGGGCAATCAACCACCGCGACGCGTTCCTATAACCCGCCCATGATCATCATCGAAGACCTGACACCGCCAGGCTGGCACCAGCGAGACAGGAACCGAGCCGTCTCCATTCCCTAGACCTCCGATGTGATTAAGAGTCAAGTGTTTTCTGTGCGGTGGCAGCGTGAGCAGGTTCGCGTCTGACCGTGGCCTGGCAATGTCAGAGGGCTCCGGCGTAGACCTTCAAGGCGCGGGTATCAGCCACTCGCGTCCGGTCGTTACCCATCTCGGCGAGGACCCGGACGCGGGTCGAGTCGGCAAGACCTGGGAATCTGGTGATCACCGCACGGTCGGATATGTCTGAAACAGTTCGGCGGTCGTCTGGCTGAGCTGCTCGACATCGGAGCAGGCGATATCGAGAGCTGCGAGCAGCGCCAGCGCGTGTCTACCCATCGACGGTCCGACGCGAAGCGGTTGGTGCAGTGGCGGTTTGCGTGACCCGGCTTTCGGCGGCAGCCCGCTCGATTCCGCGGTTAGGGCGGGTCGCCAGGTAGATCGTCGCGGCCGACTGACCTCGGGTAATGGGGTTGTCGAACCAGACGGTCGCGGCCTCGACGTCGTCGAAGACGGCGGCCAGGTCTGCGCTGAACTCCTCGTCGGGGGGATCGTCGGACCACATCGCGAACACTCCACCGGGGGCGAGCTTGGTGGACACGGCCTCCAGACCGTCGCGGGTGTAGAAGTCGGCGTGCGGGTCGTGGAGCAGATGTCGCGGCGAGTGGTCGATGTCGAGCAGGATCGCGTCATAGGTGCGGCCGGGGGTGTGCGGGTCGAATCCGACCGCACCGGTGGCAGCCCCGAAGAAGTCCGCGCAGACGAGCGTGACCCGATCGTCGGCGGCCAGGCCGACGGTATCGGGGAGCAGATCGCGCTGGTGCCAGTCGATGACGGCATCGGAGTACTCGACGACGGTGACGGTTCGAATTCGATTGCAGTGCAATGCTTCCTGGGCGGTGTAGCCGAGGCCGAGGCCACCGACGACCACGTCGAGCGCGGTCCCCGGGGTTCGCGCCAGGCCGAGCCGTGCCAGCTCCTTTTCGGCGACGGTGAACAGGCTCGACATCAGATGCTCGTCGCCGAGTTTGACCTCGAACACGTCGGCGCGCACGGTGGGGTCGAATCGCCGGCGCAGGCTGATGACGCCCTTCGGGGTCTGCTGCCAGCCCAGCTCTTCAAAACGCGCGCTCACCGATTGACAGTAGACGGCGTTTCGATTGCGCGTCACCTCGATCGCGAACCGGACACGGCCGGCCTGTCGCTACCCGGATTGCAGCCGGCGCGTTGTTAGGGTCGCGCGGTGTCGGACTCGCCTCGAACCACCGATCTGCGGTCGTCACGCCCGATTTCGCGGCGTGACGCGCTGCGCTACGCCGCCGCGGGGTCGGCGTTGGCGGCCGGGCTGGGTGCCGCGGCCGGTGCCGGCACACCTGTGGCGTCGGCGGCCGCTCCCACGCTGATCGACTTCGCCATGCGTCAGATCCCGGCGCAGGACATCCGGGCGGCAGGCCACGCCGGGGTCATCAATTACGTCTCGACGTCGCGGCCCGGCTCGACCTTCGGCGCCAAGCCCATCACCCTGCCGTATGCGCAGTCGCTGACCGCCGCGGGACTGGTCATCGTCAGCAATTACCAGTACGGCAAGCCCGGCGGGACCGCACCGTCGGACTTCACCCGCGGATATGCCGGCGGCGTCGCCGACGCGCGTACCGCCTGGCAGCTACACACCGCCGCCGGCGGCGGTCAGGGCGCGCCGATCTTCTTCAGCGTCGACGACGACATCAACCGGGACACCTGGAACAACGTTGCGCTGCAATGGTTTCGCGGAATCAATTCGGTGATCGGCGTCCAGCGCACCGGCATCTACGGCGGTATCAACCCGTGCCAGTGGGCAGCCGCCGACGGGGTGATCGGCCGTTCCCAGTCGCCCGGTCACGTCTGGGCGTGGCAGACGCGGTCGTGGTCAGGCGGCCAGGTCTACCCCGCTGCCGTCCTGTATCAGCGCATCGTGAGCACCGCGTCGAATCCCGGTCCGGTCGTCGGCGGGCTCGAGGTCGACGTCAGCGACGTGCTGGCCTCAGATTGCGGACAGTGGAACCTGCATCCGTGACTACGTCTGTACCGGGACACCGGCCTGGTCGTTAGTGGGCAGCGGGCGCATGAGTGCCGGCAGGACGAGGTGGCGGCGCATGCGCCAGTCCGACTCGCGGAACAGTGATGCCATCGCCGCGATGGTGCCTGCCACGTCATCGCGGCCGGTCAGGTAGGCCCACCGGTGGGCCTCGGGCAACGCGAAGAACTGCTCGAAGAAGGCGGCCACCTCATCACCCGGCATCCGCAGCAGCGCTTCCAGGCCGATCTGGCGAACGCGGTGGATCACTTTCGCCGACGGTGACCAGACGGTGGCGTGGGCTGCGGCGAGCGCACCGTCGGGGTCGCCCGGCAGGTGCGCGGCGATCGCAGCCGCAACCCTGGGGGCGAGGTGTAGCGATGCGGCCACACTGAATCCGGTTGCCGGATGGATCAGCGGAGCGGCCGCACCGAAGCCGAGGACGGTGGATCCGGAGTGCCGCGGATGGTCGACGCGAAACGAAACCTTTTCCGAGCGTGCATCATTGGGTACCGCGATGCCGTGGTGTGCCAGCCGAGCGTGGAGCCGGCGACGCAGGGTCGACAACGGCAGCCCGGGCCGGCGCGCGAGTGAGGTCTCTTCCACGAGTATCTGGCCTTGGCCCAGGGGGACGACGTAGAGGAACGTCGGCCAACCGGGCTCACCGTGGTCAGCGCGCCAGTCCATGAACAGTGCCTCGTCGGCGGCGACGAGCGCGGTGACCGATTCCTCGGGCAGGATCAGCCCGTACGCCGTCTGTTCGGCGGGCACTCGGCGCGACGGGGTGGGATCCAGCGGGCGCCATCGTCCGGCGGCGTCCACGACGACCGCGGCCCGCAGCGTCGATCCGTCGGCCAGGGCGACCACGCCGCGCTCCGGTGATCCGACCGCACGCCCGGCGTGCACCGTCACCCCCATGAACTGGTCGGCCAGGTGCGCCCGAAGCGCGTCGATGTCGAGGACGGCGTACTCCCAGCCCAGCCGGTGTTCGGTGATGGCGATCGCCCGGCCGGCGGCCCGCGCTGCCACGACGGAAGCGGGCAGGTCAGCCGGGAGCTCCGGGACCCACATCCCGTAGGTGGCGACCCAGGGCCGGTCCGGATTCGGGTCGAGCAATCCGACATCCAGTCCGAGCTTTCCGCACGCTGCGGCCAACGCCATACCGGCGGGTCCGGCCCCGACCACTAAGACGTCCATGCGTTCCATCGTGCCCTGTGAAGGGGCGACAGCCGATGACTTATCTGGGACATGGGTGCGGCGCAACAGAGCAGCCCGCCATTGCGGGCATGCCGATCTGATTCGTGAACGTATCGACGCGGCGGCCGGCGTCTGAGCGGTAGCCGTCGGGTTCTGCCTCAGCGGTTCGCCGCGTGAAAGACCAAAGCCTGCAATCACAACCGCCACGCGTGACCTGCGGATACACAAGAAAGTCGGACCTGGCGTCTACCATTCCACCGGCGCCCCAACCGGTGGAGAGGACGAGTTGTGAGTTACACCGCTGCTGACATCACCGAGCTCGATGATGTCCAGCACACCCGCCTGCGGCCGGCGGTGAACCTGGGTCTGGACGTCCTGAATACCGCATTGCGCGAGTTGATCGACAACGCCGTGGAAGAGGTGGCCGACCCCAGTCACGGCGGCTCGTGCGTCACGATCACCCTGCACGGCGACGGCTCGGTCAGCGTCGCTGACGACGGGCGGGGTCTGCCGGTCGACACCGATCCGACGACCGGGAAGAACGGCATCGTCAAGACGCTGGGCACCGCCCGGGCCGGTGGGAAGTTCTCCGCACACGCCGACGCCACCAGCACCGGGGCAGGGCTGAACGGAATCGGCGCCGCGGCAGCGGTCTTCATCTCCGCCCGCACCGACGTCACGGTCCGCCGGGCCGGAAAGACCTACCTGCAGAGCTTCGGCCGCGGCTACCCCGGCGTGTTCGAGGGCTCCGGGGGCCGGGACTTCGATCCGGACGCGCCGTTCACCCGCGCCGACACCCAGAAGCTGCGCGGCATCAGCAACCGAAAGCCCGACGCGCAGGGCACCGAAGTGCGCATCCTGTTCGACACCGCGGTCGTACCGGACTCCAGCATCGACATCGCCGAAGTGCTGCTGCGCGCCCACGCCGCGGCGCGGATGTCTCCTGGCGTGCACCTGATCGTCGTCGACGAAGGCTGGCCGGGCGACGAGGTCCCGCCGGCCTTGCTCGAGGCGTTCAACGGCCCCTGGGGTACCGACACGCTGCTCGACCTCATGTGCACCGCGGCCGGCAACCCCGCACCGACGGTGCGGGCTGTCGTCGAGGGCCGTGGCGAGTACACCACCGGGCGCGGACCGACACCGTTTCGGTGGTCACTGACGGCAGGTCCCGCCGAGCCGGCGACGGTGGCCGCGTTCTGCAACACGGTGCGCACCCCCGGCGGCGGCTCGCACCTGACCGCGGCCATGAAAGGGCTATCCGAGGCCCTGTCCGACCGGGCATCGCGCATCCGCGACCTCGGCCTGGCCAAAGGCGAAGAAGGCCCGGAGCCACAGGATTTCGCGGCCGTGACCGCCCTGGCCGTCGACACCCGCGCACCCGACGTGTCGTGGGACTCCCAGGCCAAGACAGCGGTGTCGTCGCGGTCACTAAACCTGGCGATGGCACCGGATGTGGCGCGCAGCGTCACCGTGTGGGCCGCGAATCCGGCCAACGGTGAGGTCGTGTCGCTGTGGACGAAGCTGGCACTGGAGTTCGCGCGGGCGCGGCGCAGCGCTGAAGGCGCCAAGGCACGCTCCCGCGCGGCATCGAAAGCCAAAGGGCTCGGCACCAATCTGTCGCTGCCACCGAAGTTGTTGCCCAGCAGGGAAACCGGGCGCGGCTCAGGTGCCGAACTGTTCCTCTGCGAGGGCGACTCAGCGCTGGGCACCATCAAGGCCGCGCGCGACGCCACCTTTCAGGCGGCTTACCCACTGAAAGGCAAGCCGCCCAACGTCTACGGGTACGCCCTGAGCAAGGCACGGGCCAAAGACGAGTTCGATTCGATCGAACGCATCCTGGGCTGCGGCGTGCGCGACAACTGCGACCCCGAGCAGTGCCGCTATGACCGGATCCTGTTCGCCTCCGACGCCGATCCCGACGGCGGCAACATCAACTCGAGCCTGATCTCGATGTTTCTGGACTTCTACCGTCCGCTCGTGGCGGCCGGCATGGTCTACGTGACGCTGCCGCCGCTGTTCGTGGTGAAGAACGGTGACGAGCGGATCTACTGCCAGGACGAGTCCGAGCGTGACGCGGCGGTGGCCCAGCTGAAGGCGACCTCCAAGAAGCGGGTGGAAGTTCAGCGCAACAAGGGCCTCGGTGAGATGGACGCCGACGACTTCTGGAACACGGTGCTGGATCCCCAGCGGCGCACAGTGATTCGCGTCCACCTTGACCACAGCGAGATGAACCTGCACCACACGTTGTTCGGCGGGCCGCCCGAGGGCCGACGCACGTGGATGGCCGATATCGCCGCCCGTGTCGACACCTCCGCGCTGGACCTCGACTAGGAGTATCTCGTGACCGCTACCCTCGACATCCCCGAGCAGAACCCCGACCTGGTGCTCGACCAGAGCGCCGATGACTACTGGAACCACTATCAGCTGACCTTCGCGCTCTACAGCGTCAGCGACCGCGCCATCCCGTCGGCGTTCGACGGGCTCAAACCCGGCCAGCGGCGTCTGCTCTATCAGATGCACGAGTCGAAGTTGCTGCCCGGCAACAAGCCGCAGAAGTCGTCGAAGGTCTGCTCGGCGGTCACCGGCAACCTGCACCCCCACGGCGGCGCCTCGATGTACGGGGCGGCCGCGCTGATGGCCGCCGAGTTTCAGCGCGTGAAAGTCATTGACGGACAGGGCGCATTCCCGCGTATTCAAGGTGACATCCCCGCCGCCGATCGCTACACCGAGATGCGGCTGTCGCCACCCGGCGCGGCCCTGACCGCCGAACTCGACGACCATGCCGTACCGATGGTGCCGACGTTCGACGGCGAGTGGACCGAGCCGACGATGCTGCCGGCCCAGTGGCCGGTACTGCTGTGCAACGGCGCCGTCGGCATCGCCGAGGGATGGGCCACCAAGGTGCCCGCACACAACCCCCGCGAGATCATGGCCGCGTGCCGGGCCCTGCTGAAGACCCCGAACATGACCGACGACCGGCTGGTGAAACTCATCCCCGGGCCGGACTGGGGATGCGGGTCCACCGTCGTCGGCACGGCCGGACTGCGGGAGTACATCACCACCGGCCGCGGGGCGTTCACCGTCCGCGGCACGGTCTCGGTCGACGGCAAGAACTGCATCATCACCGAACTACCGCCCGGCGTGGCGAGTAACACTGTGCAGGAACGGATCCGGGCCCTGGTCGAGTCCGGTGAAATGTCCGGGGTGGCCGACATGTCGGACCTCACCGACCGACGCAACGGGCTGCGGATCGTGGTCACCGCCAAACGCGGCCACGATGCCGAGCAGATCCGCGAACAGCTACTGGCGCTGACCCCGCTGGAGTCGACGTTCGCCGCCAGCCTGGTCGCCCTCGACGAGAACCGGGTGCCACGCTGGTGGTCGGTGCGTGAGCTGATCGCGGCGTTCCTGTCGCTGCGCGATTCGGTGGTGCTGCACCGAAGCGAGTACCGGTTGGAGAAGGTCACCGCCCGCCGGCATCTGGTGACCGGCCTGATGACCATCCACCTCGACATCGACGCCGCAGTCGCCGTCATCCGCGGCTCCGACACCGTCGACGAGGCCCGTCAGGGGTTGCAGGAGCGGTTCAAGATCGACGCGGTGCAGGCCGATTACGTTCTGGCACTGCAGCTTCGCCGACTCACCAAACTCGATGTCATCGAACTGCGGGCCGAGGCAGACAAGCTGGATGCCGAGTTCGCCCAGTTGACCGAGCTGGTGTCCAACCCGGATGCCCGCCGGGCGGTGATCGACCAGGAGCTCGTCGAGACCGCAAAACTGTTCAAGGGCCCCGAGTTCGACCGTCGCACCGTGCTCGACGCCGAGGCCACCCCGGTGGCCTCCAGCACCGACGAGGACGGTGCCCGCGAACGCAAGGTCAACACCGCCTGGCGCCTGGACGATCGCGGCGTGTTCTCCGACAGCCACGGAGAGCTGCTGACGTCCGGTCTCGGCTGGGCGGTGTGGTCCGACGGGCGGGTGAAGTTCACGACCGGAAATGGTTTGCCGTACAAGATCCGGGACATCCCGGTGGCGCCCGACATCACCGGCCTGGTGCGCTCGGGGGTGTTACCCGTGGGTTACCACCTGGCGCTGGTGACGCGGCGGGGCAAGGTTCTGCGGATCGATCCGGCCGCGGTCAATCCGCAGGGCGCGGCGGGCAACGGTGTCGCCGGAGTGAAGCTGGCCGCCGAGGGCGACGAGGTGATTGCCGCGCTGCCGGTGTCGTGCGGCAACGGCGAGGCCATCCTGTCAGTGTCGGAAAAGAGTTGGAAGGTCACCGAAGTCGCAGACATTCCGGTGAAGGGACGCGGCGGCGCCGGCGTCGGCTTCCATCCGTTCGTCAAGGGCGAGGACGCGCTGCTCGCGGCGTCGATCTCGGCGACCGGTTACGTGCGCGGCACGAAAAGTGTGCGCGCCGAGCCTCGGGCCAAGGCGTCGATCAAGGGCTCGGGACTTGACGTGACACCCGCGGGCTAGTCGTCCGACCGCTCGCCGATGAACTGCACCCCGGCAGTGATAGCCGGGCGATGGCGCAGGACGCGGTAATGGGCCAACCGGCCGAGCCCCTGCGTGGTCAGCAGTCGCGCACCGTGCCATGACGCGGCGAGTCGCTCGGTCGCGGCGTACGGACTGTCCGGGTCGTCGGGGTCGTGGATGAGAAGCAGCGGAGGGTAGTTGGCCCGTCGACCAACTCGGGTCATATTGGTCTCATGCAGAGGCATGGCGATTCGTTTTTCCAGCCGACGGTGTAGTCCCGCCCGGATTCGGCGCCCGAAGCCGTGCCGTGCGGCGAACAGGTCGAGATAGAGCGGAAAATCTGCCATGGGCGCGAAGAAGACCAGGCGTCCCACCGGTGCGCCCTGCGCCGCCGCCAAAGCAGTCGCGTTCGCACCCAGTGAGTGAGCGACCACCCCGTGCGCTGGTCCATGGGCCTGAATCATGGCCGCGATCGCGTCAGCACACTCGGTGGCGGTGGTGCGACCGGGAGCGAGCGCACCGGGATCGGATTCGTTGTGGCTGGGCAGGTCGAAGGCAATGACCCGGTGCCCGGCTTCCACCAGCGGTTTGACGAACATCGCCAGGTGCGGGCGCTGCCCGCCCCACCCGTGCACCAGATATATCGGCGGGCCCTCACCCCATTCCTCACCAGCGACCCGGTGCCCATCCCAGAACGCTTCCACCGGCCTGCCGGGGGGCACACCCGGCGGCATCCGCAGAGCCGACTCGAGAACCGGTGGAGTGCACCACAACTCGACCGCCCACCGTGATCCCAGCCAGGGCGCGAACCGCTCGAGTAGGCCAAAACGTCGACGCACAGCGACCTCGACAGGGGGCAGAATCCCAGAGCCGACGACGTCGAGCGGGGGGATCTCGCCGACCTGCCCCTGCCCCGAAGCCGGTTGAGGTGCTTCGTCCGTCATAGAACTCGATGGTAGTACGGGGCGGTTCGGGTCGAATTCGGGCCAAGCAGAGGTCCGGCCGGCTAGCCGGTGAAGCCCTCCCCCGACGTCGAGCGGTCGTGGTGGGTGTAGGTCGTCGGGGTCTGGAGATCGCGCGCGATCTTGTCCAGCATGGCAATTCGCTCACGCGCGGCCGCCCCGCTCTTCTTCCTGGCCTCACGGATCGGGTTGGACCACGGCAGTCGGTCGGCCACCATGGCGATACCGACGTTGAGCTTGGTGATGTTCGCGAAGTATCGCGCCCGGCGCTCGAAGTTGTAGCCCAGCTGCTCGAAGAGCGTGCCGGCCACCATGGCCTCGATCTGCTGGTAGCCGAATACGACGCCGGCCGGCGCCAAGGCAATACTGGCCGTGATCTGGTTGGCGTACTGGGATACCAGGTTCCTGACCCAGCCGGGAAGCGCCTCGGTCAGGGTTGTCAGGTGTGCCGGGCCGGCGATGGCGTCGACCAGCTGGGCGCGCCACGGCGACGGGTTACCACCCCTGGCCAGAACGTAATTCAACGATTTGATCAGCTCGATGCCGTTCTCGGAGTGGAGCAGTTCCGGGGCTCCCCACAACCGGCCGGAAAACGACGAATACTCGGCGAGATCCTCGAGTTGCTGCGGCGTCAGCTTGCGCCCGAACGCGTGGTCGACGAGACGTCCGAGCAGCATGCCGCTGCCGAAACCCAGCAGCGACGTCACGGGGATGGGTTCACCGAACTTGAGGTAGACGTCGTCACCCCATTTGCGGCGGAGGCCGCGGCTGGCCAGTGCGTGCATCAACCGCACCCGCACCACGTCCTGGAAGGCCTGTGACTGCCGGTCGAAGATGTCTGGCAGCGTGAATGCTGCGAATACCCGCGCAGTTTCGATGAAGCGGCGTGGGCCGTCGTCGGCGAATCGGCCGGTGGCACCGGTGGCTGCGGAGATGTCACCCGTCATCGCGGTTTCGTAGAAGGCCCACGAGCGGATGATCGTGGTGGCGGCCCACGTGCTCGCCATCGCCAGCATCCGGCCCCGCTCGGCAGACTCGAGATCGAACTGCGCAGGCAGCCGATCCAGGTGCTCGAAGAGATCGACGAACTCTTGCGGCGGATCATCGAGGGTGTCGATGCCGCGGGTCAACGCCTGCTCGAACAGCGCGCGACCCTGCTCGGGACCGAGGCGCTCGAACGCGTCGACCGCGCCGATCATGTATTCGTCGCGCTGCCAGAAATAGTCGTCACGCAGCCGGGTGAGGTCGCTGGGCTGGACCTCTTTGTCGATGTCGATCCACTCCCCAAACAGGAATTCGCGCATCCGGCGCCACTGGTCGGCGAAGTGGTCACGACCGGGCGGGATGGGCCGCAATGGTCGGTCGGGATGGTCACGGCGATTGAAGTCGACGTCCTCGAGGAGGATCTTCGGACGCTCACCAGTCACCGTCATGAGGCGAATTTATCGCGGACACGAGCTTCTGGCAACGCCCGTTGTCAATTGGCGGGGATCGAAGCGAGCCTGTCGCGTCACTCATCCAAGTATCACGCCGGACCAGGTGCCGGTACATGGATCGCCGAGTTGCCGCCGCGGCGCTTGGCATCGAACATCGCTTGATCGGCGTGCCCGATGATGGTTTCCAACAATGTGGCTGGATCGCTCTCCAGCGCGGCGAATCTGGCCACCGCCACACTGGTTGCGCCCACGCTCGCAGTAATCGGAGGGTGATCGTCGGGGGCAGCGACCGCGGCGAGCACCCGCTCGGTGACGTGCTGTGGGTGTCCAGGTTCGGCGAGGTCGACGACGACGAATTCCTCACCGCCCACGCGGGCAACCAACGCACCGCCGCGAACCGCGGACTTGATCCGCCGGGCACTGCGGATCAGGACCTCGTCTCCGACCGTGTGGCCGAAGGTGTCGTTGACGGCTTTGAACCGGTCCAGATCGACGACCATCACCACGATGTGCGCGTCTCGGGAATTGCCGTCGCTGACGAGGTCGCCGACATGCAGATGCAGCCCGCGCCGGTTCAACAGTCCTGTCAACGGATCGATGACCGACTTCTCGGCGTCGTTACGCAACGCCCAGATCGCGGATTGCACACCCAACGGCGTCCCAAGAACCAGCGCCAGCGGGACGAGGGCCGTCGCGATGAACTCGACGACGTCGACCTGCGCTTCGATGCCGAGCCGTAGCACGAAGCCGGCCATCGTGATGAAGGCCCAGAGGATGTGGGCCGCCAGCACTTTCGGGCCGTCGAAGAACACCAGGTACACCGAGAGCATGGACATGAAGCTGAGCCCGAATGCGGCCAGTACCCAATTTGGTTCCAGCGAGACCATCGCGGTAATCGCGAAGTCTGCGGAGAAGACGAACATCAGCGACATCCGCCGCGAGGGCCACGACCGGAAACACCACACCCACGACCAGAAAGCCTGCAGCGCAACAAAGAACGCCACGGCCACCCGCGACGCGATGGTGCTCGCGGACGGCAACAGGATCGCGGCGGAGAGCACCGCGTCGAGTCCCGTTCCCAAACCGATCAGGACTTGCACTGCACCCGACATCGCCCGCCTGAAGTAATGCACCTGCGTGGCGTAGTCGACCGGCTCACGCCACCACTCGCCGATGAGCCGGTGGAACGCTCCGACGCTTCTCAAACTCGCTAGCAATTCCACCTCCCCGGGCTGTGCCGTGTGGCCGTCCGGCGATGACACTACCGAGATCGTCGTCATGGAGAGACTCCTGACCAATCCACGCTCGACTCGGACGCGCGCGATGTACAACGGCGACCCGCTGATTCAGGCAGCTGTATTCGGCCACTCCGCACGCTGCCCTGAGACGGGCTGGCGGTGACGCCCATGGCCCCAGCCTGCCGCCCACGGGAAGCGCCCGTTGTCGTCAGCCCATACCAATTGCAGCGCATGGACCTTCGGGCCGAAGGCAGCGCAGCAGGTTGCCTACTACGACAGCCGGCCGAAGCTAAGTCTGGTTCGGCGTTGGGTTTCCGTAGTCCCACGACCGCGTTCGCACCGGGGTCACGCGGATATAGGCGGCGCCCGGTCGGGGCGCGGTGGGCCACTCCGGCTCTGGCACGCCTCGCGCGCGGGCACCTTCCCTGGCAAGCTCAAGCGCCTCACCCGCTTCGCGAACCACGCGGGCGCGGCCCTGGATCATCACGCCACGGATGTCGGCCATCGTCGAGCCGTCTTCGAGCAAGACACTCACGTTCGGGTTGCTTTCGATGTTGGCCAGTTTGCGGGTGCCATCTCGCACACCCATGATGATGTCGCGGCCGAGGCGGAAGTATCCCAGCGGCACGGAGTGCGGGAATCCGTCCGTCTCGATGGTGGTCAGTATCGCCCAGCCCGGGCGGCTGTCGAGATAAGCCGCGACTTCTTCGTCAGTGAGTTTTCTTGGCACCACAAGAGTTTAGGCGCCCCGCGGAATCCTCATCGTGAAGTGTCGATAGCGCTGACGGCGAGTTGGAACGGGCCTTCCTGCTTATCGAGGATGTAGATCCCGACCCGGTTGATCGCCGACGGGTCCAGAGGCGGCGCCGGCACCGGATCGAGGAACCTGCCCACCGGCTCGAAGCCGCCGACGGGCAGATCGTAGGTTCGCCGGACGCCGGGGTCTGTCGAGAAACGCTGGATGTAGGACCAAGGCTGGCCCGTCTCCACCTTCAGCACGTAGGTCTTGCCGTCGCCCAATGCGCGGACGCTCAGCGACGGTGCACCTGCTGCCCGGGGCCCGATGTCGGGATCGATCGGACCGCGGGCCGAGGCGAACCCGCCGTTGTTGTCCAGCGAGATGTTGCCCGAGAACACGAGGCCACCGTCGCCGAAGGTGACCGTCGAGGTCGACCGGCCGCCCATGACGGGATCGTTGACCGTCGTCCAGGCGGCTACCGCGGCGGGATCACCGAGGTCGATGAGCACTGCTGGGGCCGACGGGGCAGGTGCGCCCGGCACGGGCGTCCGTTCGTCCGCCTGGGCCACCCCGATGCCGCCGCTCGACACGATCAGTGCCGCCAGGCACGTCATCGCCAGACCTGTCCGCGCCCGCCACCGCCGTTGGTTACTCCCCATCTCCCCAATGTAGGTGCGTGGGTCGCTGTGTCAACGAGAGGTGAGTCCCGCGATCGTCAGTCGGCGGGTGTCACGATGATGGCGAACACTTTGCGCACCGTCTCGTCGACGTTCCATTCGCCGCTCCACCCGTCCGGGAACCATCGCACGGCCCCAGGACGGATCTCCCATGACCCTTCACTGTCGGTGATCCAGCCGTGCCCGCTGACGAAGTGCATGAGTTCGCCGACGCCGTCCTTGCTGGATTTCCACGAACCCGGCGTGCACTCCCACACCCCAAGCTGGCTGACCGCGTCCTCGTGCAGCATCAGCCCTCGTTCGCGGGGGTTGCCCGTGATCGGGTCCGCTTTGGGGCCCCAATCTTCGAGTTCCGCGTCGACCGCCAACAGCGGGTCAATAGTCACCATGCTCATCGCTCCAATCCCATGCTCGGTCACAGCGCCTCCACGTCGACCTCGAAGAGCGACACGGGCCCGAGGATGACGCCGTTCTCCTCCACGTAGCGGTCCCACAGCTCGAGCAAGTCGGCCAGTTTGTCGGGTCGGGAGGCGGCCTGGTCGTGTATCTCGCCGGGATCGCGTGAAAGGTCATAGAGCTGCCAGGTACCCGTGCCGTGCGGCGCAGGCAGATGAAGCGCCTTCCAGTCGCCCTGCCGAATAGCGCGGCGGCCGAACAACTCCCAGCCGGTACCGGTGTCGGCATCGTGCACCACGTCCGTCTGCCCGGAAAGGTAAGGCACCATCGATCGGCCGCGCATCGGCTCCACCTCCCTACCCCGGTACTCGGTGCCGGGATGCGTGGCGCCGGCGAGCTCCAGCACGGTCGGGGCGATGTCCATGACGGTGCTGAACGCCGTGCCGATCTCTCCCTGCCGGGAAAAGCCGGGCCAGGTGACGAAGCCCACCACCCGGATACCGCCCTCGCTGGTGAAGGCCTTGTGCAACCGCGAGGGGGCGGTGGCGGCCTGTGCCCAGCGCGGGCCGTACCAGGCCCAGGAGGTGGGGGCACCGAGGTTGTCCACGCTGTTGTCACAGTGCTTGGCGACGAACGCTTCGATCTCGGGGCCGCGCAGCGGCATGGCCTCGACGATCGTCCCCTCAGCGCCGTTGTCCGACAGAAAGATCACGACCGTGTTGTCGAGTTCGCCGGTACCGTCGAGGTAATCAATCACGCGGCCGATGTTCCAGTCCATCCTGTCCACCATGGCGGCGTAGACCTCCATGTTGCGGGCGGACACGGCACGCTCCTCGTCGGTCATCTCCGCCCACTCGGGCGCGCCGTCGGCGACCACCGGGTGCGGCTCGACGTCGGGTGGGCACAGGCCCAGTCGGGTGAGCGCCGCCAGCCGCTCCTCGCGCAGTGCGTCCGGTCCGGCGTTGTAGCGACCGTGGTACGCGGCGATGGTCTCCCGCGGAGCGTGCAGCGGCCAGTGCGGCGCCTGGAAAGGCAGGTAGGCGAAGAAGGGCTGGTCCTCTTTGCCCTCGGGACGTTCGCGGAGATACTGCAGCAGCTTGTCGGTATAGGCATCCGACGAGTAGAAGTCCTCCCCCACCGTGATGAACTGATCGTCTTCGGTGAACATCGTCGGCGCGGCCGAGAACCCGCCGCCCCCGGCGGTGCCGTAATGGCTTGCTCCGGCCGGCAACAGGGCGAAGGAGCGGTCGAATCCCCGTGCCCACGGAGACCTGTCCATCGTGCTGCCCAGATGCCACTTGCCCGCCATGAGCGTCTGGTAGCCGGCGTCGCGCAGCAGTTCCGGCAGCGCCACGACCCGGTCGTTCAGATATCCCTCGTAGCCGGGGGCGCCGCGGAAATCCGGGGCGGCCATCTCGAGCATGGTGCCGATCCCGGCGACGTGGTGATCGGTTCCGGTCAGCAGCATCGCCCGCGTCGGCGAGCAGGCTGGGGCCGAATGGAAATCAGTCAGCCTGATCCCCGCGTGGGCCAGGCGATCCAGGTTGGGGGTGTTGATTTCACCGCCGAATGAGCCGATGTCGGAGAACCCGAGGTCGTCAGCCACGATGACCAGAAAATTGGGACGCGTCACGCTGAAGAATCCTGTCACGCGCGCCGCACAACCCACGGGTTGATCTCACTTTTCACCAGCCGGCAGCGAACCATCCGAAGCTCGCTGCGACTTCAGCACCACGTCGCCTGCCTAGCTGTCATGCGAACGGCGTCGCTTGGTTGGCGGCCTGGGGATTCGGCGAGGTCTAGCCTGAGCGGAATGAGTTTGTTCAGTCATGAAGAGTTCCGGGACCCGGCCGACGGCGTTGGTGACGGCGCTAGTCGTGGGTCTGTCGAGCGAGCTCGGGGCGCTGAGGTGAGCGAGTACGGGGTGGATGAACCGGTAGTCGTGGGTCCGGGGTTGCCGCCTGAGGACGGTTCGTGCGGTCAGTTCGCGGTGCAGTTTCATGTGCCTACGTCAGTGCTATTTGGGCTGAAACGTATTGCGGATTTACGTGGGGTGAGTGTGCCGGAGGTATGCCGGCAGGTGATCGGTGTGTTTGTTGCCCAGCAGGAGGGTGAGCTGGGTGCATTGCTTGCTGCCGAGGCCGAGGCGGCTGATTACCGGCCGAGTTTGGGTGAGGCGTAGCCGCCCGCGCCGCAGGGGCGCCGCGCCAAACGGATCAAAGGTGTTCAACAGCAACCGATCTGGCGCCCGAAGTCATGTTTAGGCGTCATATCCGCGCAGGCGCTCAGAGCTGTCCGTTGTGACAAGCTCGGTTTCCGCCGGCGCGCTTGGCCTGGTACATGGCATCGTCGGCGGCCCGGATCAGGTCGTCGATGAGCTGCGGGCTCGGGGCGGCCGCGTCACCGTCGAGCGGGGCGCTGGCAGTACCGACACTTGCGGTGACTCGTGCCGGCAAGTCGGCAATGGCCCGGCGCAGCTGCTCGGCGTGGATCTCCGGCATCGGCTGAGGGGCGACGTCGGCGATGAGGAACTCCTCTCCCCCGGCCCGGCCGATCACCGCGGAGCGACGGCAGGTCATCTCCAGTGCGGCGCTCACCTCGATCAGGGCGGCGTCGCCGGCGGCATGGCCCTGGGTGTCGTTCAGCAGCTTGAAGTTATCGAGGTCGATCATCGTGATCATCAGATGGGCACCGGTGCCGTGGTGGCGCATCATCAGTTCGTAAACCGAGTAGTGAAAAGACCGACGGTTGTGCAACCCGGTCAGCGAGTCACGACCTGAGCTGCGCAGGTCGACGCGCAAGGTGCTCACCAACGACTCGATGCCGAACGGCAGGCCGATGTTGAGCGCCACCACGATCGCCACGGCAGCGGCCGCCAAGTAGACATCACCCGTTGTGGCTACGACACGAGCGGCCAGCACCGTGGCACAGATCGCGGCCACACCACAGTTGAGAACCACCTCCTGCCGCGTTCGAAAATAGGCGACGAACCCGCCGATCACCGAGAACGTCACGCAGCCCATCAATCCCACGTAGGGGTTGGAGAACGACAGGCAGGCCGCGGCGATCGTCGCGGTCGAGGTCAGCGAGAACACCATCGACTGCCGCTGCGTCGGCCAATACAAAAGGAAGGGCAGCGCCGCGCCCGTCGCCAACGCGGCCGCCACGATGCAGATGCTGGTCGTCAGCCGGTTGGCCGGCCCCGCGGGGCTGAAGATCATCAACGTTGTCGAACCCGCCAGCAGCACGGTGGCGGTGAAGATCATCACCCGCCACAGCCGCTGCAGGCCGCGGTCATACAGGTAGGCGCTGATCCAGTCGTACTGGTCGACATGACGGCCCGGCACCCATCCCCACCGAACCATCGCCACCCCCAGAATCTCCCCCGGAACTGCCGCCAACAGTTGCGATGTCAATCTTGCCAGCGCACCCCGAAGCCTGCCGCAGGGGCCGGTTGCCACACGGAGTTACCCACCCCTTGTCTCACGAAACGCCTCGTTTCCTAGGCCGCGAATCGTTCGGTCGCCGTCGGGGCAAGTGGGTCAGCTGGGTTGAGTGCGTGCCCGCAGTAGGTCGGCGGCCTCGGTTTGATAGGCGTGCTCAGCCCATCCCAGTGGTGTTGTCCCGTACTGGGTGTCGGTGATGGTCGGGTCCGCACCGGAGTCGAGTAGCTGGACGATCAGGTGTAGGTCACCGTCCCACGCCGCACGATGCAGGGGCGTTGCGCCCTGCTCGTCACGAACATTCGGGTCATCCGGCAATGCCGGGACGACGAGTTCGACGCCGGCCGAATCGATACCGTGTTTGGCGAGTAGGTCAAGGCGAGACGCGAATCCATGTCCGGCTGCCCAGAGAATCTGTCGCTGCCACATCTGCTCGCGGGTTTCCATCGCATCGCCGAGTCGGCGTTCCCATGGACTGGGCTCGGTATCGGCGAGGCCATGGGCGAACAGCAATTCCAGGTGGGAATCGTCGGGACGGAACATCCGGTTGTAGAGCGTCTGCTGATCGACAGGATGTGCACCCCGGCGCAGCAGGACGGTGGCCAGAGCCGGGGCGAACGGGTGGCGGGGCTGGCGGCGTGGGCCTTGCTCGCCTTCGCCGAACACCCCGGTCAGTGCGGTGAATGGTGTCGACATGCCGCACCACAGGTACCCGGCGTTAGGGTCGGCACCGGAGTCGAGCAACAGCTTGGCCGCTGCGAGCACCTCATCCTCGCTGCGGTGCAAAGGGATTCGCGAATAGCACAGGTACAGCAACGGGACCCAGCCGAACGGCCCGCCTGCCGCCGTCGCCAGATCAGGTCGGGCGGAAAGGTGACGATGGAGTGCCTCAGGGTCAGCCGCTGATGCCGCCGCCCACACATGCCGGTCAACTAAATCCGGCTCAGCGGCGAGCAGGTCGGCGGCAGCCTGTCGCCGCGGTGGGGCATCAGTGTGGTCGTAGCGCAGCGACGCCAGAGAACAGAATCGATCAGCCAGGCCGAGCGCATCCTCATTGATCGCGCTCGGATCGATGGTCAGGTCCGCGGCGATCTCGAGGTAGTGCACGAGCGCAGGCCAACCGATGAATCCGTATCGGCGGGCCACGATCAGCTGCGCATCATGCAGTGCGAACCGATCCGGCGCGCTAGCCAAGGCGACATCTGGTCGCGGATGGTGCGCGCGAACCAACTCCACAGCCCCGCGCTCATTGGTGGTGATCCCGCGTTGCAGACGCCGTGCGTCCTCGCGGAGACGGTCAAGTGACGGGTTGCTGGGCAGGGTGCTGGCCATCACGGCCTCCTCTCACACGCCCGGCGTCCGCGAGGTCGGGCCGAGAAGAGGTCGGTCACGATTCGGTGATCATCGGCAGGGAGGCTAAGCCCCTTCGAGCGGACATCGGGCGGTCCTGCAGCGCCCGACCGACACGCTACCAGCGCGACAAAGTCCCGTACAGATGCTCCCGCACACCACAATTGAGTTGGAAGAGAAGCGCTCCAGAGCTACCGCGCCATGTTCGTGAACCGCGACAGATGCAGCTGATGTGCCACCGTCACGGTCCGCGTCGGCCCGGCGCGGTGCTTGGCGATGATCAGGTCGGCCTCGCCGCCTCGCGGGTCGTCGCTTTCGAAGGCGTCGGGCCGGTGCAGCAAGATCACCATGTCGGCGTCCTGCTCGATCGACCCCGATTCACGAAGGTCGGCCAGCATCGGCTTCTTGTCGGTGCGCTGCTCGGGACCGCGGTTCAGCTGACTCATGGCGACGACCGGAACTTCCAGCTCCTTCGCCAAAAGCTTGATCTGCCTTGAGAATTCGGACACTTCCTGCTGGCGGGACTCTACCTTCTTACCCGAGGTCATCAGCTGCAGGTAGTCCAGCACGATCAGCCGCAGGCCGGCCTTCTGGTGCAGGCGGCGCGCCTTGGCCCGGATCTCCATCATCGTCAGGTTCGGCGAATCGTCGATATACAAAGGCGCTTCGCTGATTTCGCTCATCCGCCGCGCCAGCCGGGTCCAGTCGTCATCAGTCATCCGTCCCGAGCGCATGTCGGCCAGCTTGATCTTGGCCTCAGCCGACAGCAGTCGCATGACGATCTCGGACTTGCTCATTTCCAGCGAGAACACGATGCTCGGCATCCGGTTCTTGATCGAGCACGACCGCAAAAAATCCAATCCCAGTGTCGATTTGCCCATACCGGGCCGCGCCGCAACCACGATCATCTGCCCGGGGTGCAGGCCGTTGGTCAGCTCGTCGAGTTCGGTGAATCCCGTCGGCACACCGCGAGAGATGCCGCCCTGGGACGCGATGGCGTCGATCTCGTCCATCGTCGGCTGCAACAGCTGCTCGAGCGGGATGAAGTCTTCTGAGGTACGCCGCTCGGTGACGTCGTAGATCTCGGCCTGCGCGCGGTCGACGATCTCGTCGACGTCGGCGCCCTCGGCCCCGGCATAGCCGTACTGCACCACCCGGGTGCCGGCTTCCACCAGCCGGCGCAGCAGCGCCTTCTCGGCGACGATGCTGGCGTAGTACCCGGCGTTGGCCGCCGTCGGCACCGTCGAAATCAGGGTGTGCAGATACGGCAGGCCGCCGATACGGCGCAACAGGCCCCGGCGGTCCAACTCGGCACCCACGGTGACCGCGTCGGCGGGCTCACCGCGGCCGTAGAGGTCCAGAATCGCGTCGTAGACGTTCTGATGGGCGGGCCGGTAGAAGTCGCCCGGACGGAGCTTCTCGAGCACATCGGCGATGGCGTCCTTGCTCAGCAGCATCCCGCCCAGCACCGACTGCTCGGCAGCGAGGTCTTGGGGCGGCTGCCTCCCGAAGTCCTCGCTGGGCGGAGGAGCGCCCATCCCGGTCTGACCGAGATCGTCAACTACCGCCATCGAGTAACCCCCACCTCCTCGCCTTGCTTGCCGAACGCACGTTCGATCTGCTGTCCAGATTTTTACCCCGGGGTACCGACAAGGCCGGTCGTCACGAGGATGGCTCTGCACCGCAGAGCCATCACGCTAGACGTTGCTGAAGGCATCGCAACCCCAGCCTGTTCATGAACCTGTTGATGGTTTGGGTATACCTGGGGACAACGGTGTTGAGGCGTTGGGGAGAACCTGTGGATCACTGTGTACTTATGCACCATCTGCCCAGTTGAGCGCACAGTAGCCCCACATATGTTCTGTGGATGGCAAGTTGTGCGGCGTGTCGGCCCAGGTTGCGATCCCGGGCGTGTTGTGTTGCCGCGACTTATGCGCAAGGTTAACGGACGGTTAGGTTAGCTGTCGCTCACTCATCGGCAAGAGTTCGCCAGAAGACAGCAATTCCCCGGGGGCAGCCGCTAGGGCCGCCACCCGGGGAAATTGACGCTGGTGGCTAATTCGCCGCGACGACGTCGACGGTCAGGTCGACGTTGACCTCGGGGTGCAGGTGCACGCCGACGGTGTGGCTGCCGGTCGCCTTGATGTGCGTCTTGGGCAGCTGGACGGTCCGCTTGTCCAGGCTCGGGCCGCCCGCCTTCTTGATGGCGCCGACGATGTCGTTGGCGGTCACCGAACCGAACAGCTTGCCGGAGTCGCCGGCGGCCTTCACCGGCAACGTGATGGCGCCCAGGGCGTCGATGGCGGTCTTGATCTCGACGGCGTGCTCGCGGTCACGGACCGTCTTCACTTCTTGGGCACGGCGGATCTCGTCAGCCTGCTTCTGCGCACCGCGCGAGGCAACGATGGCAAGGCCACGGGGCAGCAGGTAGTTGCGGCCGTACCCGTCCTTCACCTCGACGGTGTCACCGGCCACGCCGAGGTGATCGACCTCGGCAGTCAGGATCAGCTTCATTGTCGTTACTTCCTTGTCTATCGCGCCGACGAGGTGAACGGCAGCAGAGCAACCTCGCGCGCGTTCTTGACGGCGATCGCGATGTCACGCTGGTGCTGCACACAGTTGCCCGTCACCCGGCGGGCACGGATCTTGCCGCGCTCGCTGATGTAGGTGCGCAGGAGCGCGGTGTCCTTGTAATCGATGTTCTGGCCCTTCTTGGAGCAGAACACGCACTTGCGGGTCTTGACCGGCTTTTCCGGGGCAGGACGCCGCTTCGTGGAGGATTTGGCCATGAGTCAATCTCTTTCGTTCATTCATGAGCGCGCACCGGCGCGCTGAAGGTATCTCGGTTATGTCAGAAGGGTGGTTCGTCGTCTCCGCCGGCGAACGAACCCGACGCCGGAGCACTGCCCCACGGATCGTCGCTGGGTTCAGACGCCGCAGCCGCAGGCCGGGAGCCACCGCCACCGCCGCTGCCGAAGCCACCACCGCCGCCGCCACCGCGCGAGGCCTTGTTGACCTTGGCAGTGGCGTACCGCAGTGACGGGCCGATCTCGTCGACCTCGACCTCAAACACCGTGCGCTTCTCACCCTCACGGGTCTCGAAGGACCGCTGCTTGAGCCGACCGGTCACGATGACCCGAGAGCCCCGGGTGAGGCTCTCGGCGACATTCTCGGCCGCCTCACGCCAGATGTTGCAGCGCAAGAACAGCGCTTCGCCGTCCTTCCACTCCGAGCTCTGGCGGTCGAAGATCCGCGGTGTGGACGCCACCGTGAAGTTGGCGACGGCAGCACCGGACGGGGTGAACCGAAGTTCGGGGTCGGCCGTCAGATTTCCGACGACGGTGATGGTCGTGTCACCGGCCACTAGGTCCTCCTGGCATAGGCGGGTGGATTTACCGCGAAGCCTACGTAACGGGTACGACGCTGCGCGCAGTTCTCCACTTAGTGCTTGTCGGTCCGCATCACCTTGGTCCGCAGCACCGACTCGTTCAGGTTGAGCTGACGGTCGAGCTCGGACACGGTGGCCGGTTCGGCCTTCACGTCGACGATGGCGTAGATGCCTTCGGCGTGCTTGGCGATTTCGTAGGCCAGCCGACGACGACCCCAGATGTCGACCTTGTCGACACTGCCGCCGTCTTTCCGGATGACGTTCAAGAACGTCTCCAGGGACGGGGCAACGGTGCGCTCGTCAAGAGTGGGGTCAAGGATGACCATGATTTCGTATGGACGCATGGGAACCTCATCACCTCCTATGGTCGTAGCGGCCACGGTAGTTCCGTGGCAGGAGAGTCGCCTGCGTCGGCAACCTGGCTAGGCTACCGGAACGCGGCTGATCAGCGAAATCAGCTCCGCGATTGGTAGTACTCGCCGGCCCGGTCCCGGGTGGCCTGGGATGCCTTGGCCAGCCCACCCGAATCGAATGGGGGCTGCGGGTCGTACTCGATCATCAACTGCGCAGCTTGGGCCGCCTCCCGGTCCACCAGCAGCTCGACGAGTCGCAGCGCCATGTCGATACCGCTGGACACCCCGGCGGCGGTGATGATGCGCTGCGGAAGATGTTCGACCACCCGCTGCGGGGTATAAATCGCGCCGAGCGATTCCAGCAGTTCGACGGCCCGCCAGTGGGTGGCGGCCGTCAGCCCGGTGAGCAACCCGGCCGCGGCGAGCACCAGACTGCCCGTGCACACCGAGGTGGTGAACGTCGTCTGCTGATGCACCCGGCGCACCCAGTCGAGCACCTGCTCGTCGTGGATCAGGGCGCGGGTACCGATCCCGCCGGGGAACACCACCACATCGGGTTCGGTCACCTCCTCGAAGGTGGCGTCACAGGTCATGCCGAGCATCCCGTTGTCGCTGCGCACCTCACCGCGCTGATGACCCACCCAGACGACGTCGATCGACGGGATCCGCTGCAGCACCTCGTAGGGCCCGACGGCATCCAGTGCGGTGTTACGCGGGAACAGCGCTATCGCGACTTGCATCCGGGGTTCCTTCGGTCTCGGGCTCAGGGGTGGTCGCCTTCGGGCGCAACCGCTGCGGCAACCATGTCGGGTAAGCGTCCGGCGCCCGGTCGAACACCCCGCCGGCCGGGTCGTCGATCCGCCCGCCCCAGCGCACCAGGTCAGACTGCGGCCGGTAGATCTGGCGGATGACGAGCACCATCAGCGCGATCACCGCGAGGTCGCGCACCAACACGGTGGCAGTGAACCACTGCTCGGGCAGACCCTTGTTCGCCTCCCCGTAGAGGTAGAACATCCGCGGCACCCACACCAGCATGTCGATCGTCATCCACGCCAACAGAATTCGCCGATGCGGCAGCGCCAGCACCGCCAGCGGCACCAGCCACAGCGAGAACTGCGGGCTCCACACCTTGTTCACCAACAGGAACACGGCCACCGTCAGGAATGCCAGCTGCGCCACCCGCGGCCGTTGCGGGGCCGTCAGCGCGATGTAAGCGATTGCTGCACAACACAACAGGAACAACACGGCGACGACGGTGTTGAGCACCACCGGCGGCTCCCAGAAACCGAGGCCGCCGTCGAAACCCTCCCACCCGGTGAAGGACTTGACCACGTTGTATAGCGAGTCCATGTCGTCGCCGCGGCGCGAGTTCAGCCGGAAGAACTCCGACCAGCCGCGCGGGAACAACAGCATCACGGGAAGGTTCACCACGAACCACGCGGCCACCGCAGCGACGACCGTGCGCGCAGCGTCGGCGACCCGATCGGTGCGGATGGCCAGCACCACGAGCGGCAGGAGTAACAGCACCGGGTACAGCTTGGCCGATACCCCCAACCCGATCAGAATGCCCGCCAGGAAAGGTCTTCGGCGCGCCCACGCCAGCAGCCCGCCCATCGCCAAAGCCGTTGCCAGAGCATCGAAATTGGTGAAAATCTGGAACACGAGCACGGGGGAGGCCGCCACCAGTGCGGCGTCCCAGACCCGCCGGCCAGCCAACCACGACGTCGCCCACACCGTCGCCAGCCAGGCCAGTGCCAACCCGACGGCGGCGAAGTTGAAGAACATCACGACTTCGGCGATCACCGGAAGCGAGGCCATCTTCGCCACCGCGGTATACGTCTTGGCCAGTGCCATCGACACGTACTGGTAGACCCCGGTCAGCACCGGATACTCCATGTACCGAATCGCGGGCTTACCGTCATAGCGGATCTGCGGCCGACCGCTGGAGTCGGTCTCGATCCAACTCGACTTGTACGGAAACTTGCCCTGGCTCAACAACTCCGCGCCGTAGAGCGGCACGGTATCGGAGTAGCACAGCTCGTAGTACGCGCGCTGGTTCTGCCAGTTGGCGACTCGCTTGTCGGGCGGGCCGGTGCCGACGGTCTGCAGGCACGGCGCCTTCGTCGACCAGCCCAGCGCCAGCACCACCAGAGCCATCAGGAACATGACACGCACCGGGGTGAAGACCCGGGTGCGCCCGACCATCGCATGCTTGCCGACCGGGCCGCCGACGACCTCGGACAGCGCCGATCCCAGCTTGTCAGTGCGACTGGGAAAGTCGCGGTCGTCAGCGCTGCGCAAGTCTTCGGCGAGCGGCAGCGGCGACACCGTCGAGCGCTGGTGGCCGTCCCCGTCGATCACGGCGGCGGAGGTGGTGGCGGAACAGTCGCGTTGGGATCCCCCGGTGGCAGCGGCGCTTCCGGCGCAGGCGGTCCCGGCGGCGGGTTCGTGATCGTCGTGGGCGGCCCGATCGGGATCGTGATGCCAGGCGCCACTTCGATACTGGGCTGAATCACCGTCTCACTCGGCGGCGGGGGAACTGTGGTCGTGGGCGGCGGCGGCGGGGCGGCCGGCACCCCGGCATACCCACCCACGGTCGCGGGTTTGGGGAAGGACTCGATGTCGGTGCCCTTGAGGGCGCCGTCCATAGTGGCCTTCCAGATGTCCGAGGGAATCCCCGAGCCGTACACCGGCCCGCCCCACTTGTTCACCAAAGGCTGTGCGCCGTCAGTGGTTCCGACCCATACCGCGGTCGACAGCGACGGGGTGTAGCCCACCATCCAGGCGTCGCGGTTGGCGCCGGTGTCGCCGAGCTGGTTAGTGCCGGTCTTGGCGGCCGACGGCCGGCCGTTGGCCAGGTTGTGCCCATTGGACCAGCCGGCGATGGGCTGCATCGCCGAGGTCACGTTGTCGGCGACTGCCTTCTCGATCCGGCGCTCACCGCTGTTGTCCTGCTGGGACGCGTCGAAGAGGACCTCGCCACGCGAGTTGACGACCTTCTGGACGAAGTGCGGCTTGTGATAAATGCCGGAGTCCGCCAGCGTCGCGTACGCCGATGCCATGTCGATCACGCGGGTCTGGTACTGCCCGAGGACGATGCCGTTGTACGGCGGGCCGCCCTTGCCGTCCTCGGACAGGGTGTGGTCCACACCGGGGAAGCTTTCGGCGATACCGGCCCGGTGCGCGGCGTCGGCGACGTCGGCCGGGCCGTTCTTCAGCTTCAGCATCAGCCGGTAATAGCTGGTGTTGAGCGACCGCTTCAGCGCCTCGGCGATGTTGCAGACGCCGCAGCCCTCACCCTCGACGTTGGTGATGGTGACCCCGTTGAGATTCACCGGCGAACTGTCGACCTGGTAACCCAGGCCCATGCCCTGCTCGAGCGCGGCCACCAACGCGAACACCTTGAACGACGAGCCCGTCGGCAGTCCGGCCTGGGCGAAGTCGAAGCCCTGGGCGTCCGAGCCGCCGTAGTAGGCCTTCACACCGCCGGTGCGGGGATCGATCGAGACCACCGCGGCCCGCATGTCCGGCATCTGGCCGTCCAGATACTTCGACACCGCGTCCACGGCGGATTGCTGCGCCTGCGGATCGATGGTGGTGGTGATCTGTAGGCCCTGGGTGTTCAGCGTCTGCTCGTCGATGTTGAACAGGTCGAGCAGTTCCTTGGTGACCTGGCGTTCGATCAGCCCGTTAGGACCGGTGGTGATGTTCTCCGAGCGGGCCTGGTCCGGTGGGACAGTTGCCGGGAAGACCTGTTGGGCGCGTTCCTCTTTCGAGAGCGCACCCATCGACACCATGCCGTCGAGCACCCAGTTCCACCGCGCGGCCGCACCGTCTGGGTCGACTGCGGGGTCCAGCGTCGAAGGCCGTTGGATCAACGCGGCCAGCAGGCCCCCCTCGGCGACGGTCAGCTGCTCGACCGGCTTGTTGAAGTAGGCCTTGGAAGCCGCCGAGATGCCGTAGGCACCGCGGCCGAAATAGATGATGTTCAGATACGCCTGCAGCACTTCGTCTTTGGACCACTCGCGCGACATCTTCGTCGAGATCACGAGTTCCTTGGCCTTTCGCACCAGGCCGCCGATACCGGACCGTGCATCACCGACCAGGGCGTTCTTCACGTACTGCTGGGTGATCGTCGAGCCGCCTTGCAGGTCACCGCCGAACAGGTTGTTCTTGATCGCGCGGGCGAAACCGGTCAGGGAGAACCCCGGATTGCTGTAGAAGTCTCGGTCCTCGGCGGCCATCACCGCGTCGCGCACATGCACCGGAACCTGGTCGATGTTGACATCGACCCGGTTGCCTTCGGGCGGAACGATTTTGGCCAGCTCCGAACCGTCACTGGCCAGGATCGTCGACACCTGGTTGGTGCGGAGGTCACCGGGCTGCGGCACGTCGACGATCAGGTAGGCCATGCCGAAGGTGAGGATCGGCAACACGATCAGGACGACGGCGGCTAGCAACGCCGAGCGGCGCACCCACTTCCACGAGATCTGCCGAGAGGGCCGCGGCGGCTGTCCGCCGCCGGAGCCGCCACCGGGCGGGGGTGGTGGATGCGGCGGGGGCTTCGGCGGCGCTGTGCCGTCCAGCGCCGCCTTGACCACGTCGATCGGGTCGCGCAGCAGCGGTTCGGTGTCGTCGCGCACCGGCTCGATGAGAGTGGTCAGCCGATCGTCGGGCGGAACCTGACGGCGCGGCGCACTGCGGGTCGGAGCCGGGTCGGCGCCCGGTGCGGTGTTCTCACCCGTCGGAATCTTGGTCGTCGGCGTCTCGCTGCCGTGCCGCGGCGCGCTGGGCACACCATCGCCCCCTGAACCCGAACGGATTTCAGTGGCTGGCCGGTCGTGACGCCCTTCGCTATTCACTGGCCGTGCGCGCGCCGGAGCGCGCCGTCTGGGTGCCGCGGCGACCACGTCCGTTGGTGGGACGTGGCGCTCCGAGCACATATGACTTGACCAAGTGATTCCATTCGCAGGTTCGGCATACCTCCACCACATGCACCGAGAACTCGTCGAACTTGGTCGCCAGCAGCACCAGTTCCTCTGCGGACCGGGCCGAACCCGACACCGCGCCCAGGTGATCGCCGAACACCCACGACACCAGGGTCAGCGGTTCCTTGCGGCAGATCGGGCACATGACCGAACTGGTCTTGCCGTGGAATTTGGCGGCGCGAAGCAGGTAGGGGTTGGCGTCGCAGACCTCGGTGACACCCGTGCGGCCGGAATACACCTCGGCCAGCAGGGAGCGTCGCCGAAGGGCGTAATCCACCACCTGTCGCTGCAGTCGCACGGGGACCAGAGTACGTGGGGTCTCTGAGCACCGGCGGGTAACCGGCCCCCGGGTCTACCGGATTACCCATCTGTTCTGCGGTGTTGGGTGGCGAACTCCTACGATCATCGACGTGGCGACCTCCCAGACAGCAAGCACCCGCGCCAAGGACAGCGACCGCAACGACATCTGCCAGATTCTCGACACCGCGCTGTCTGAGGGCCAACTGTCGATGGCCGAGCACGGCGAGCGCGTCAAGGCCGCCACCACCGCGATGACCCTGGGAGACCTGCGCGCGCTGGTGTCGGACCTGCAGACCGGAAATGCGCCGGTTCAGTTGCCGACCCTGAAGAAGGCGCGCCTGGCCGTGCCGTCGGCGGGCGGCGGCTGGGGAATCCGGGCCGCGGTGGCCGGTGTGCTGGTGGTGTTGGGCATCGGGATCGGCTGGGGTCTGTACGGCAACACTCCGTCGCCGCTGAACTTCACTTCCGATCCGGGCGCCAAGGCCGACGGGGTGGGACCGGTAGTGCTGACCCCGCCGCGCCAATTGCTGTCCCTGGGCGGCCTCAACGGGTTGCTCGAGCAGATGAAGAAACGGTTCGGCGACACCACCGGCTACCGGATGGTGATCTACCCCGACTACGCCTCGCTGGATCGCCCCGACCCGAACGACGACCGTCGCACGCTGAGCTACACCTATCGCGGCGGCTGGGATGACCCCAGCACCACCTCCAAATCCAGCGACGCTACCGTCGTCGACCTGGGCAAGTTCGACGCCAAGGCCGTCGTCGGTGTGCTGCGCGGTGCGCCCGAGACGCTGAACATCAAGCCCGCCGACGTCAAGAGCACCTATCTGGTCATCGACCCGAGCCGCGATCCCACCGCCCCGGGAACCCTGACGATTTCGATCTATGTATCCAGCGATTTCGGCAGCGGGTACATCGAGCTGGCGCCCGACGGCACGGTCAAGCAGATCAACTACCCCTGACCTTGGGCTATTCACCGCCGAGTAGCCGCACGGTGCGGCACCGGCTGCTTTGAGGCACCCTTGTGTTCATCTTCAAGTGGCGTCGAATATATCGGTCCGATACAGTTTGTGGAGGTGTTGAAGCACCGTAACGGTTGAGCAAAGGAGGTGACCCGATGTTGGAGCTGGCCATCCTGGGTCTTCTCCTGGAGTCCCCCATGCACGGCTACGAGCTGCGCAAGAGACTGACCGGCCTGTTGGGGGCTTTCCGCGCTTTTTCCTACGGCTCGCTGTACCCGGCGTTGCGCCGGATGCAGGCCGACGGGTTGATCGTCGAGGACGCCTTGCCCGCCGGAACCGCGGTGTTGCGCCGCGCCCGACGGGTGTATCAGCTCACCGACGCGGGTCGGCAGCGGTTCACCGAACTAGTGGCCGACACCGGACCGCAGAACTACACCGACGACGGCTTCGGCGTGCACCTCGCGTTTTTCAACCGCACACCGGCCGAAGCGCGGATGCGCATCCTCGAGGGGCGTCGTCGCCAGGTGGAGGAACGGCGGGAAGGCCTTCGTGAAGCAGTCGCGCGGGCCAGCAATTCGTTCGACCGCTACACCCGACAACTGCATCAGCTGGGTTTGGAGTCCAGCGAGCGGGAAGTCAAGTGGCTCAACGAACTGATCGCCGCGGAGCGGGTCGCACAGACGCACCCGGACCAGGCCTGAGTCCACGCAATACCTGAACAACAGCCAGAAGTACAAGAAGGAGAACGTCCATGACTGAGCACCAGGCGCCAGGAACGTCGACAGATGTGCGGGTCGCCATTGTCGGCGTCGGAAACTGCGCATCCTCGCTCGTCCAGGGCGTCCAGTACTACCAGGATGCCGACCCGAACTCGACCGTCCCCGGCCTGATGCACGTCAAGCTCGGCCAGTACCACGTGCGCGACGTGAAGTTCGTCGCCGCGTTCGACGTCGACGCCAAGAAGGTCGGCTTCGACCTCTCCGAGGCCATCTTCGCCTCCGAGAACAACACCATCAAGATCGCCGACGTGCCGCCGACCGACGTCGTAGTACAGCGCGGCCCGACCCTCGACGGCATCGGCAAGTACTACGCCGAGACCATCGAGATCTCCGACGAGCAGCCGGTCGACGTGGTGAAGATCCTCAAGGACGCTCGAGTCGACGTCCTGGTCTCCTATCTGCCGGTGGGTTCGGAAGAGGCTGACAAGTTCTACGCCCAGTGCGCCATCGACGCCGGCGTGGCGTTCGTCAACGCGCTTCCGGTGTTCATCGCCTCGGACCCGGTGTGGGCCAAGAAGTTCGAGGATGCCGGGGTGCCGATCGTTGGCGACGACATCAAGAGCCAGGTCGGCGCGACCATCACCCACCGCGTGATGGCCAAGCTGTTCGAAGACCGCGGCGTCACTCTCGACCGCACGTATCAGCTCAACGTCGGCGGCAACATGGACTTCAAGAACATGCTCGAGCGCACGCGGCTGGAGTCGAAGAAGGTGTCCAAGACCCAGGCCGTCACCTCCAATCTGTCCGGCTCGCTCGCCGGCAAGATCGAGGACAAGAACGTCCACATCGGCCCGTCCGACCACGTCGCGTGGCTCGACGACCGCAAGTGGGCCTACGTCCGCCTGGAAGGCCGTGCCTTCGGCGACGTGCCGCTGAACCTGGAGTACAAGCTCGAGGTGTGGGACTCCCCCAACTCCGCCGGCGTGATCATCGACGCGGTGCGCGCGGCGAAGATCGCCAAGGACCGCGGTATCGGCGGCCCGATCATCCCGGCCTCGGCCTACCTGATGAAGAGCCCGCCCGTGCAGCTGGCCGACGATGTCGCCCGCGAGCAGCTCGAAGGGTTCATCAAGGGATAGTTCTTGCATCGAGTCTGCGGTGAGATCGCGGAAATCCCGCCGGGATGCGATCTCACCGCAGACTCGTCGTATAAAGAGCTAGTGATCACAGACGACGAACTGCTCAGGCTCGACGAGTTCGCCCTGCTGCCGGAGAACGCCGAGCAGGCCGGCGTCACGGGGCCGCTGCCCACGGTGGCCCGCATCGAGCGCGGCGCCATCAGCGCGATCCGCTGGGGCTCGGCCGATTCACCGCACAGCGGTGGCGACCCGGTGCGGGTGGTGTTCCTGCACGGCGGCGGGCAGAACGCCCACACCTGGGACACCGTGATCCTCGGGCTCGGGGTGCCCGCGCTGGCAATCGACCTGCCCGGGCATGGTCGCTCCGGCTGGCGGGAGGACGGCGACTACGGTCCCCGGCTCAACGCCGTCGCCGTCGAGCCGGTGATCCGCGAACTGGCGCCGGACGCCGAACTCGTCGTCGGGATGTCACTGGGCGGTCTGACCGCGATGCGCCTGGCAGTCACCAACCCGGAGCTGGTGCGCGAGCTCGTCATGGTGGACGTCACGCCGTCGGCACCGGAACGGCACGAGCAGATGACCAAGGCCCAGATGGGCACCGTCGCACTCGTGCAGGGCGATCGCACCTTCCCCGACTTCCAGTCCATGCTCGAGGTGACGGTGGCCGCTGCCCCGCACCGCGACCGCAACTCATTGCGGCGCGGAGTGTTCCACAACTCCAAGCAGAACGAAGACGGCACCTGGACGTGGCGCTACGACTCGATCCGCAAGGGCGAGGGCTTCGAGGGTCTGTGGGACGACGTCCCCCGGCTCACCACTCCCACCACCTTGATCCGCGGGGCGAACTCGTTCTTCGTCAACGACGCCGACGCTGCCGAATTCGCCCGCACCGCACCGGGATTCCAATCGGTGCACGTGGTGGCTGACTCCGGACACTCGGTGCAGGGCGACCAGCCACGCGCGCTGGTGGCACTGCTGCGCGACGTTCTGGGCGGCTGACGTCCTCTACCGGGACCGCGGCAACAGCGGCGTCTGAGACGACGTACCGTTTCAGGTGTGACCTTTCCCATTCGCATCGGTGTGCAGCTTCAGCCCCAACATTCCGACGACTACGCCCAGATCCGCGACGCGGTGCTCCGCTGTGAGGACATCGGCGTCGACGTGGTCTTCAACTGGGACCACTTCTATCCGCTCTACGGCGATCCCGACGGCGCTCACTACGAGTGCTGGACCATGCTCGGCGCCTGGGCCGAGCAGACCTCCCGCGTCGAGATCGGCGCGCTGGTCACCTGTAACTCGTATCGCAATCCCGAACTGCTGGCGGACATGGCTCGCACTGTCGACCACATCTCGGGCGGTCGACTGATCCTGGGCATCGGATCAGGCTGGAAACAAAAGGACTACGACGAGTACGGCTACGAGTTCGGCACCGTCGGCAGCAGGCTCGACGATCTGGCCCAGGCACTGCCGCGGATCAAGTCCCGGCTGGCCAAGCTCAACCCGGCACCGACCCGGCACATCCCGATCCTCATCGGCGGTCAAGGTGAGCGCAAGACGCTGCGCTTGGTCGCCGAGCACGCCGACCAGTGGCACAGCTTCACCAACGCCGAGACCTACCCCGGCAAGGCCGAGGCGCTGGCGCGGCACTGTGCGGACCTCGGACGCGACCCCGCCACCGTCGAGCGCTCCTCAGGTGTGGAAGGGCGCGACGCCGACACCCTGGCGGCCAACGCCGAGGCACTGGCCGGTCTGGGCGTGACGCTGATGACGGTCGGGTGCGACGGACCCGACTACGACCTGACCGCCGCGCAGGCGCTGATCCGCTGGCGCGACAGCCGCTGACTCAGCAGGGCTCGAACTCCAGCGGTAGCGACTCAAGTCCGAGAGTGCCTGCCGGCCACAGGGTCTTGGCCTCGCCGGCCAGCCGGTACTCGGGGATTCGGGCGTGGAACTCCTCGATGGTGAGCCGTAGTTCACGGCGCGCCAGATGAGAACCGAGGCAACGGTGGATACCGCCGCCGAAGCCCAGGTGGGTGGGTTTGCCCGTCAGATCCATCTCGTTCGGGTGGTCGGCCGCTGAGGGGACTTCGCGGTTGGCCGTGCCGAGCAGCAGCATCACCGGCGAATTGGCGGGGATGGTCACGCCGTCGATCTCGACGTCCCTGGTGGTGAGGCGTGGCACGCCGGGCACCGGGCCGTCGAGCCGCAGTATCTCCTCGATGAACGGCGCGATCAGCGACTGGTCGGCGATAAGTCGTTGGCGCAGTTCGGGATTGGTCGCCAAGTTCAGTAAGGAGTAGCCGATGGCACCGGTGACGGTGTCCAGGCCGGCCAGCACAATCAGGAAGCACAGGCCAAGGATCTCGGCATCAGTCCAGGCGTCGTCGCCGTTGAGGGCCAGTATGGCGCTGAGCATGTCCTCGCCCGGATGGCTCTTCTTGATTTCGAGCTGTTCGGCCAGAAAGCCGAACAGCGCCATGCTGCACTCGATCACGCGCTGCGGCGGTTCCTGACCCAGCGAGGTGACATTGGCCTCCTTGATGATGCCGGTGACCCACTCGAGAAACTTCGGCAAGTGCTCAAGGGGTAATCCGAACAGGGTCAGGATCGCCTGAGTCGGGAACTTGTAGGACAGATCCGCGACCACGTCACAGCGCCCCAGCGGGGCGAAAGCGTGGATGTGTCCGCGCAGCTGCGCCCGCAGATCGGCGTCCATGGCATCCATGCGTTTGGGGCCGAACATCGGATCAAGCACGCGCCGATAGTCCGCGTGCTTGGGCGGATCGATCGCCAGTGGGATCATCTGGATGGCGTTGGCCACCATGTCGAAGGCCTTGGCCGAGGAGAACAGGTCGGGGTTCTTCTGCGCGAACCGCACCCCATCGTAGCTGGTGATGAGCCAGGTCCCGCCGACTCGGTACACCGATCCGGGCTGCCGGAGATACTGCATCGCTGCGGTGCGCCCGCTCGCCATCGGGGCGCCCGCGTAGAAGTCGTCGGGCAATTCCGTCGTCGTCATGCCGGCAGCGTAACGAGACTGACAGTCTCGTTAGTGCCGAATGGCGGAATAGCCTGGCGGCGCGACGGCCTACCCGGGCAGGATGACCGGAGCGCGCCACCCCTCCCGACGGTGCGCATCCGAGGGAACCGTGCCCAAACGCTATGGCGTCAAGGAGAAAGACCAGGTCGTCGCCCACATTCTCGACCTGCTCATGGCGGGCAGACTTCGCTCCGGCGACCGCGTCGACCGCAACGAAGTAGCCGCGGCCCTGGGGCTGAGCCGCGTTCCGGTCCAGGAAGCACTGCTTCAACTGGAGCACGACGGCATCCTGATCACCCGCTACCACCGCGGCGCATTCGTCCAGAAGTTCGACGAGGCCACGCTGCGCGAGCACCACGAGGTACACGGTCTGCTCACCGGGGCGGTGTCGGCCCGCGCCGCCGCCGACCCGCGACCTGACGTGCTCGCCGAACTCGACGCCGCCATGACGGACGTGCGCGTCGCGACCGACTCGCAGACCTACGTCGTCGGCGCCGAGCGGTTCCGCGACATCGTCATCGCCGAATACGCCGGCCCCCGCCTGGCGGCGACCATCCGCTCCTCGCGCAGCTTCATGCCGCGGAAGTTCTGGAGCCAATACGACGCCACGCGCGCCCACCTTTTGCCTCTCATCGAGGCCGAGTATGCCGCGATCGGGCAGAGTCATCCGGCCGCGGCCCGGCGCGCGTGCATCGACAGGGCCGACCTGATGGCAGACCTGCTGATTGCCGATCTCGACCGGCGCGGGGTCTTCGCGGGCTTGGATTCCACCTGATCCGAAGCGCGTGCCTCACAACGGTTGGCAACTACTTTCTAATGATGACCATGTACTGGCGCAGGCTGCCGGCCGTGCTGATCGCGCTGCTGCTGACGTTCAGCCTCGCTCCGATGGCACCCGCGAATGCCGACCAGTGCGCCCCGCCCGGCGAGAAGGCGGCCAGCGCACTGCCCACCAACCTTGCCGCCGCCGCCAGCGGACCCGGCGAGGACAAGTACACGACCGCCACCACCGAGCCGCTGAGCGCAGTGAAACTCGACGCGTTGCGGCTGATCACGCCGGGCACCCTAACCGTCGGCACCCTGTCGGACGCACCGCCGAGCATCTGCATCAACGCCCAGGGCCAATTCACCGGCTTCGACAACGAGCTGTTGCGGGCGATCGCCGAGAAGATCGGTCTGAAGATCAACTTCGTCGGCACCGAGTTCTCCGGCCTGCTCGCCCAGGTCGCCGCGCGCCGCTTCGACGTCGGCTCGTCGTCAATCACGACCACTGACGCCCGCCGCCGCACGGTCGGCTTCACCAACGGCTACGACTTCGGCTATTTCTCCCTCGTCGTACCGTCGGGGTCGCCGATCACCGGCTTCGACAAGCTCGGTCCCGGCCAGCGCATCGGCGTCGTCCAGGGCACCGTGCAGGAGTCCTACGTGATCGACACCCTCGGACTACAGCCGGTCAAGTTCCCCGACTACAACACCGTCTACGCCAGCCTCAAGACCCGCCAGATCGACGCCTGGGTGGCGCCCTCTCAGCAGGCACAAGGCACTGTGCGACCGGGCGATCCCGCGGTGATCGTCGAAAACACCTTCAGCTTGGACAATTTCGTCGCCTACGCCGTCGCCAAAGAGAACCAGCCGCTGATCGACGCGCTCAACGCGGGCCTGGATGCCGTGATCGCCGACGGCACCTGGGCGCGGCTCTACACCGACTGGGTGCCCCGCGCACTGCCCCCCGGCTGGAAACCCGGGTCGAAGGCCGCCCCGCTGCCGCAACTGCCCGACTTCAACGCGATCGCCGCCAGCCAGAAACCCACCGAGGCCGCACCGGTGGCCACCAAGTCGGTACTGACGCAATTACGCGAATCCTTCTTGGATATCGAGCTTTACAAGAAGGCCATCCCCGACCTGGTACGGACCGGGCTGCCCAACACCCTGCTGCTGACCATCAGCGCCAGCATCATCGGCCTGCTGCTGGGGATGACGCTCGCGGTCGCCGGGATCTCCCGGTCGCGGTGGCTGCGACTGCCGGCCCGCATTTACACCGACATCTTCCGCGGACTGCCGGAAGTCGTGATCATCCTGCTGATCGGCTTGGGCATCGGCCCCGTGGTCGGCGGGCTGACCGGAAACAACCCGTACCCCTTGGGTATCGCCGCGCTGGGCCTGATGGCCGCGGCCTACATCGGCGAGATCTTCCGCTCCGGTATCCAAAGCGTGGAGCCCGGCCAGCTGGAAGCCTCACGCGCACTTGGCTTCAGCTACTCCTCCTCGATGCGGTTGGTGGTGATACCGCAGGGCATTCGCCGGGTGCTGCCGGCTCTGGTCAACCAGTTCATCTCGCTGCTGAAAGCCTCGTCGCTGGTGTACTTCCTCGGGTTGGTGGCCAGCCAGCGTGAGCTGTTCCAGGTGGGCCGCGACCTCAACGCGCAGACCGGCAACCTCTCGCCGTTGGTGGCGGCCGGCCTGTTCTATCTGCTGCTGACGATTCCGCTGACCCACCTGGTGAACTACATCGACAACCGGCTTCGCCGCGGCCGCCCGCCGGCAGACGAGGACCCGTTGGAACCCAACGTCACGAGTCAGGAGATGGTGTGATGGCGAAGGAAAGCCGTCCGGAGCCGGTCTCGTTGGCCGCCAACGATATCCACCTCGCCTTCGGCAACAACGCGGTACTGCGCGGCGTCGACATCGAGGTCCCGGCAGGGACGACGGCAGCGGTCATCGGTCCGTCCGGGTCGGGCAAGTCCACCCTGCTGCGAACCTTGAACCGGCTTTACGAACCCGACCGCGGCGACATCCTGCTCGACGGCCGGTCGGTGTTACGCGACGACCCCGACAAGCTACGGCAGCGGATCGGCATGGTGTTCCAGCATTTCAACCTCTTTCCGCACCGTACGGTTCTCGACAATGTGGCGCTGGGCCCGCGCAAGCTCAAAAACCTCTCGGCCGACCAAGCGCGCGAGCTTGCGCTCGCTCAACTCGACCGGGTGGGCCTCAAGCACAAGGCCGACGTGCGGCCGGCGACCCTGTCCGGCGGCCAGCAGCAGCGGGTGGCGATCGCCCGAGCACTGGCGATGACACCGCAGGTGATGTTCTTCGACGAAGCGACATCGGCCTTGGATCCCGAGCTGGTGAAGGGCATCCTGGCCTTGATCGCCGAACTCGGCGCCGACGGCATGACGATGGTCGTCGTGACACACGAGATGGGGTTCGCCCGCTCGACCGCGGACACGGTGGTGTTCATGGATCACGGCAAGGTCGTCGAGTCCGGGCCGCCGGACCAGATCTTCACCGCCGCCACGACTGACCGGCTACAACGGTTCCTGTCGCAGGTTCTATAAGTCCCGCTTGCCGAAAACGCGATTGCAGCACGGTTGACAGCCGACAGGTTAGACTAGCGAACTATGATTGAGGCCGAACCGCAGGTCACTGACCTGTCTGGGGACTTGCAGAGGGTCCTCTCCAAGCTGTTCTCGGTCTTGCGCCGGGGAGACCCACGGACCCCCAACAGCGGCGACCTCACCCTGGCCCAATTGTCTATCCTGTTGACCCTGCTCGAAACCGGCCCGATCCGGATGACCGAACTCGCCGCCCGCGAGCGAGTGCGCACCCCCACGACCACGGTTGCCATTCGTCGGCTGGAGAAACTCGGTGTGGTCAAGCGGTCCCGTGACCCCTCGGACCTTCGGGCGGTGTTGGTGGAAGTGACCCCGGAGGGTTTGGTGCAGCACCGCGAAGCACTGGCTCACCGCCGTGCTCACCTGGCCTCGCTGCTGGCCCGGCTCTCCGACGAGGAGCGCGAGACGTTGGCCAAGGCCCTTGCGCCCCTGGAACGGATCGCCGACCAGTCCGAGACGTGAGTGGGTGGGTCAGCCCAGCCAGTCCAGTACGGCCGCGGCCGTCCACGACTGCTGCATGCTGCCCAGCGGTTCACCCGTGAACGGCTCGTAGTACTCGGCGAACGTGCCGTCGCTGGCCTGGCGTAGACCTTCCCGGCGCAGGATCAGTGAGCGCTCCGACCACCCCCGCCGGGCGAACGCCCACGAGAACAACCATGTCAGCACCGGCCACACCGGGCCCCGCCAGTACTCGCGCGGCCGAAAGTCCTTGGAAACCGGCGATGTTGACGGGACCACGGCGTACTTGAGGTCCGGGTGGCCGCAGAACCGTGGACCCTCCAGGATGCGCAGCAATGCGCGCTCCTGGTCATGCGGCAGGCCGCCGCACAACAGCGGAGCGAACTGGGCCGCCGTCTCGGTCGCGATCCACTTGTCCGCGCGGACGTCGAAATCCTTTGCCGCGCCGGTTCGTTCGTCAGTCGTGGCGACGACGCCCCCGCGGAAACGATCCGCCCACGAATACAGGTCCCGCACATCGGAGTGGGGCCGCTTGTATTCCTCGCCGATGTTGGCCAGCACGTCGCAGGCCAACGAGAAGATCGCCGACACGAACACATCCTCGACGGCGAAGCTCATGACTTTCGGCAGGAGGTCGTCGTCGTAGCGCACCGACTTCATCTCCTCGAGCAGCCACAGATACCGGTCGTACTCGATATCCGAAGGCCGCTGGGTCGGATCGGTGACGACGTGATTGTCTTCGCGCTGGTACTCCGGCACGCTGCCCGGAATCACGTTGGCGTAGGCCGAATCCCACCGTGGGGAGTTGTCCATGCCGGACTCCCAGCCGTGGTAGAGGGTGACACGGCCGCGCTCGTTCTGGTCGCGGGCTTCGGCCAGCCAGCGGTGCCATCGCACCAGATCCGACCAGCGCCGGTCCAGGAACGCCTCCGCCACTGCCCGCGTCGAGCGGCCCCGCATGCGTGCGCGGTCAAGGATCCGCTGCACGGCGATCGCATGCACCGGGGGCTGCGTGATGCCCGAGGTGTGCCGGCTGCGTGGGGCGTTGGCGGCCAACGCCGAACAGGCCCACCGGGCCGGTCCGGGAAAGTATCCGTCGACGCCCTGGGCGAACACGATGTGCGGGATCATCCCGTTGGTCCACTGCGCCGACAACAGTGTGTCGAGCTCGACGACGGCCCGTTCGACGCTGAGCGAAGCCAGACCGACGGACACGAAGGCGGCGTCCCAGCTCCACATGTGCGGGTAGAGCTGCGGGGCGGCCGAGGTCATCACACCCAAGTCGTTGCCGCGCAGGAGGTAGGCCGCTCGGGCGGCTAACTGCGTTGGACCGAAGCTCGGGTCGAATGCCACGCGTACATTCTGCGTCCCGTCGCTGTGAATCGCAGGTCGGTAGGGTCGGGAGCATGCCGAGCGAAGAGGATCCGGGGAATAGGACCGGCGGGCAGGAGCGCAGCGACCCGGGGAACTACACCGGCGGGCAGGAGCGCAGCGACCCGGGGAGTGGGACAGCTTTGATCACCGGGGCGGGCGGTGGGATCGGGTCGGCGATCGCCGAGGCTTTGGCACCAACCCACACGCTGCTGCTGGCAGGCCGGCCGTCGGCGCGGTTGGACGCACTCGCCACACGGCTGGGCGCCACCACCTGGCCGCTCGATCTGGCCGATCCCGAGTCCATCGAGGCGGCGGCCGAACCGCTGGCCGAGCTGGATGTGCTGGTACACAACGCGGGAGTGGCGTACCCGGGGCGGTTCGACGAGTCGATCCCCGAGCAGTGGCGGGCCAGCTTCGAGATCAATGTGACCGGTCCCGTCGCGCTCACCCTGGCGCTGCTGCCGGCCCTGCGCGCAGCCCGCGGCCAGGTGGTGTTCATCAACTCCGGCGCCGGCCTCAACGTCTCACCCGGCCTGGCGGCGTACTCGGCGAGCAAGTTCGCCCAGCGCGCGTTCGCCGATTCGCTGCGCGCCGACGAGCCGAGCCTGCGCGTCACCAGCGTGCACCCGGGCCGAGTCGACACCGAGATGCAGCAGGACCTGGTTGCCTACGAGGGCGGCGAGTACGACCCGTCGCGCTTCCTGTCGCCGAAGACCGTGGCGCGCATCGTCGCCGAGGTGATCGCCACCCCGCCCGACGCCCACACCCATCAGGTCGTCGTCCGCCCCCGGTGATGTCGGCGCACTAGAGCACGAGGTTGACCAGGCGCCCCGGCACGACGATGACCTTCTTCGGTGTGGCACCGGCCAGGAACGCCTGCACCTTCTCGTCGGCCAGTGCCGCAGCCTCCAGGCTGGCCTTGTTGGCGTCCGCGGCGACCGTGATGCGTCCGCGCACCTTCCCGTTGACCTGCACCGGGTACTCGACGGTGTCGGTCACCAGGTAGGCCTCGTCGGCCAGCGGGAACGGGCCGTGCGCCAGCGACGTGTCGTGGCCCAGCCGCCGCCACAGCTCCTCGGCCAGATGCGGGGCGAGCGGCGCCACCATGAGCACCAGCGGCTCCAGCGCCGCGCGCGCGGTGATGCCTTCCTTGGTGAGGTGGTTGGTGTACTCGATGAGCTTGGCCGCCGCGGTGTTGTTGCGCAGTCCCGCATAGTCGTCGCGGACACCGGCAATGGTGCGGTGCAGCAGGCGCAGTGTCTGCTCGTCGAGCGCCTCGTGCTCGGAAACCCTTTCGGCCCCGGTGCTTTCGTCGACGACCAGGCGCCACACCCGCTGCAGGAAGCGGTGCGCGCCGACGACGTCCTTGGTAGCCCACGGCCGCGACGCCTCCAGCGGGCCCATCGACATCTCGTAGACGCGCAACGTGTCCGCTCCGTAGTTGTCGCAGATCTCGTCGGGCGAGATCGAGTTCTTCAAGCTCTTGCCGATCTTGCCGAACTCCTGGAACACCTCGATCTCACCGTCGGGCCCGGGCAGGAAGAACTTGCCGCCCCGCTCGACGACATCAGCGGCCGGCACGTAGGCGCCGCGGGAATCGGTGTAAGCGAACGCCTGGATGTAACCCTGGTTCACCAAGCGGCGGTAAGGCTCCCGCGATGTGACGTGGCCGAGGTCGTACAAAACCTTGTGCCAGAACCGCGAGTACAGCAGATGCAGCACCGCGTGTTCGACGCCGCCGACGTAGAGATCCACCCCGCCGGGGTCGGCCGGCCCGTGCTCAGCCGGGCGCGGACCCATCCAGTAGGCCTCGTTCTCCTTGGCGCAGAACTCTTCTGAGTTGTGCGGGTCGGCGTAGCGCAGCTCGTACCACGAGCTGCCCGCCCACTGCGGCATGACGTTGGTGTCGCGGGTGTAGGGCTTGAGTCCGTCGCCGAGATCGAGGTCGACGTGCACCCACTCGGTCGCCTTGTTCAGCGGCGGCGACGGTTCGCTGTCGGCACTGTCGGGATCGAACAGCACCGGTGAGTAGTCGGCGATGTCGGGCAGCTCCACCGGCAACGCCGAGTCCGGCAGCGGATATGCGCGGCCGTCGGCGTCGTACACGATCGGGAACGGCTCACCCCAATACCGCTGACGCGCGAAAAGCCAATCCCGGAGCTTGTATTCGACCCGCGCACGGCCGCGGCCGTCGGCTTCGAGCCGCTCGGTGATCGCCTTCTTGGCGTCCTCGACGCCCAGCCCGTCCAGGTGCTGCGAGTTGACCAGCGCACCGTCGCCCGTGTGGGCGGCCTCGGTGACGTCACCGCCGGAAATCACCTCCCGGATCGGCAGGCCGAACTCGGTGGCGAACTCCCAGTCGCGCTGATCGTGGCCGGGCACGGCCATGATCGCGCCGGTGCCGTAGCCGGCTAGGACGTAGTCGGCGATGAAGATCGGAACCTGTTGTCCGTCAGCCGGATTGGTGGCATATGTGCCGAGGAAGACACCGGTCTTGGTCTTGTTCTCCTGGCGTTCCAGGTCCGACTTCGCCGCGATCGCACGCCGGTAGGCCGCCACCGCTTCGGCGGGGGTGGCCGCGCCACCGGTCCACCGAGCGTCGGCCCCGTCAGGCCACTGCGCGGCCAACAGTCCGTCGACGAGATCGTGCTCGGGTGCCAGCACCAGATACGTTGCGCCGAACAGAGTGTCGGGGCGGGTGGTGAACACCTCGATGTCGGAACCGGCCGCGCCGAACAGCACCGAGGCGCCTGTCGAGCGCCCGATCCAGTTGCGCTGCATGGTCTTGACCTTCTCGGGCCAGTCCAGCACATCGAGATCCTCGAGCAGCCGGTCGGAGTAGGCGGTGATCCGCATCATCCACTGCCGCAGCCGCTTCCGGAACACCGGGAAGTTGCCGCGCTCGCTGCGGCCGTCGGAGGTGACCTCCTCGTTGGCCAGCACTGTGCCCAGCCCGGGGCACCAGTTCACCAGCGAGTCGGCGCGGTACACCAGCCGGTAGCCGTCCACCACGTCGGCGCGTTCGCCGGCCGACAGCTGTGACCACACCCTGCCGTCATCGAGAGTTCTTGCACCGCTGTCGAATTCACTGACCAGCTCGTGGATCGGACGGGCCTTGTTCGCGGCGGTGTCGAACCAGGCGTTGTAGATCTGCAGGAAGATCCACTGGGTCCACTTGTAGAAGTCGACGTCGGTGGTGGAGAAGCTGCGCCGCTGGTCGTGGCCCAGCCCCAATCGACCGAGCTGGCGGCGGAAGTTGACGATGTTGGCCTCGGTGCGCTCCCGCGGATGGGTGCCGGTCTGCACCGCGTACTGCTCGGCGGGCAGCCCGAAGGCATCGAAGCCCAGCGCGTGCAGCACGTTGCGACCCGTCATCCGGAAGTAGCGCGCGTAGACGTCGGTGGCGATGTAGCCCAGCGGGTGGCCGACGTGCAATCCCTCCCCGGACGGGTAGGGGAACATGTCCTGGACGAACATCTTGTCGGCGGGCACAGCCGAACCGTCCGACGGCGCCAGCGAGCCCACCGGGTTGGGCACGTTGAACGTCCCCCAGCTCTGCCAGTTGTCCTGCCACGTCTGCTCGATCCGCCCCGCCACGTCGGCGGTATAGCGGTGCCGCGGCACGTCGGTGTCGGCGTCGGCGGTCCCCGCGGTCGGCGATTCGGTCACGCAGACAGGGTATAAGCACGCTGATCGGCTCCGCCGACCCGGCAAGGGGCTGTGACGTGGCCGACCCGAGCCCCTCGGTGTGACGGTTGCCCCCGGCCCCGCAACGGCTTGGTATCGGTTGCGTTGCAGAGCGGTCAGGGGTTGGTTCCAGCTGTGTTCCGGCCCTACCCTCCGAGTTTCGCCGGCCGATACAGTCGGCCCCTGACAAGGGGTTTCACCTGACCCAACAATGTCGAAAAGGACATCTGCGATGATCACGAACGCCCGTAACTGGCGGGTACTTGTAGGTGGTGTGGCAGCCGGGTCGGCAGCCGTGCTCGGGTTTGCCGGCGCCAGCGCGTCGGCCGAACCGGTCCTCCCCGTCCCGCCGGCACCTGCCATCACCCAATCCGCCACCGTTACCCCGCAGGCCGCATCCGTGGTCGCCACTCCCGCCACCTCGGCACCGCTGGAGGTTCCCACCACCGTCACCGCGCCCACCGCCGCGGCTGCCCCAGAGACCCTCGTACCCGCGACGTCGGGCACCCTGGCCGAGTACTTCAAGGCCAAGGGCGTGGTGCTGGAGCCGCAGAAGGCCAGCGGCTTCACCGCACTCAACATCGTGCTGCCGATGCCGCGCGGATGGAGCGTGGTACCCGACCCCAACGTTCCCGACGCCTTCACCGTCCTGGCCGACAGAGTCGGGGGCGACGGCCTCTACACTTCCAACGCCCAGCTGAAGGTGTACAAGCTGGTCGGCGAGTTCGACCCCAAGGAAGCGATCACCCACGGTTACGTCGACAGCCAGCAGCTGTTCGCCTGGCAGTCCACCAGCGCGTCGATGGGCGACTTCGGGGGCTTCCCGTCCTCGATCATCGAGGGCACCTACCGCGAGAACGACCTGACGTTGAACACCTCGCGGCGCAATGTCATCGCACAGTCCGGCGCCGACCGCTATCTGGTGTCGCTGTACGTGACGACCTCGGCCAGCCAGGTCGTCGCCACCGCCGACGCCACCGATGCCATCGTCAACGGGTTCCGGGTGACCTCGCCGACCGCGACACCGGCAGCACCCGCCGCCGCACCGGCAGCACCCGCGACCGCGCCCGCGCCCGATGCATCGGCCGTCGCCGCTCCGAGCAGTGCACCGGCGGCCGCCCCGCTGACCAACACCGCCGCCACCGCGACCGTCACGGTCACCGTTCCCGCGGATCCGGCGCAGCACCGCTGACCCGCGACTCGTATTGTGGGGCCCATGCTGATTGCGGGTGTGGTGTGCCTGGCCCTGGCCGTTTTGGTCGGTGGGTCGGGCCTGTGGACGCTGCGCCATCCCGCCACCGACCTCACCTCCGAGGTGATGCGCACCGTGGCACCCACCCAGCTGGCAGCCGCGGTGATGCTCGCCGTCGGCGGGGCCGCGGCGCTGGCCGCGCCGTCGCCCCTGGGGCTGCTGGCAGTCGTCGTCTGCGGGCTCGGTGCGCTCGGCACGATCGGCGCCGGATCCTGGCAGGGCGCCCGCTACGCCTCCCGCCGCGAAGCGACGGCGAGCGGGTGCGCGGGCAGCTGCACCAGCTGCGTGCGGTCCTGCCAGTAGGCCGGTGAGCAGGGGCTCACTGTCGCGGCTACCCGTCGACACCTTCCTGCTGCTGCTCGTCGCCGTCGTGGCGATCGCGACGGTGCTGCCCGCCCGAGTTGCGCCCGCGGCCATGTGTCGGCGGCGATCGTCAGTGCGTCGCTGTCCAACATCCTCGGAGTCGTGCTCACACCGTTGCTCGTCGTCGCGTTGATGCCGCTGGGCGGGGCGCCGCACGTCGACGGCTCGGCGATCGTCGACATCGTGCTGCAGCTGCTACTGCCGTTCGCCGTCGGCCAGCTGCTGCGGCCCTGGCTGGCCCCGTGGATCACTCGGCACACCGCACTGACGAGCGTCGTCGACCGCGGCTCGATCCTGCTGATCGTCTACGCCGCGTTCTCGGTGCGGATGACCGAGCACATCTGGAACAGCGTGCAGCCGTGGCGCGTGGTCGCCGTCGCCGTCGTCAGCGCCGCGCTGCTGGCGGTGGTGCTGGGCATCACCGTGCTGACCGGCCGGCTGGCCGGACTGGACCGCGGGGACTCCATCGTGCTGATGTTCTGCGGCTCGAAGAAAAGCCTGGCCTCCGGGCTGCCGATGGCCCTGGTGTTGTTCCCGGCTCCCAGCGTGGGCCTGATCATGTTGCCCCTCATGCTGTTTCACCAGATTCAGCTGTTCGTCTGCGCGGTGATCGCCAGCCGGCTGGCGCGCAGCGCAGCGGACTAGTTGCGGCTGACGTCGATGGGGTGGGTCGCCAGCAGCGACAGCGGCAGCGGCTGACGGCGCAGCACCCGCCCCCACAAGTCCACCTTCGGTTCGACCAGCACGTCAGAAGGCAAGGCCGACAACACAATCCAGTCGTCGCGTTCGATCTCGCCCTCCAGCTGGCCGATTGTCCAGCCGGAATAGCCGGCGAAGATACGCACCCCTTCTATGGCAGGTTCGATCAGGTCGGGGTCGGCGTCGAGATCGACCATCACCATCCGGCCCGCGATGTGGCGCAGGCCGGGCATGCCCTGCGGATCGGTCCCCACCCGCAGCGTGCCCAGGCACAGGGCGGCATCGCGTTTCACCGGCCCGCCTACGAACATGGTCTTCGGCTTGGTGGCCAGCTTCGCCCACTGCGGCAACACGTTGTAGACGGCGGTTTCACTCGGCCGATTGAGGACCACACCCAGGGTGCCGCCGTCGTTGTGTTCGACGACGTAGATGACGCTGCGCCGGAAGGTCGGCTCCATCAGATCGGTGTTGGCAAGCAGCAGTGTTCCGGCCCGCACTCGGTTGGCTGCGGGCGCGACGAAGTCCTCAGGATCCTCCGGCTGTGCCACTGCACCATCATCGCATCACCGCGGTGTCGTGGTGGCGAACAGGCAGCCGCCCGGCAGAGATTTGTAGTGTTGGAGGGATGGTCGACGCCAGCGCACCCGGTTCGCTGTGGCGTGCGGTGCGTGGCATGCCCGAGTTCTGGCGGCTGCTGGAGCTGCGCACCGCAAGCCAGTTCGGCGACGGCCTGTTCCAGGCAGCGCTGGCCGGCGGCTTGTTGTTCAACCCGGAGCGCGCCGCGGACCCGTGGGCGGTGGCCGGCGCGTTCGCGGTGTTGTTCCTTCCCTATTCGATCGTCGGCCCGTTCGCCGGGGCGCTGCTGGACCGCTGGGATCGCCGCACGGTACTCGTCGGCGCCAACGCCGGTCGCCTGGTCCTGGTGATCGCCGCCGGTGTGCTGTTGGCCGCCGGCGCCAGCGACCTGGTGGTGTTGTGCAGCGCGTTGATCGTCAACGGGTTCAGCCGATTCGTCACCTCGGGCCTGTCGGCGGCACTGCCGCACGTGGTGCCCCGCGACCAGGTGGTGACCATGAACTCGGTGGCCACCGCGACCGGGGCCACGGCCACCTTCCTCGGCGCCAACTTCATGCTGTTGCCCCGGTGGATCTTCGGCGCCGGCGACACCGGGGCGGCGACCATCATCTTCATCGTCGCGATTCCCGTCGCGCTGGCACTGTGGCTGTCGCTGCGGTTCCCGAGCCACGAACTGGGGCCCGACGAAACCGAACGGGCCGTGCACGGCTCCGCGTTCTATGCGGTCGCCACCGGATGGCTGTATGGCGCGCGGACTGTCGTGACCACGCCGACCGTCGCGGCCACCCTGTCCGGGCTGGCCGCCCACCGGATGGTGTTCGGCATCAACTCACTGCTGGTGCTGGTGATCGTGCGGCACAGCGACACCCCGGAGGTCGCCGGCCTGGGGCTGGGCACCGCAGTCATCTTCGTCGCCGCCACCGGAAGCGGTTCGTTCCTGGCCAATGTGTTCACCCCGGTGGCGGTTCGACGGTGGGGCCGCTACGCGACGGCGAACGCGGCACTCATGTGCGCGGCCGTCATCCAGGTTGCCGGGGCCACTCTGCAGCTGGTGGTCATGGTGTTGTGCGGCTTCTTCCTCGGCATGGCCGGCCAGGTGGTCAAGCTGTGTGCCGACACCGCAATGCAGATCGACGTCGACGACGCGCTGCGCGGCCACGTGTTCGCGGTGCAGGACTCGCTGTTCTGGGTGTCCTTCATCCTCGCCACGACGGTGTCGGCGGCGGTGATCCCGCGCGACGGACATGCCCCGCTGCTGGCGTTGTCGGGCTCGCTGATCTACCTCGTGGGGCTGGCCGTGCACGCGGCCGTCGGTAACCGGGGCAGCACCGCGCTCTAGGCTGGCGGCCATGGCCGATGCGGGTCCGATCATCGACGATCTGCGTGACGAGAGCGACGCCCTCGACGCGTTGGTCGCCCCACTGACCGACGACGGGTGGAGCACGCCGACGCCGGCAGCGGGCTGGACCATCGCCCACCAGATCGCCCACTTGTGGTGGACCGACCAGGCGGCGCTGACGTCGATCACCGACGAGGCCGGCTTCACCGCGATGCTGGCAGCTGCCAATGCCGACCCGCTGGGATTCGTCGACAAGGCCGCCGCGGACATCGCCGCCGGCACCGCGCCTGAGCAGCTGCTGGCCCAGTGGCGCGCTACCCGCGCCCGTCTGCACCAGGAGCTGCGCGGGGTCGCCGACGGCCGCAAGCTGCTGTGGTTCGGACCGCCGATGAGCGCACCGTCGATGGCCACGGCGAGGCTGATGGAAACCTGGGCGCACGGCCTGGACGTCGCCGACGCGCTCGGCGTCGAGGTGCAGCCGACCGAGCGGTTGAAGTCGATCGCGCACCTGGGTGTGCGCACCCGCGACTTCGCGTTCAGCGTGCACGGGCTGCCCGCGCCCGCCGAGCCGTTCCGGGTCGAACTGAGCACGCCGGGCGGTGACCGCTGGGTGTGGGGCCCGCCGGAGGCCGCGCAACGGGTCAGCGGGTCGGCCCTGGACTTCTGCTTCCTGGTGACCCAACGACGCCCGCGAGCAGCCCTGGACATCATGGCGGTCGGTCCCGATGCCGAGCGCTGGCTGACGATCGCGCAGGCCTTCGCGGGGCCGCCGGGCAGCGGCCGGTGATCTAGAGCGCGGTCGCGTCGTCGGCGGTGCCGTCACCGTCGGCGTCGCTGAGCTTGACGTCCCAGTGCCCGTCGCCGTCGGTATCGACCCACCCGCTGTCGAAGCCGCCGCCCTGGCCGGCCGTGCAGCGCACGATCGGCCAGACCGTCGCGGTCGACGTCGAGCAGCCGGTCCTCGCGGCCGTCACCGTCGATATCGGCCGGGCCGTCGACGTGTTCGACACCGTCGAGCCCGAACCACCGCAGCGGCCCCGCCGGACCGGCGGCGGTCAACGTCCACGTGCCCGACCCGTCGTCGCTGTAGCGGCTCTCGGCGGTGCCGTCATCGTCGAGATCGAGCGCAGCCTGATCGGCCAGGCCGTCTGAGTCGGCGTCGGTCATGGCGTCGTCGAACAGTCCGTCACCGTCAAAATCCATTCGCAGGCTGTCGAATTCGCCGTCACCGTCGATATCCAGATCGGGCTTACCGCTGAACATCTCCGCGGTACCGTCGCCGGGTCCAAGGCAGTAGTCCACGACAGATCAGACGGTGGGCGTGCCCTTTGCGTTCCACCACGCCAGCAATTCGGCGACGGCCTCGTCGCGGTCGAGTGGGCCGCGGTCCAGGCGCAGCTCCCTGAGGAAGTTCCACGCCTCGCCGACCTGCGGGCCCGCCGGGATGCCGAGCAGCTGCATGATCTCGTTGCCGTCGAGATCCGGACGGACCCTGGCGAGATCCTCTTTGGCGGCCAGTTCGGCGATCCGCGTCTCGAGGTCGTCGTAGTTGGCCTGCAAACGCGCCGCACGCCGCTTGTTGCGGGTGGTGCAGTCGGCGCGGACCAACTTGTGCAGCCTGGGCAGCAGCAGGCCGGCGTCGGCGACATAGCGGCGAACCGCCGAATCCGTCCACTTGCCGTCGCCGTATCCGTGGAAGCGCAGGTGCAGGTACACCAGCTGGGAGACGTCGTCGACCATCTGCTTGGAGTACTTCAGCGCCCGCATCCGCTTACGGACCATCTTGGCGCCGACCACCTCATGGTGGTGAAAGCTCACCCCGCCGTCGGATTCGTGCTTGCGGGTGGCGGGCTTGCCGATGTCGTGCAGCAGCGCCGCCCAGCGCAGCACCAGGTCCGGGCCGTCGGGTTCTTCCAGCGCCATCGCCTGCCTCAGCACCGTCAAAGAATGCTGGTAGACGTCCTTGTGCTGGTGGTGTTCGTCGATGGCCATCTGCATGCCGCCGATCTCGGGCAGCACCACATCACCCAGACCGGTGTGCACCATCAGGTCGATCCCGGCCACCGGGTCGGCGCCGAGCAGCATCTTGTCCAGTTCCACGGCCACCCGTTCGACCGTGACGCGGGCCAGTTGCGGAGCCATCTCCTCGATGGCACTGCGCACCCGGTCGGCGACACCGAACTGCAGCTGCGAGACGAACCGCGCGGCGCGCAGCATCCGCAGCGGGTCATCGCCGAAGGACACCTCGGGGGCGGCCGGGGTGTCCAGGATCCGTTGCTCCAGCGCCGCCAGCCCGCCGAGCGGATCGATGAACTCCCCGGGACCGTCCGCGGTGATCCGCACGGCCATCGCATTGACGGTGAAGTCGCGGCGCACCAGGTCGTCTTCGAGGCGCTCCCCGTACTGCACCTGCGGATTGCGCGACACCTGGTCGTAGCTGTCGGCGCGGAAGGTGGTGATCTCCAGCCGCTGGCCGTACTTGCCCACCCCGACGGTGCCGAAGTCGATGCCGGTGTCCCACAGTGCGTCAGCCCACGACCGGACGATGCGCTGAACCACGTCGGGCCGGGCGTCGGTGGTGAAATCCAGATCCGTGGTCAGCCGACCCAGGAACGCGTCGCGCACGCTGCCGCCGACCAGGTAGAGCTCATACCCGGCAGCGTCGAACAGCACGCCCAGCTCGCTGAGCAGCTCACCTTGCCGGTTGAGCTCGACAAGGGCGCGGGCGAGGAGCTCGACGTCCTGAGAGGGGTGGGACACGTCGGGTCAGCCTAGTAGTCCCGCGGTCCCGGCTGCATCCGGCGAGTGCGGCCGGGACGGCCAGCACGTGCCAGCTACTATCGCTTGGGTGTCGGACGGCGAACAGGCCAAACCACGACGGCGCCGGGGTCGGCGTCGTGGTCGTCGCGCTGCCGGTCCGCCGCAGCACGTCGCAGCCGACAATCGCACACCGGAAGCCGCCCCCCCGCCCAACCCCGCCGCCCCTGCTGACGGCGCGAAACCCCGCACCGGCAAATCCAACCGGCCACGGCCTGAGCGCCGCGCCAACGCACGCCTGCGCACCGTGCACGAGACGTCGGCGGGCGGCCTGGTCATCGACGGGATCGACGGGCCGCGCGAAACGCAGGTGGCCGCCCTGATCGGCCGGATGGACCGCCGCGGCCGGATGTTGTGGTCGCTGCCGAAGGGCCACATCGAACAAGGTGAGACCGCCGAGCAGACAGCCATCCGCGAAGTGGCGGAGGAGACCGGGATACAGGGTCACGTGCTTGCCGCGCTTGGCAGCATCGACTACTGGTTCGTCACCGAGGGCATGCGCGTCCACAAGACGGTCCACCACTATCTGATGCGCTTCTCCGGCGGGGAACTGTGCGACGAGGACGTCGAGGTCACCGAGGTGGCCTGGGTGCCGCTGGACGAACTGCCACGCAAGCTGGCCTACGCCGACGAGCGGCGGCTGGCCGAAGTCGCCGGTGAACTCATCGAGCTGCTGCAGTCCGACGGGCCGGCGGCATTGCCCCCGCTGCCCCGCAGCGCACCCCGGCGGCGCCCGCAGACGCATTCGCACACCCGTAACCGTCGCTCCGACGAGGCCGGGCCGCGCCAGTCCGGCCCCCGGACGAACGGCTGCGGTCCAGGGACGTGAAGATGCCTGCCCAGGTAGCCGGCATACTGCGCTTGCTGGCGGCGCTGGCAGTGCTCGCCCTGCTGGTGCTGCCGACCACCATCGCTCCGGCAGCCGCCGGTGAACCCGGCACCACGCCCTTCCTGCAGGTGCGCATCGACACCGTCAGCCCCGACGTGGTGACCACCACCAGCGAGACGAGCTTCACCGTCACCGGAACGGTCACCAACGTCGGTGACCGTCCGGTCCACGACGTCGTCGCCCGCCTCGAGCACGCCGCCGCGGTCAACTCGTCGTCCGGGCTGCGGACCGCACTCGACGGCCCCACCGACCAGTTCCAGCCCGTCGGCGAATTCATCAACCTGGCCGCCGAAATCCCCCGCGGCCAGGCCGTCGGGTTCACGTTCACCTACCCGATCCGCGCCGGGGGCGTGCCGTCGCTGGGCATCGACCAGCCCGGGGTGTACCCACTTCTGGTGAACGTCAACGGCACCCCCGACTTCGGTGAGGCCGCCCGCCTCGACGACGCTCGCTTTCTGCTCCCGGTGCTCGGTGTGCCGCCGGACCCGGCCAACGCCGGCGGCGACTCGCTGGCCAACGTCGTCCCGCCCGATACCACCAAACCCGTTGCAGTGACCATGCTTTGGCCGCTCGCCGACAAGCCGCGGCTGGCGCCGGGGGTGCCGGGCGGCACCAGCCCGGTGCGGTTGATGAACGACGACCTTGCGGTGTCCCTGGCGGCGGGCGGCCGGCTCGACACCTTGCTGTCAGCCGCCGAGTTCGCCACCAGCCCGGCCGTCGATCCCGACGGCCAGACCGGCCGCGCCCTGTGTCTGGCGATCGACCCCGACCTTCTGGTCACCGTCAACGCGATGACCGCCGGCTACGTAGTCGCCGACGCGGCCAACGGGCTGGGCACCGCTGCACACCCCGGCACCGGGCAGGCCGCCGCCGTGGCGTGGCTGGACAAATTGCGCGGCCTGGCCAAGCGAACGTGCGTGACGGCCACCCCGTACGCCCAGGCCGACCTGGGCGCACTGCAGCGCGTCGGCGACACGGGCCTCAAGGTCGCCGCCACCGGTAACACCGGCGACATCGTCGACCAGATCCTCGGGGTGACGTCCATCAGGGGCGCGACGCTGCTCGGCGACGGCCCGCTGACCACGCCGGCGGTCGACCTGCTCGACGGGCAGGGCCCCACCGTCGCGATCGCGGCGGCCAGCATCACCGCCCAGGACTCCTCGACCGGCGAACCGATGGTCGCCGATGTGGGCGCGCACCGGTTGTCACCGAAGGTGGTGGTGGCGCCGTTCGATCCTGCGGTCGGCGCCGCGCTGGCGGGCGTGGGCACCGACCCCGAGCTACCGACCTACGTCGACTCCTCACTGCACGTCCCGCTCAACCACGACTCGACGGTGGCGCGCCGTCAGGATGCGATCGCCTCGATGCTGTGGCGGTCCCTGGCACCGGCGGCCGAGCCGCGCACCCAGATCCTGCTGCCACCGTTGAGGTGGAGCCCGCAGGCCGATGACGCCCAGGCGCTGCTGACCGCGCTGGCCACCACGATCCGCTCCGGGCTGGCGGTGCCTCGGCCGCTGCCGGCGGTCGTCAGCGAGTCGGCCGCGCTGCCGCCGGACGCCAGCCCCGGCCAAGCGTGGTCGGACGATGTCCGTGGACGGTTCGACGACGACGTGGTGGCCACGATTGCCAGCCAGGTCGGCAGGTTGTGGGGCCTGACCGCGGCGCTGACCACCGATCCGCGCACCGGCTTGACCGGTCAGCAGTACACCGCGCCGCTGCGTGAGGACATGCTGCGGGCGCTCAGCCAGACCGAACCCCCCGAGACGCGTAACGACCTGGCCCGCCAGCGGCTGGCAGTGGTGGGCAGGACCATCGACGACTTCTTCCGCGCCGTCACCATCGTGAACCCCGGCGGCTCCTACACGCTGGCCACCGAACACAGCCCGCTGCCGCTGGCCGTGCGTAACGACCTGGCCGTGCCGATCCGGGTCCGGCTCCAGGTCGACGCACCGCCGGGGATGAGCGTGACCGACGTCGGCGAGCAGGAGGTGCCCCCGGGCTACCTGCCGCTGCGCGTTCCCATCGAAGTGCACTTCACCCAACGAGTCGCCGTCGACGTCACCCTGCGCACACCCGACGGGCTGCAGCTCGGCGAGCCGGTGCGGCTGTCGGTGCATTCCAATGCCTACGGCAAGGTGCTGTTCGCGATCACGCTCGCCGGCGGCGCCGTGCTGGCATTGCTGGTCGGCCGGCGGCTGTACCACCGGTTCCGCGGCCAGCCCGACCCCGCCGACCTCGACCGGCCCCGGCGGTACAGCGACCACGGCGAGGACGCGTGACGCCGCCGCTGCGCCGGCCGGACCCCGGCACCCGCACCGAGCTGTCCGACTCCGCGGTGGTCTCCAGGTCCTGGGGCATGGCGTTGGCGACCCTGGTCAGCCGGATTACCGGGTTCACCCGGATCGTTTTATTGGCCGCCATCCTCGGTGCGGCGCTCTCGAGTGCGTTCACCGTCGCCAACCAGCTGCCGAACCTGATCGCCGCACTGGTGCTCGAAGCTACGTTCACGGCGATCTTCGTGCCCGTGCTCGCCCGCGCCGAGCGTGACGACCCCGACGGCGGCGAGGCGTTCGTCCGGCGGCTGGTCACCCTGGCCACCACCTTGCTGTTGGTCGCGACCGTCATCTCGGTGGCCGCCGCTCCCCTGCTGGTGCGGCTGATGCTGGGACGCGACCCGCAGGTCAACCAGCCGCTGACAACGGCCTTCGCCTATCTGCTTCTGCCGCAGGTAATCTTCTACGGCCTGTCGTCGGTGTTCATGGCAATCCTCAACAACCGCAACGTGTTCGGCCCGCCGGCGTGGGCTCCGGTGGTGAACAACATCGTCGCGATCGCGACTCTCGGGCTGTATCTACTTGTCCCCGGGCCACTTTCGGTAGACCCGGTGCAGATGGGCAACGCCAAGCTGCTGGTGCTCGGGATCGGGACGACCCTGGGTGTGCTCGCCCAGACGGCGGTGCTGTTGATCGCGATCCGGGCCGAGCGGATCAGCCTGCGTCCGCTGTGGGGCATCGACGATCGCCTCAAGAGGTTCGGCACGATGGCGGCCGCGATGGTGCTCTACGTCCTGATCAGCCAGATCGGATTGGTGGTCGGCAACCAGATCGCCAGCACCGCAGCGGCATCGGGTCCAGCGATCTACAACTACACCTGGCTGGTGTTGATGTTGCCGTTCGGCATCATCGGCGTGACCGTGCTGACGGTCGTGATGCCGCGGCTGAGCCGCAACGCCGCCGCCGACAACATCCCGGCCGTGCTGGCCGACCTGGCGCTGGCCACCCGGCTGACGATGGGGACGTTGATCCCGATCGTGGCGTTCATGACGGTCGGCGGCCCGGCGATGGGCAGCGCACTGTTCGCCTACGGCAAGTTCGGGGAGGTCGACGCCAACTACCTCGGTATGGCGATCGCCCTGTCCGCATTCACCCTGATCCCCTACGCCCTCGTGCTGCTGCAACTACGGGTGTTCTACGCCCGCGAACAGCCGTGGACGCCGATCCTGATCATCGTCGCGATCACCGCCGTGAAGATCGTCGGCTCACTGCTCGCGCCACACCTGACCGACGATCCCGAACTCGTCGCCGGATACCTCGGCGCCGCAAACGGAATCGGCTTCCTGGCCGGCGCCGCACTGGGTTACGTACTGCTGCGCCGGGCGCTGAACCCACCGCGGGGACGGCTGCTCGAAGTCGACGTGATTCGCACAATCCTGGTCACGACCGCCGCCTCACTGCTGGCCGGGTTGATCGGTTACCTCGCGGACCGGCTGCTGGGGCTGCAGGCGTTGACGGTGCACGGCGGCGGCGCCGGGTCGTTGCTGCGGCTGGCGGTGCTCGGCGTGATCATGCTGCCAATCGTGCTGGCCGTGCTGGTCGGCGCCCGGGTTCCCGATGCCGTCGCCGGGTGGCAGGCGGTCAAACGCCGGATCAGCCGCACCCCACCGGTTGCGGTGGCTTCGACGGCAACCGTGGACCGGCCGCGCGCGAACACCCACGTCACGTACCCTGAGCGCAGCAATTCGTCTGGAGCCGGGGCCCGCCCGCTCCGGTACGACCTTTCGGCGACGGTAGCCGGGGGGACGGGGAAAGGACCGGCGGTGAACGACCAACCCTCGGGCATGCCCCCGTCCGGTGACGCGACGACGAAGATCCCGCGGCCGCTCGCCGACGATTTCCAGCCGGACGTCACGACGAATATCCAGGTCGACGGGGCGCTCGAAGCACCGGCCAGCGGCGACGACATCGCCCTGATCCCCGGTGCGAGTGTGGCCAACGGCCGCTACCGCCTGCTGGTCTCGCATGGCGGCCCACCTGGCCTGCAGTTCTGGCAGGCGCTCGACACCGCACTGGATCGCCAGGTGGCGCTGACGTTCGTCGACCCCGACCGGACGCTGCCCCCTGAGCAGGTACAGGAGATCCTGGCCCGCACGCTCAAGCTCAGCCGCATCGAACGCCCCGGCGTGGCCCGGGTGCTCGACGTCACCAACACCGGCTCCGGTGGGTTGGTGGTGTCGGAATGGATCCGCGGCGGCTCGCTCAAGGAGGTCGCCGACACCTCCCCGTCGCCGATCGGCGGGGCCCGCGCCGTGCAGTCGCTGGCCGCAGCCGCCGGCGCGGCACACGAAGCCGGTGTCGCGTTGTCGATCGACCACCCCAACCGGGTGCGGGTGAGCATCGAAGGTGATGTCGCGCTGGCGTTCCCGGCGACGATGCCCGGCGCCACGCCTGAAGACGACATCCGCGGCATCGGTGCCGCCCTGTACGCGCTGCTCGTCGACCGCTGGCCGCTGCCGGAAGCCGGCACTCCCAGCGGTTTGGCGCCTGCCGAGACGGACCCGGCCGGCGAGGCCCTCGAACCTCGGGCGATCAACCGCGAGATCCCGTTCCAGATCTCCGCTGCCGCCGCTCGCTCGGTGCAGGTTGGTGGCGGAATTCGCAGTGCCCCAACGCTTTTGAACCTTCTGCAGCAGGCGACCGCGGTGGCTGACCGCACCGAGCTGATCGAGCCGGTCGCCGGCTCCGCGCCCGCCGCCCTCGGGACCGAAGACGAGCTCGAGGCCCAGGCCAGGCGCAAGCGCAATCTGCTCATCGGCATCGGGATCGGTGCCGGTGTGCTGGTGATCGCCCTGATCGTGCTGGCATCGATCCTCAGCAGCATCTTCGGTGACGTCGGTGGCGGCCTCAAGGGCGACCAACTAGGCCTCAACCCGTCGACCTCCCAGAGCCCATCCGCCGCCGCCGGCGACACTGTGAAATCCATTAAGGCAACTGTGTTTTCGCCAGCCGGTGGACCTGACAACCCGGACAAAGCCGGGCTGGCGCTGACCGGCTCCGGCTGGCCCACCGACACCTACACCGACCCGGTGCCGTTCCCGAACTTCAAGAACGGTGTCGGGCTGATGTTGCAGCTGCCCGAACCGACGAAGGTCGGGAACGTCTCGCTGACCGTGCCGAGCACCGGCACCCAGGTGCAGATCCGCTCCGCGTCGACCGCCAATCCGGCCAGCCTCGACGACACCACCGTGCTCACGCCGGCCACGACACTGAAGTCCGGCGCCAACACCATCGAGGTCAAGTCGTCGGCGCCGACGTCCTACTTGCTGGTGTGGATCTCCACGATGGGCACCACCAACGGTGAGAACCGCACCACGATCTCCGGACTGAGCGTCAAAGCCGCTTCCTAACAGGGGTGAAGTGCGGGGCTGGGCGCCCGCCCATAGCGTCCGGCCGTGACCAGCTTTCCCCGCAGTGACGCCGACCTGTTGGCTGCCCACGTCGCCGGCGACCGCTATGCGTTCGCCGAACTGTTCGGGCGCCACCAGCGCCGCCTCTACCGCCTGGCGCGGGCGACCACCCGCACCGCCGAGGACGCCGACGATGCGCTGCAGGACGCCATGCTGGCCGCCCACCGCGGGGCGGCCTCGTTCCGGCACGACGCCGCCGTCGGGAGCTGGTTGCATCGCATCGTCGTCAACGCCTGCCTGGACGGTCTGCGGCGGCGGCGACTGCCCACTGCGAGCGTCCCGGACGCCGATTTCGGGTCGGTCGGCGACCGCACCCCGCAGGTGGACACCGCGGTGACGGTGCGCCGGGCCCTGATGCGTCTTCCTGTCGGGCAGCGTGCGGCGATCTTGGCCGTCGACATGCACGGCTACTCGGTGGCTGACGCGGCCGCGCTGCTCGGCGTCGCCGAGGGCACGATCAAGAGCCGCTGCGCACGGGCCCGCGCCCGGCTGGCCGCTCTGCTCGACAACTGAGACGGCACACTGGTCGCGTGGAGCCCGACGACCGCCCCGACGCCACGCACACCGTGGCACCCCGGGCCGGTGCGCCCCACGCTGCGCACGCCGCGCGGCCCCCGGCACACACCCGCCGACTGGTGGCGGCCGTCATCGGTGCGGCCGCCGTATTGGCCGCCGTCGGCGTGGGGACAACCGCATTGCTGCGCTCCAATGACTCCACCCACAGTGCGCGCACGAGCGCGGAGACCATCACCGTCACCCCGACCGTTCCGCTGACGTCACGCGACCTGGTCGCACTCGTCGGCCGCAGCCCGGACTTCGGCCCGCTCACCGACCCCACGAAGCGGTCGTCCTGCCTGACCGGCCTCGGCTACCCGGGATCACAGCAGGTCCTGGGAGCCGAGCAGCTTCAGATCGACGGCCAGCCGACCGTTCTTCTGGTGCTGGCCGGTGAGAACCCCGACGAACTCGTCGCACTGGCCGTGGCCCCGACGTGCAGCTCGGTCACCACCGGGCTGGTCGCCGACACCACCGTGCGCCGCCCATAGTTCACGGCGGGGAACACCCGGGCCTACCCTGTTGTTTGACCAGGTGCCCTGGAGGCATCCGACGCGCAGGCATCGTCGCCCGCGACGAACGCGACCAGAGCAGAAAGGCTGGAATGAACGCCACCCCTACCGTGCATGACGTCATCGTCATCGGATCGGGCCCCGCTGGCTACACCGCCGCCATCTACACCGCGCGCGCCCAGCTCGAGCCCCTGGTCTTCGAAGGAACCTCCTTCGGCGGCGCATTGATGACCACCACCGAGGTGGAGAACTTTCCCGGCTTCCGCGCAGGGATCACCGGCCCGGAGCTGATGGACGAGATGCGGGAACAAGCGCTGCGATTCGGCGCCGACCTGCGCATGGAGGACGTCGAGGCGGTCTCCCTGGACGGCCCGGTCAAAGAGGTCGTGACCTCCGACGGCGAGAAGCACCTCGCCCGCGCGGTCATCCTGGCGATGGGTGCCGCCGCCCGCTATCTGGGCGTTCCCGGCGAGCAGGAGCTGCTCGGCCGCGGCGTGAGCGCCTGCGCCACCTGCGACGGCTTCTTCTTCAAGGACCAGGACATCGCCGTCATCGGCGGCGGTGACTCGGCGATGGAGGAGGCCACCTTCCTGACCCGTTTCGCGCGCAGCGTCACCCTGGTGCATCGCCGCGAGGAGTTCCGAGCCTCCAAGATCATGCTGGAACGCGCGCGCGAGAACGACAAGATCACCTTCCTGACCAACACCGCGGTGCTCGCCGTCGAAGGTGACACCACGGTCAAGGGACTGCGGGTGCGCGACGTCATCAGCGGCGAGGAGTCCACCCTGCCCGTCACCGGTGTGTTCGTCGCCATCGGCCACGATCCGCGTTCGGAACTGGTGCGCGGCGCCGTCGACCTCGACCCCGACGGATACGTCCTGGTGCAGGGCCGCACCACCTCGACCTCACTGGACGGCGTCTTTGCCGCCGGTGACCTCGTGGACCGCACCTACCGCCAGGCGATCACCGCCGCGGGCAGCGGCTGTTCGGCGGCCATCGACGCCGAGCGCTGGCTGGCCGAGGCACACGAATCAGGCAGCACCGATACCTCCGAGATGATTGGGGCACAACGATGAGCGAAGACAGCAGCACCGTAACCGTTTCCGACGACTCCTTCGCCGATGACGTCCTGGGCAGCAATACCCCTGTGCTGGTTGACTTTTGGGCCACCTGGTGCGGACCGTGCCGCATGGTGGCACCGGTGCTCGAGGAGATCGCGACCGAGAAGGCCGGCTCCCTGACCGTGGCCAAGCTCGACGTCGACGCCAACCCGGCGACGGCACGCGACTTTCAGGTGGTGTCCATTCCGACACTGATCCTGTTCAAGAACGGCGAGCCGGTGAAGCGGATCGTCGGCGCCAAAGGCAAGGCTGCCCTGCTGCGGGAGATCGCCGACCACGTCTAGGTCGAGACGAATCCGTTACGGGCGGCTTCGCCTGCCGTTTTCCGATATGGGCCCGGCTTCTGCGAGAATGCTGCCTAGCCTGTCTGCAAGCGTCAGCGCTGATAATCGCTGACCAGGTGACCGAAGGGCCGCGGGTATGTCGAGTCTGGACCACGGCGCCGGGGACGATGCCTCCTGGCACCGCGCCGGCCCTGGCGACCTGTTGCGCCGCGGTGACCGCGCCGGAGCTGTCGTCGAGATCAGGGCCGCGCTGGCGGCACTTGGTCTGTTGGAGAACCCGGACGAGGACCTCACCACCGGGCGGCACGTGGCCGCCGATGTGTTCGACGCCGACCTCGACGACGCGGTGCGTGCCTTTCAGCAGCGCCGCGGTCTGATCGTCGACGGAATCGTCGGCGAGGCCACCTACCGCGCCCTCAAGGAAGCGTCCTATCGGCTCGGCGCCCGCACACTGCTGCACCAGTTCGGTGCGCCGATGTACGGCGACGACGTGGCGACGCTGCAGGCCCGGTTACAGGACCTCGGCTTCTACACCGCCCTGGTCGACGGCTACTTCGGTCTTCAGACCCACAATGCGCTGATGTCGTATCAGCGCGAGTACGGTCTGTCCGCCGACGGTATCTGCGGCCCGGAAACGTTGCGCTCCTTGTACTTTCTGGGTTCGCGCGTCACCGGAGGCTCCCTGCACGCCATCCGCGAGGAGGAACTGGTCCGCCGTTCCGGCCCGCGACTCTCGGGTAAGCGCATCATTATCGATCCGGGTCGCGGCGGCAGCGATCACGGCCTGATCACCAACGGACCCGACGGTCCGATCAGTGAAGCAGATATCTTGTGGGACTTGGCAAGTCGGCTCGAAGGCAGGATGACCGCCATCGGCATGGAGACGTTCCTGTCACGGCCGTCCAACCGCAGCCCGTCCGATGGTGAGCGGGCCACCACCGCCAACTCCGTCGGCGCCGATCTGATGATCAGCCTGCGCTGCGAGACCCAGCCCAGCCCGTCGCCGCACGGCGTCGCCTCGTTCTACTTCGGCAGCTCGCACGGCTCGGTGTCGACTATCGGCCGCAACCTCGCCGACTTTGTTCAGCGAGAAGTCGTGGCGCGCACCGGTTTACGCGACTGCCGCACCCACGGACGCACCTGGGATCTGCTGCGGCTGACCCGGATGCCCACCGTGCAGGTCGACGTCGGCTACATCTCCAACCCGCGTGACCGCGCCATGCTGGTCACCCCGCAGACGCGGGACTCCATCGCCGAGGGCATCCTCGCCGCGGTCAAGCGGTTGTACCTGCTCGGCAAGAACGACCGGCCGACCGGAACCTTCACGTTCGCCGAACTGCTCGCACACGAACGTGCTGTGGAGCAGGCCCGCCCCGCCCTGTAGCGCGCGGCTATCCCCGAACTTCCGCGCCGGCACCGACCGGCTGCTGAAGTTGCGCGCTTTCGAGCAGTTGCTTGAGCGCGGCCTCCACCTCGGCTTTCCAGCCCAGGCCCTTGTCGAGTTCCAAGCGCAGCCGGGGGAAGTACCGGTGCGGCGCGACCACGGTGAAACCGGCGTCGATCAGAAAATCGGCCGACATCATGCACTGGTCGAACGAACAGTCCCCCAGTGCCTCGACGGCCGGCCGCAGCGCGGGGTCGACATCCTCGGGGTCGAGCTCGAGGAGCTCCGCGGACTCTTCCGTGCGGCCGAACGCCTCAAGTGCGCGCACGCCACGACGAACCAGTTCGCTGACCACTTGACTGAGCAACGAATGCGGCAGGCCGTCGACCTGGCCGGGCTCGGTCCCCATCGAGGTGAGCAGAACGGCGTCGGCACTCACCGGTCCGGTCGGGAAACGCTGCGCCCGCGGAACCGCGCGGGGCGGCGCGTAGAGGATGTAGCCCAGGCACGGCTCGTCCTCGTCGGCGTCACCTCCCTCGGCGGGTGCGGCGGCCGCGACCTGACCGCACGATCCCCACTCGAGCATGACCATCGAGAGCCACGCTTCCTTCTCGAACTCGGGGTCGGGCAGATAGTGCCCGGTGTCCAGGGTCGCCGGATCGACCTCCCAGAACACACATCGGCGGGCGTGCTTGGGAAGCTGCTCGAAACCGTCGAGCCGCAGCGGCTTGATGCGAACGGACACTAGCCTCCCCGGCTTTTCGGCGGTGCCGCGATGGACAACAGCCCCTCCAGGATAGGAGAGTCGGGCCGACGGCGGCCAGTGCCGGTCCGGCTACGTTCCTCAGCCTGGCGCAGTGGCGAAAGGTTCTGCAGCACTGTCGAATTCCCCTGTCGGTGGTGGCGGCCGGCAAACGCTAGACGACATCGGCGTCACTGTGACGTAAGTGCCCGGTGTCCTGGTGTGGTCGTTTTCAGCCCGCAGATGGGTCCATCATGCCGACGATTCGCTGCAAGTCCTCCACCGAGCCGAACTCGACAACGATCTTGCCCTTGCGCTTGCCCAGGCTCACCATCACCCGGGTATCGAAGGTTCCGGAGAGCCGCTCGGCGACCTCCTGCAGTCCCGGCATCTGGATCGGCTTGCGACGCGGCTGCGCCGGTGCCTTGCCGTCGCCCCGGTTGGCCAGCGTGACCGCCTCTTCGGTGGCTCGGACCGACAAACCCTCGGCGACGATCCGCGCGGCCAACTCCTCCTGCGCCTCGGGGCCGGCTTCCAGCGCGAGCAACGCCCGCGCGTGCCCGGCGGAGAGCACCCCGGCGGCGACCCGTCGCTGTACGGCGATCGGCAACCGGAGCAAGCGGATCATGTTCGAGATCACCGGACGCGACCGGCCGATCCGGGATGCGAGTTCGTCGTGTGTCACGTCGAACTCCTCGAGCAGCTGCTGGTATGCCGCCGCCTCTTCCAGTGGGTTGAGCTGAACCCGGTGGATGTTCTCCAGGAGCGCGTCGCGCAGCAGATTGTCTTCGGCCGTCTCGCGGACGATGGCCGGGATGGTCGCCAGCCCGGCCTGCTGGGCCGCACGCCAGCGCCGCTCCCCCATCACCAGCTGGTAGCGGGCCGGCTCGCCGGGTGCCGCGCCGGGAACCGCGCGCACGACGATCGGCTGCATCAGCCCGAACTCGCGGATCGAATGGACGAGCTCGGCCAGAGCCTCTTCGTCGAAGACCTGCCGGGGCTGTTTGGGGTTCGGCTCGATGGCCGACGGGTCGATCTCGCGGTAGACGGCACCGACGCTGTCGGTGTCGCTGGGTGCCACGCCGAACACTGCGTCGGCCGCCGCGTCACCCATCCGCGGACCGCCGTCAGCCGGGCTGGTGGGGATCAGTGATGCCAACCCGCGGCCGAGGCCGCCCTTGCGCCGCGATGGCTGCGTCATGCGTGTGCCTCTCCTGCTGCCGAGGGGTCCCGGGTTGCGAGTTCGCGACTGGCATCGAGATAGCTCATCGCGCCCCGTGAGCCGGGATCGTAATCGATGATCGTCATGCTGTAGCCCGGAGCCTCCGAGATCTTGACGCTACGCGGGATGACCGTCTGCAGGACCTTGTCGCCGAAATACCGGCGCACCTCGGTGGCGACTTGGTCGGCCAGCTTGGTCCGGCCGTCGTACATCGTGAGGATGACCGTCGAGACCCGCAGCCTCGGGTTGAGGTGGGCTCGCACCATCTCGATGTTGTTCATCAGCTGCGAGACGCCCTCGAGTGCGTAGTACTCGCACTGGATGGGGATCAGCACCTCCGGTGCGGCGACCAGAGCATTGATCGTCAGCAGGCCCAGCGAGGGCGGGCAGTCGATGAACACGAAATCGAAGTCGGACTCGTCGAGGGTGGCCAGGGCGGTGCGTAACCGGTTCTCCCGGGCCACCATGCTGACGAGTTCGATCTCCGCGCCCGCCAGGTCGATGGTGGCCGGCACGCAGAACAGGCGGTCACTGTGCGGGCTCTGTCGGATGGCGGCTTGCAGCGGGATCTCGCCGAGGAGGACTTCGTACGACGACGGGGTGCCGGACCGGCGCTCGGCGATACCGAGGGCGGTGCTGGCGTTGCCCTGCGGGTCGAGGTCGATCACGAGAGTCTTGAGGCCCTGAACGGCCAGGGCGGCGGCCACGTTGACAGCCGTGGTCGTCTTACCGACGCCACCCTTCTGATTGGCCACCGTGAAGACTCGGCGATGCTTCGGGCGCGGCAGCCGGCCCGTGGCAGTGTGGAGCACCTGCATCGCGCGCTCGGCCGCAGCGCCGATCGGAGTATCGAACTCGTCAGTCGACTTCCATGTTTCACGTGAAACATTTCCGCGGCCCCCGTCGGGTGGCACAGTCATGGTCTTCTTCTCTCCGCTGTTCGCGTCGGCCGCCGTCGGCCCGGTGCCCGCTCCCCCCGTACCGCGATCACCACGGTGACGGGCGGACTCGAATAGCTCACGCCACATCTCACCACCCTGATATCGGTTGCGCCTAGCGAGGCCATCGCCCGCTCGGCCTCAACGACTTCTTCCTCCGCGCGCTCCCCCTTCAGGGCCAGCATCCGGCCCCCGGGGCGCAGCAGCGGGAAGCTCCACCGAACCAGCTTGTCCAACGAAGCCACGGCACGTGACACCACGGCGTCGGCGCCGCCGACCGCTGCGCGCACACCCGGCTCTTCGGCGCGGCCACGGACGACCTCCGCCGCGACGCCGAGCTCTTGGACGGCTTGGGTGAGGAACTCGGTGCGGCGCAGCATCGGCTCGACGAGCGCGACATGAATGTCTGGGCGGGCGATCGCAATCGGCAAACCGGGCAGGCCGGCGCCGCTACCGATATCCGCGATCCGGGCATCCCGGTCAAGCAGCTCCGCAACGGCAGCGCTATTGAGGATGTGCCGGTCCCAGATCCTGTCGACCTCGCGGGGTCCGATCAGCCCGCGCTCGACTCCGGGTCCGGTGAGCAGATCCGCATACCGCCGCGCCAACTCCAGCCGGTCGCCGAATACGTCCGCGGCGGCGGCGGGAGGCGGCGGTGCGCCCGCATGTTTCACGTGAAACATCCTCCGTTCGCCCGGCCGCGCAGAACTACATCGATGTAACTTCAGTCCTTCAGGACGACAACGCGGCGAGACGGTTCGACGCCTTCGCTCTCGCTGTGCACACCGTCGACGGCGGCAACCGCGTCGTGGACGATCTTGCGCTCGAACGGCGTCATCGGTGCGAGCTCCTCGCGGCCACCGTTCTCGGCCACCCGGCGGGCAACCTTGTCCCCGAGGGCGGTGAGCTCCTCGCGGCGCTGGCGCCGCCAGTTGGCGATGTCGAGCATCAGCCGGCTGCGCTCACCGGTCTTCTGGTGCACGGCCAGCCGGGTCAGCTCCTGCAGTGCGTCGAGGATCTCGCCCTTGCGTCCGACGAGCTTGGCCAAGTCGTCACCGCCGTCGATGCTCACGACAGCCCGGTTGCCCTCGACGTCGAGGTCTATGTCGCCGTCGAAGTCCAACAGGTCGAGCAGCTCCTCGAGATAGTCGCCGGCGATCTCGCCCTCGGCGACCAAGCGCTCTTCGAGGTCTTCGGTCTTGGCCGGCCGCGCGTCGGTGTCGATATCTTCGGCAGCGTCAGTCAGTTCAGTGGTGTCCGCATCCGTCATGTGTCTCTCCCTCTTTCGCCGGAATCAATCCGGTCAACGTTTCTTCTTCCTGGGGCGCGCACCGGGCCGTGGAGTCGGCCCCGGGGTTGGCCCTGGCTTTGTCGCGGTGTCGGCGCCGTCGTCAGCCACCTCCGACTCGGCGGTAGTCGGCTCGTCGGTGAGGTCGCCCGTTCCGTTGCTCGTCGCCGCTCCGCCCTTCTTGGGCTTCGTCGGCTTGGCACCCGGCGCCGGGGCGTTGGCCGCCCGACGCGCCAGCGCTTCTTCCTTCTTGGCTTCTTCTTCCTTCTCGATCCGGCCGAACACGTAGTGCTGCTGGCCGAAGGTCCAGATGTTGTTGGACACCCAGTAGATGATGATCGCGATCGGCAGGAAGGGTCCGCCGACTACGACGCCGAGCGGGAAGACGTAGAGCGCGAGCTTGTTCATCATCGCGGTCTGCGGGTTGGCCGCGGCTTCCGGACTCTGGCGCGCCACCGAGGCACGGCTGTTGAAGTAGGTCGCGATACCGGCGGCGATCATGAGCGGCACACCGACGGCAACCACGGCGGGCCGGCTGAATTCGGTGAACGCGTCCAAGCCGGTCTTCTGGATCATGCTGGCGCCCAGCGGAGCACCGAAGAGGTTGGCGTCCAGGAAGTGCCCTACGTCGGTTGGGCTGAACACGTAATTGCCAGTAGCGCGATTAAGTTCGACAGAAAGCTTGGGCTGGCCGAAACCACCCTGTGTCCGGTTGAACGAGCGCAGTACGTGGTAGAGGCCGAGGAACACCGGGATCTGGGCGAGCATCGGCAGGCAGCCGAGGATCGGGTTGAACCCGTGTTCGCGCTGCAGCTTCTGCATCTCCAGCGCCATGCGCTGGCGGTCCTTGCCGTACTTCTTCTGCAGCGCCTTGATCTGGGGCTGCAGCTCCTGCATCTGGCGGGTGGTCCGGATCTGCCGGACGAACGGCTTGTAGAGCAGAGCACGCAGGGTGAACACCAGGAACATCACCGACAGCGCCCAGGCGAAGAAGTTGGTCGGGCCGAGGATCAAGCCGAACAGCTTGTACCAGAGCCACATGATCCCGGACACGGGGTAATAGACGAAGTCGAGGCTGAACCAATTAAACATGTGTGCTCCTGGCTTCGTGTCCGACGCACGTGTGGGTCGACTGCGGCTGGCGCTCGGGGATTGGATCCCATCCTCCCGGATGCCAGGGTCCACACTTCCCCAGCCGAACGGCGGTCAGCCAGCTCCCCTTGAAGAAGCCGTATTCAGCAAGTGCCTCCACCGCGTACTGGCTGCAGGTCGGCGTGAACCGGCATGTCGGAAGACGGAGCGGAGAGATGGTGTGGCGGTAGAGCTCGATGAGGAAGATCAGGCCACGGACCGGGGTTGTCCGAAGACGGGCGAGGCGGCCCGGACTCCGAGTGCTCACCGGTTCTTCTCCATCAGTTTGTGCGTGCGCTGCAGTCCGCTGCGCAACTGCTGTTCCAGCCGAGCCGAGACCGCCGTACGGCTGCTCGGCAGGGCGCGAACGACGACACGATCGCCGGGATCGAACTCGGCTATCAGATTGCGGGCCACATGACGCAGCCGCCGCGACACCTGGTGTCGTTGCACCGCCGAGCCCACTGACTTGGAGACCACCAGGCCGATACGGGGTCCACCGTCGTCCTCGCGTCGTGCGTGCACAACAATGTCCGGCTGCACCGCTCGTACCCCGTGCTTGACGGTGGCACCGAACTCCGCAGACCGTGTCATCCGGAACTGAGCCGGGAGCACGCCGCGCGATCCTGTGGATCAGGCAGTCAGGGAACGACGACCCTTGCGGCGCCGGCCCGACACGATCGCGCGTCCTGCGCGCGTCCGCATACGCAGCCGGAAACCGTGAACCCGCGCCCGGCGCCGGTTGTTCGGCTGGAAGGTCCGCTTGCCCTTGGCCACGGCAGTCTCTCCTTGTTACATATGGCTGACGCCGCCCGGTGAACACGCTCACGCTGCACACCCGACGAACCGACAGCTTGTTATAAGCTCTGGTCTCGCACGTAACCGGCGCGGTCCCGGAAATCCGGTCGCAGCCGTGTCGCCGACGTTCGGGCGACTGTTCGAGGGTACTGACGTCATTTCGTCAGGTCAAACCGCCTTGTCAGTGCTCCCCGTAGGCGCATGGATTTACTGGCGTCACAGCCGTCACGCAAACCTCGGGATAGCGCAAAATCAGCGTGATCGCAATGTTGCAGAACGGTTGGCACTCGCCGCGAAAACTGTTAGCTTCTGCCAGAGCCGTTTCGTTATGAAGCGGCAGTGGGAGTGCAAGCGGGAGGGCCAGGTCCGTCGAGAGTCCAGACAACACCGATTGACCGGATTACCCACCGACCTACTACCCACCGCCGATATGCTGCGAGGCGAGGACAGCTATCCTGTCCACACCTGTGGATAACCTTGTGGACAGTTTGTCGTTGCCTCGTTTATCCGTCACCCGACCTCGGACCAGGGGGATCTGTCGTTGACCGATGATCCCGGTTCCGCATTCGCTTCGGTGTGGAGTTCTGTAGTCGCCGAACTGAACGGCGACGGCGATCGAGGCTCCGCCGGTACCAACGGCTCAGGCCTGGAATCTCCCCTGACTCCGCAACAAAGAGCCTGGTTGAAGCTAGTTCAGCCGCTCACCATCGTCGAGGGCTTCGCGCTGTTGTCAGTGCCGAGCAGTTTCGTGCAGAACGAGATCGAACGTCATCTGCGCATCCAGATCGTCGAGGCGCTGAGCCGCCGGCTCGGTCACCGGGTTGAGCTCGGGGTGCGCATCGCGCCGCCGAGCGAGGACCAGCACGATGACGGGCAGCTCGCCGATACCGCCACCGCTGAGTCCGATCTCGACGAGGTCGACGAAGATCGCGAAGCACTCGCCAGCGCCCATGAAACGTGGCCGACGTACTTCACCGAGCGTCCGCGCAGCAACACCTCCGCCGATACACCCGGCACAAGTCTCAACCGCCGGTACACCTTTGACACATTCGTCATCGGTGCGTCGAATCGTTTCGCTCACGCGGCTGCCCTGGCGATTGCTGAGGCGCCGGCCCGGGCGTACAACCCGTTGTTCATCTGGGGTGAATCCGGGCTGGGTAAAACCCACCTGTTGCACGCCGCAGGTAACTACGCGCAGCGACTGTTTCCGGGTATGCGGGTCAAGTACGTCTCGACCGAAGAGTTCACCAACGACTTCATCAACTCGCTTCGTGACGACCGCAAGGTCGCATTCAAGCGCAGCTACCGCGATATCGACGTGCTGCTGGTCGACGACATCCAGTTCATCGAGGGCAAGGAAGGTATCCAGGAAGAGTTCTTCCACACCTTCAACACCCTGCACAACGCGAACAAGCAGATCGTCATCTCCTCCGATCGGCCACCCAAACAGCTGGCCACCCTCGAGGACCGGCTGCGGACCCGCTTCGAGTGGGGTCTGATCACCGACGTCCAGCCGCCCGAACTCGAAACCCGGATCGCGATTCTGCGCAAAAAGGCACAGATGGAGCGCCTCGACGTCCCCGACGACGTCCTGGAACTCATCGCCAGCAGCATCGAGCGCAACATCCGAGAACTCGAGGGCGCTCTGATCCGCGTGACGGCGTTCGCGTCATTGAACCGCACACCCATCGACAAGGCCCTGGCCGAGATCGTCCTTCGTGACCTGATCGCCGATGCCGGCAGCATGCAGATCAGTGCGGCCACCATCATGGCGGCCACCGCCGAGTACTTCGACACCACCGTCGAGGAACTCCGCGGCCCCGGCAAGACCAGAGCGCTCGCACAGTCGCGTCAGATCGCGATGTATCTGTGCCGCGAACTCACCGACCTGTCTCTGCCCAAGATCGGGCAGGCGTTCGGCCGCGACCACACCACAGTGATGTACGCGCAGAAGAAGATCCTCAACGAAATGGCGTACCGCCGCGAGGTCTTCGACACCGTCAAGGAACTCACCACACGGATTCGCCAGCGCTCCAAGCGCTGAAATTCCCACTCTTTCCGGCACTGCGCCAAAAAAACTTTGGCCGCAGTTGTCACAGCCGTCACAACATCCGGTGTGCACACCGTTGTGCACAACATCGGGTCACTGACAGGAGCGAGCGGGGATGGCCATGAACAACTCCCCGAATTCCACACCCGGCGTCCCCGGCACTCACCGTCATCCACAATCCATCCACACTGCCGAATGACATCCGAACTGGCGTTGAGCACCTCGATCCACAGGATGCACAGGCCCTATTACTGTTATCAATCTCTCTCCCTAGAAATCCCCTTGAAAGCAGGCCCTGGGGAACACCTCATGCACAAGCGCGTCGTGGTGTCTGACAGCGGTTTTGTCACCGTGATCGATTAGCTTTCAAGATGGCGTCCGACGCTCTACGGTTGTTGTTCTGACTGCCGCTCGGCGGCTGTCGCTCACAGATCACGTTCGCCTGGTGCTGTTGGTGCCGGGTGCGCTGGTCAGGGCTTTGTTGGGGTGATGAAGGGACACTATGGACGTGGCGACAACGACGGTTGGCTCCGACTTGAAGGTTCGCCTGGTGCGGGAGGACTTCGCCGAGGCGGTGGCCTGGGTTGCACGCAACCTGCCGACGCGCCCGACGGTTCCGGTGCTGGCAGGGGTGCTGCTGACCGGCACCGAAGAAGGTCTGACCATCTCGGGATTCGACTACGAGGTGTCCGCCGAAGTCCGTGTTCCGGCTGAAATCGCTTCTCCTGGAAGCGTTTTGGTGTCGGGACGGCTGTTGTCCGACATCACCAAGTCGCTGCCGGCCAAGCCGGTCGACGTCGCCGTCGAAGGCACCCGTGTCGCACTGACCTGCGGCAGCGCCCGCTTCTCCCTGCCGACGATGGCGGTCGAGGACTATCCCGCGCTGCCGTCGCTCCCGGACGAAACCGGTGTGATTTCTGCCGACGTGTTCGGTGAGGCCATCGGTCAGGTCGCGGTGGCGGCCGGCAAGGACGACACCCTGCCGATGCTGACGGGCATCCGGGTGGAGATTTCCGGTGAGACAGTGGTTTTGGCTGCCACCGACCGATTCCGCCTTGCAGTGCGCGAGCTCACGTGGTCGACGTCGTCACCGAGTCTGGAAGCCGCGGTGCTGGTTCCGGCCAAGACGTTGGCCGAGGCCGCCAAGGCCGGCACGTCCGGTTCGGAGGTCCACCTGGCTCTGGGTGCCGGCGCCACGGTCGGCAAGGAGGGGCTGTTGGGGATTCGCAGCTCCAACAAACGCAGCACCACCCGCCTGCTGGATGCGGAGTTCCCGAAGTTCCGTCAACTGCTGCCCAGTGAGCACACGGCGATCGCTTCGATCGGTGTGGCGGAACTGACCGAAGCCATCAAGCGTGTGGCGCTGGTCGCCGATCGCGGCGCCCAGGTGCGGATGGAGTTCAGTGACGGCGTGCTGCACTTGTCCGCCGGCGCCGACGACGTCGGTCGTGCCGAGGAAGATCTGCCTGTCGATTTCTACGGCGAACCGCTGACGATCGCGTTCAACCCCACGTACTTGACCGACGGCCTGGGTTCACTGCATTCCGATCGTGTGACATTCGGTTTCACCACCCCCAGCCGGCCTGCTGTGCTGCGGCCTGCAGGTGATGATGAGCAGGTCGATGGCACCGGACCTTTCCCTGCTATTCAGACGGACTACGTATACCTGTTGATGCCGGTGCGCTTGCCCGGCTGACCGCGGCGACAAAAGGGGCACACATGCAGTTGGGATTGGTCGGGCTCGGCAAGATGGGCTTCAACATGCGCCAGCGCTTGCGCGAAGGTGGACATGAAGTCATCGGTTTCGACCCGCGTCCGGAGGTCAGTGACACCGCGAGCCTGGCGGCTCTGGCTGAAGCATTGACCGCACCCCGCGTGGTGTGGGTGATGGTTCCCTCGGGTCCGATCACCGACGAGACGATCGTGTCGCTGGCTGAGGTGCTCAGTCCCGGCGATCTGGTGATTGACGGCGGTAACTCCCGCTACACCGAGGACGCCCCGCACGCGGAACTGCTTGGTAAAAAAGGGATTTCATTCGTCGACGCCGGTGTCTCCGGCGGCGTGTGGGGCCTGACCGAGGGATACGGTCTGATGGTCGGTGGCAGTGACGAGGACATCGCCCGGGTCATGCCGATCTTCGACACCCTGCGCCCGTCGGGACCGCTCGAAGACGGCTTCGTCCACGCCGGAGGGGTCGGTGCCGGCCATTACGCCAAGATGGTGCACAACGGTATCGAGTACGGCTTGATGATGGCCTACGCCGAAGGTTATGAACTGCTGGCCGCCGAACCGCTGATCAAAGACACCCAGGCGGTCATCCAGGCCTGGACCAACGGCACGGTCGTGCGCTCCTGGCTGCAGCAACTGCTCGCCAAAGCACTCAAGGAGGACCCGAACTTCGTCGACATCTCCGGGTACACCGAGGATTCCGGCGAGGGTCGCTGGACCGTCGAGGAAGCCATCCACCACCGGGTTCCGATGCCGGTGATCGCCGCTTCCTTGTTCGCCCGGTTCGCCTCGCGTCAGGACGACTCCCCCACGATGAAAGCGGTATCGGCTCTGCGTAACCAGTTCGGCGGCCACGCTGTCAAACGAGTTCCGTTGTCGGGCTAGCTAACACGATGTACGTTCGGCACCTGGCGTTGCACGACTTCCGGTCGTGGGCACATGTCGACCTGGATTTGGCGCCAGGCCGTACGGTGTTCGTCGGGTCCAACGGCTACGGGAAGACCAATCTCGTTGAGGCACTGTGGTATTGCGCCACACTCGGCTCGCACCGGGTGGCCACCGACGCGCCATTGATCCGGGCGGGTGCACAACGCGCCGTCGTGTCGACGATCGTCGTCAACGAGGGCCGCGAGCTGGCGGTCGACATCGAGATCGCCGCCGGCCGGGCAAATAAGGGGCGCCTCAACAAGTCTCCGGTGCGCAGTACCCGCGAGGTTCTCGGGGCGGTGCGTGCGGTGCTGTTCGCTCCCGAGGACCTCTCACTGGTCCGCGGCGACCCCGGCGAGCGGCGGCGCTATCTCGACGAGCTGGCGACCGTGCGGCGTCCCCGCGTCGCGGCTATCCGTGCCGACTACGACAAGGTTCTCAAGCAGCGGACTGCACTATTGAAATCTGCTGCGGGAGCACGCTTTCGGGGCGATCGAAGCGTGCTCGAGACCCTCGATGTGTGGGACGGTCACCTTGCGGCGCATGGTGCGGAGTTGATGGCTGCCCGGATTGACCTGGTGAACCTACTGGCACCGGAGGTGGAGAAGGCTTACCAACTGCTGGCGCCGGCGTCGCGTCCGGCCGCCATCAGCTACCGCAGCAGCGTGGAACTGTCGGGCGCTGACGGTGAAGACGCCGAGTTCCTGGAAGCCGCGCTGTTGGCCGGGCTGGCGCAGCGACGGGATGCCGAACTGGAACGCGGAATGTGCCTGGTCGGTCCGCACCGCGACGATCTGGAGTTGCGGCTGGGTGATCAGCCGGCCAAGGGTTTCGCCAGTCACGGTGAATCCTGGTCGATGGCGCTGGCGTTGCGGTTGGCCGCCTATGAGTTGTTGCGCACCGAGGGCAGCGAACCCATCCTGATCCTCGACGACGTGTTCGCCGAACTGGACAACGCCCGCCGGCTGGCCCTTGCCGGTGTGGCCGCCGACGCCGAGCAGGTGCTGGTCACCGCCGCGGTCGGCGAGGACATTCCGCCGGACTGGGACGCCACCCGGATCGGAATCTCACTGGTCGACGACGACAACGGCCGGATGTCGGCGGTGGTGTCGTGACCGATCCGAGCGACGATCAGAGCGAGGACGGTGTGACACCGCCGGAACATCTCAGCGGACTGGCGGGCATGGATCTGGTGCGCCGCGCATTGGAGGAGGCTCGCGGGGCCGCCCGAAGTCAGGGTAAAGAGGTCGGCCGCGGCGGTCGGTCGCCGTCGCGGCGGCGGGGGACATCGGGCAGCAACTCAGACCGTCGGCGGTGGTCGGGGCCCGGTCCCGACCGGCGTGATCCACAGCCGCTGGGGGCGGCGACGCGCGATCTCGCCAAGAGTCGTGGCTGGTCACCGCGGGTGGCCGAGGGCACGGTGTTCGCGCAGTGGGCCACCGTCGTCGGTGAGCAGATCGCCGAGCACGCCCAGCCCACCGCCTTGCGTGAAGGTGTGCTGAGCGTGTCCGCGGAATCGACCGCGTGGGCGACCCAGCTGCGGATGGTCCAGGCGCAACTGCTGGCCAAGATCGCTGCCGCCGTCGGAGACGGTGTGGTGACCTCGCTGAAGATCACCGGGCCGACCGCTCCGTCGTGGCGGAAAGGCCGGTTGCACATCTCCGGGCGGGGCCCGCGAGACACCTACGGATGACATCCACTACCACAGTCGGCTCACAGCCGCTTGGAGATCATTGACTGGCGTGTTAGGCGTCATGACGTATGCCGATCCGAGAAATTCCGCGCACGGCGCAACTAGGTGTGCAGAAACGCGGCCGCAGAATCGGTCCGGTGAGTGGTTGACGGTAGACTGAGACAAGACCTGCGCGCGGTGTCTCAACCGCGTGCCTGCGAACTCCAAGGAGACCTGTCCGACCGTGCCTGCCTCGAAGAAGAACGATCAAGACTCCTACGGTGCCGGTTCGATCAAAATCCTGGAGGGCCTCGAGGCCGTCCGCAAACGTCCCGGCATGTATATCGGCTCCACCGGTGAGCGCGGTCTGCACCACCTGGTGTGGGAGGTCGTCGACAACGCGGTTGACGAGGCGATGGCCGGCTACGCCACGAAGGTCGACGTGCGCCTCCTGGAGGACGGCGGCGTCGAGGTCACCGACGACGGCCGCGGCATCCCCGTCGCGATGCACGAATCCGGCGTCCCCACCGTCGACGTCGTCATGACCGTGCTGCACGCCGGCGGCAAGTTCGAAGAAGGCGCCTACACGGTCTCCGGCGGTCTGCACGGCGTGGGCGTCTCCGTCGTCAACGCGCTGTCCAGCCGGCTCGAGGCGGACATCCGCCGCGACGGCTTCGAATGGTTCCAGACCTACGACAACTCCGTGCCCGGCACTCTCAAGCAGGGTGAGGCCAGCCGCAAAACCGGCACCACCATTAGGTTCTGGGCCGATCCGAACATCTTCGAGACCACCACCTATGACTTCGAGACGGTGGCACGGCGCCTGCAGGAGATGGCCTTCCTCAACAAGGGCCTGACCATCAACCTGACCGACGAGCGGGTCACCCCCGAAGAGGTCGTCGACGACGTCGTCAGCGACACCGCCGAGGCGCCGAAGTCCGCGGAGGAGAAGGCCGCCGAGCAGGCCGCCGCCCCGCATAAGGTCAAGCACCGCACGTTCCACTACCCCGGCGGTCTGGTCGATTTCGTCAAGCACATCAACCGCACCAAGCAGCCGATCCACAGCACCGTCGTCGACTTCTCCGGCAAGGGCGAGGGCCACGAGGTCGAGGTCGCAATGCAGTGGAACGCAGGCTATTCCGAGTCGGTGCACACCTTCGCCAACACCATCAACACCCACGAGGGCGGTACTCACGAAGAGGGTTTCCGCGCGGCCTTGACCACGGTGGTCAACAAGTACGCCAAGGACAAGAAGCTGCTCAAGGAAAAGGACGCGAACCTCACCGGCGACGACATCCGCGAGGGTCTGGCCGCCGTGATCTCGGTGAAGGTGGCTCAGCCGCAGTTCGAGGGCCAGACCAAGACCAAGCTGGGCAACACCGAGGTGAAGTCGTTCGTGCAGCGCATCTGCAACGAGCAGCTCGGCCACTGGTTCGAGGCCAACCCGTCGGACGCCAAGACGATCGTCAACAAGGCAGTGTCCTCGGCGCAGGCTCGCATCGCCGCTCGTAAGGCGCGGGAGTTGGTGCGGCGCAAGAGCGCAACCGATATCGGCGGTCTGCCGGGCAAGCTCGCCGACTGCCGCTCCACCGACCCGAGCAAGTCCGAACTGTATGTGGTGGAGGGCGACTCCGCCGGTGGCTCGGCCAAGAGCGGCCGCGACTCGATGTTCCAGGCGATCCTGCCGTTGCGCGGCAAGATCATCAACGTCGAGAAGGCCCGCATCGACCGCGTGCTGAAGAACACCGAAGTCCAGGCCATCATCACCGCGCTGGGCACCGGTATCCACGACGAATTCGACATCGCCAAGCTGCGCTATCACAAGATCGTGCTGATGGCCGACGCCGACGTTGACGGCCAACACATTTCGACGCTGCTGCTGACGCTGCTGTTCCGGTTCATGCGTCCGCTGATCGAGCACGGCCACGTGTTCCTGGCGCAGCCGCCGCTGTACAAGCTCAAGTGGCAGCGCAGCGAGCACGAGTTCGTCTACTCCGATCGCGAGCGCGACGCGATGCTCGAGGCAGGTTTGGCGGCAGGCAAGAAGATCAACAAGGACGACGGAATCCAGCGCTACAAGGGCCTTGGCGAGATGAATGCCAAGGAACTGTGGGAGACGACGATGGACCCGTCGGTGCGGGTGCTGCGTCAGGTCACACTCGACGACGCCGCGGCGGCTGACGAACTGTTCTCCATCCTGATGGGCGAGGACGTCGAGGCGCGTCGCAGCTTCATCACCCGTAACGCCAAAGACGTTCGCTTCTTGGATGTTTAACCCGTATTCAGGGACACGAGGATCACATGACTGACACCACGTTGCCGCCGGGCGACGCAACCGGAGACCGTATCGAACCGGTCGACATCCAGCAGGAGATGCAGCGCAGCTACATCGATTACGCGATGAGCGTCATCGTCGGCCGCGCGTTGCCGGAGGTGCGCGACGGCCTCAAGCCGGTGCACCGCCGGGTGCTCTACGCGATGTACGACTCCGGGTTTCGGCCCGATCGCAGCCATGCGAAATCGGCTCGCTCGGTTGCCGAGACGATGGGTAACTACCACCCGCACGGTGACGCCTCGATCTACGACACCCTGGTCCGGATGGCCCAGCCGTGGTCGCTGCGCTACCCGCTGGTCGACGGGCAGGGCAACTTCGGCTCGCCGGGTAACGATCCGCCAGCCGCCATGCGGTACACAGAGGCGCGTCTCACTCCGCTGGCGATGGAGATGCTGCGTGAAATCGACGAGGAGACAGTCGATTTCATCCCGAACTACGACGGCCGGGTGCAGGAGCCGACGGTTCTGCCGAGCCGGTTCCCCAACCTGCTCGCCAACGGTTCCGGCGGTATCGCCGTCGGTATGGCCACCAACATCCCGCCGCACAACCTGCGGGAGCTGGCTGAGGCCGTCTACTGGTGCCTGGAGAACTTCGAGGCCGACGAGGAAGCCACCCTCGAAGCGGTCATCGAACGGGTCAAGGGCCCGGACTTCCCGACCCACGGCCTGATCGTCGGCAGCCAGGGCATCCAGGACGCCTACCGCACCGGACGCGGCTCGGTACGGATGCGCGGCGTCGTCGAGATCGAGGAAGACGCCCGCGGCCGCACCGGCATCGTCATCACCGAGCTGCCGTATCAGGTCAACCACGACAACTTCATCACCTCGATCGCAGAGCAGGTCCGCGACGGCAAGCTGGCCGGCATCTCCAACATCGAGGACCAGTCCAGCGACCGCGTGGGTCTGCGCATCGTCGTGGAGGTCAAGCGTGACGCCGTGGCCAAGGTGGTGCTGAACAACCTCTACAAGCACACCCAGCTGCAGACCAGCTTCGGCTGCAACATGCTGTCGATCGTCGACGGGGTGCCGCGCACGCTGCGCCTCGACCAGATGATCCGCTACTACGTCATCCATCAGCTCGATGTCATCGTCCGACGCACCATCTACCGGCTGCGGAAGGCCAACGAGCGGGCCCACATCCTGCGCGGTCTGGTCAAGGCGCTCGACGCGCTCGACGAGGTCATCGCCCTGATCCGCGCCTCGGAGACCGTCGACATCGCCCGAGCGGGTCTGATCGAGTTGCTCGACATCGACGAGATCCAGGCCCAGGCCATCCTGGACATGCAGCTACGCCGCCTGGCTGCCCTGGAACGTCAGCGCATCGTCGACGATCTGGCCAAGATCGAAGCCGAGATCGCCGACCTCGAGGACATTCTGGCCAAGCCGGAACGGCAGCGGGCGATCGTGCGTGACGAACTCAAGGAGATCGTCGACAAGTACGGCGACGACCGGCGCACCCGCATCATCGCCGCCGACGGCGAAGTGTCCGACGAGGATCTGATCGCCCGCGAGGACGTGGTCGTGACGATCACCGAGACCGGCTACGCCAAGCGCACCAAGACTGACCTGTACCGCAGCCAGAAACGCGGCGGCAAGGGTGTGCAGGGGGCCTCGCTCAAGCAGGACGACATCGTGCGGCACTTCTTCGTGTGCTCGACCCACGACTGGATCCTGTTCTTCACCACGCAGGGCCGGGTGTACCGCGCCAAGGCCTACGACCTGCCCGAGGCACAGCGGAACGCACGCGGTCAGCATGTGGCCAACTTGCTGGCATTCCAGCCTGAGGAGCGCATCGCCCAGGTCATCCAGATCAAGAGCTACGAGGACGCGCCCTACCTGGTGCTGGCCACCCGCAACGGGCTGGTGAAGAAGTCGAAGCTGACCGACTTCGACTCCAACCGTTCCGGCGGCATCGTGGCGATCAACCTGCGCGACGGCGACGAACTGGTCGGCGCGGTGCTGTGCTCGGCCGAGGAGGACCTGCTGCTGGTCAGCGCCAATGGTCAGTCGATCCGCTTCTCGGCGACCGACGAGGCGCTGCGCCCGATGGGCCGGGCGACCTCCGGTGTGCAGGGCATGCGGTTCAACGAGGACGACCGGCTGCTGAGCCTCAACGTGGTCCGCGAGGGTACGTATCTGCTGGTCGCGACGGCCGGCGGATATTCCAAGCGCACCGCGATCGAGGAGTACACCACCCAGGGTCGCGGCGGCAAGGGAATCCTGACCATCCAGTACGACCGGCGCCGCGGCAGCCTGGTCGGTGCGCTGGTGGTCGACGAGGACAGTGAAGTGTTCGCCATCACCTCCGGTGGCGGCGTCATCCGTACCGCGGCTCGCCAGGTCCGCAAGGCCGGACGCCAGACAAAGGGCGTTCGCTTGATGAACCTGGGCGAGGGCGACACACTGTTAGCGATTGCCCGCAATGCCGAGGAGCAGGAGGACGCGGACGATGTGGCCGCGGACCCTGAAACCGATGCGACGTAGTGTGGCGCAGGGCAACAGGTGAGGAGCTGGTGGTGAGCGCACCCAACGAGCCGGGTCAGCCCGGACCGGGCGAGGGTCCGGGCAACGGGAACGGCTCGGCGGACCGGGCCGCGCCCTGGCCTGCCTCGGGGCCCAATGGTGGAACCGCTGATGTCCCGCCGTGGCAGCGGGGAGCTACGCGGGCCCGTCAGGGCGCCGCGCCGCAGCGTCCGGCGGCTGAGGGCGCTCCGCGGCCCGAGCCGCGTCCGTCGGCGCCGCAGGCAGGCTCACCGAGCATCGAGGATCGGGTGACCCGTTTCATCACCGGAACGGCGGCACCCGACTTGTCGACGCTCGGCGGCCCGCCACCGGTCCGTCAGGAGGCCCGGCCACCGGTCCGTCAGGAGGCCCGGCTGGAAGCCGAGCCGCCCGCGCCGCGCCCGGAGACCCGTGCCGAGCGCACCGAGGTCGCCCGGCCGGAGGCCTACGCCAGTGAGCTGCCCGACCTCTCAGGTCCGCCGCCCAAGCCGGTGCAAGCCCGCAAACCCGCGCCCGAGCGTCCGGCAGCCGAGGCGGCACCGGCCAAGTCCCCCAGCCCGATGCAGCGAATTCAGGTCGCCGCCAACCGTTCTCGCGGTCCGGTGCGTGCCAGCATGCAGATTCGGCACATCGACCCGTGGAGCGCGCTGAAGGTGTCGCTGCTGTTGTCGGTGGCGTTGTTCTTCGTCTGGATGATCGCCGTGGCGTTCCTGTATCTGGTGCTGGGCGGCATGGGTGTGTGGAGCAAGCTCAACAGCAACGTCGGCGATCTGCTGACCGCCACCAGCGGTGGCGGTGGCGAGCTGGTGTCCAGTGGGACGATCTTCGGCGGTGCCGCGCTGATCGGTCTGGTGAACATCGTGCTGTTGACGGCGATGGCCACGGTGGGTGCGTTCATCTACAACCTGAGCACCGACATCGTCGGCGGCATCGAGGTCACCCTGGCTGACCGGGACTGATCGACCGGTTTGGGTGCAGTGCCCGGGTTGCGGTAATCTCGTCGCTCGGTCGTATGAGTAATACGGGCCTATAGCTCAGGCGGTTAGAGCGCTTCGCTGATAACGAAGAGGTCGGAGGTTCGAGTCCTCCTAGGCCCACGATGTCCTGGTCAACGGGAAGGGCGTCCGTGAGGATTGCGGTACTGCTTTCGGTGCTGGTCGCGGGCGCGGTGCTGGTCGGGATCGGCCGCCGCGGCGAAACCTGGCACACCCTTGATGACCGTGACTGACTCGGGGCCTTAGCTCAGTTGGTAGAGCGCTGCCTTTGCAAGGCAGATGTCAGGAGTTCGAATCTCCTAGGCTCCACAAAGTTCCCTCGCGCCACCCAGCAAGCGAATTCAGCACTCCACCACGTTGAGGGCAAGTCCGCCTTTCGCGGTCTCCTTGTACTTCTCGGCCATGTCGGCCCCGGTCTCGCGCATGGTTTTGATGGCGGTGTCGAGGCTGACGTAATGGGTGCCGTCGCCGTGCATCGCCATCCGCGCGGCGGTGATCGCCTTGACCGCGGCCACCGCGTTGCGTTCGATGCACGGGATCTGCACCAGACCGCCCACCGGATCGCAAGTGAGGCCGAGGTTGTGCTCGATGCCAATCTCGGCGGCGTTCTCCACTTGCGCCGGCGTCCCGCCGAGCACCGCGGTCAGCCCGGCAGCGGCCATCGAGCACGCCGAGCCGACCTCACCCTGACAGCCCACCTCCGCACCGGAAATCGACGCATTCGCCTTGAACAGCACACCGATCGCGGCCGCGGTCAGCAGAAACTGCACCACGCCGTCGTCCGAGGCGCCGGGCACGAAACGCGAATAGTAATGCAGCACAGCGGGAATCACCCCGGCCGCACCGTTGGTCGGGGCGGTGACGACTCGGCCGCCCGCGGCGTTCTCCTCGTTGACGGCCAGCGCGTACACCGTGGTCCAGTCCAGCGCATACAACGGGTCGTCGGGCTTGGCCTCCAGCTGGGCGGCCAACGCCCCCGCCCGGCGCTTGACCGCCAGCCCGCCCGGCAACACACCGCGATGGGTCAGACCGGCGTTGACGCAGTCCTGCATCACCGCCCAGATCTCCAGCACGCCGGCGCGAAGGTCCTCGTGGCGGGCCAGTGCCCGCTCGTTGTCAGCCATCAACTCGGCGATGCTGCACCGCCGGCCGACCGCCAGTGCGACCAGTTCCTTTGCGGTACTGAATGGATAGGGCAACTCGGCCAAGCCACCGGCCGGTGCGGCCGCCTCGTCCTCGTCGAGCACCGCGCCGCCGCCGACCGAGAAATAGATCCGCCGATCAAGCACGGCGCCGACCTCGTCGAGCGCCTCGAACGCCATGCCGTTGGAATGAAAATCCAAGCGGTCCAGCCGAAGTGCGATATCGGAGTCGACGTCGAAGTCGATGCTCCGCCCACCACCCAATCCCAGGCGTCCGGTATCGCGCACCGCCTGCACACGACGGGGCGCTTCCGCGGGGTCTACGGACTCCGGGTCGGCACCGGCCAGGCCGAGCACCACCGCGCCGACGGTGCCGTGCCCGGCCCCCGTCGCCCCGAGTGATCCGTACAGCTGCACCCGGATCCGGGCAGTCGAACTCAGCAGACCCCGTTCGGCGAGCCGGGCGACGAAGCGGGCGGCGGCCCGCATCGGCCCGACCGTGTGTGAACTCGACGGGCCGATGCCGATCGAGAACAGGTCGAAGACGCTGACGGCCATGCCCACTACGGCTTCGGGGCGACCTCGACGCTGGGCGGCAACGCGGACGGCTCGGGCTGCATGGAGCGGCGCACAATGCGCAACGCCACCGCACCGCCGACCAGCGTCGCCAGACCGAGGCCGCCGAACACCAGCAGGCGCCGGCGGCGACGGGGTGCGGTGCGCGCCTCCTGCAGGGCGGCAGGCAACTCGGCGACCACCTGTTTGACCGCCGCGGCCTCCTGCGCGAGCTGCTGCCGTGCGGCGCGGGTGTCGCGGTAGCGGCGGCGGATGCCCGCGGCCGCCGACTCCGCCGAGTGCACGGTCAACCCGACGGCGCCGCGGGTGACGTCCACCGGGCCGACCGCGGTGTAGTGCAGTCCGCGGTTCAGACGCTGCCGGGAGGTGAGCTTCGGTTCGGTCTTGCGGCCCATGGGCTCAACACTGCCACACCCCCGGACCGGGTGGCCGCGAGATGACGCACAGAGGCCTAGTGGCACACTGTGAATTCGTGACGAGCCCCATTGCGACCGCGACAGCGACCCTGCACACCAACCGCGGCGACATCAAGATCGCCCTGTTCGGCAATCACGCCCCCAAGACCGTCGCCAACTTCGTCGGCCTGGCCCAGGGCACCAAGGAGTACTCGACGCAGAACGCGTCGGGCAGCACCGCCGGACCCTTCTACGACGGTGCGGTGTTCCATCGCGTCATCGACGGCTTCATGATCCAGGGCGGCGACCCGACCGGCACCGGCCGTGGCGGACCGGGCTACAAGTTCGCCGACGAGTTCCACGGCGAGCTGCAGTTCGACAAGCCCTACCTGCTGGCGATGGCCAACGCCGGGCCGGGCACCAACGGCTCGCAGTTCTTCATCACCGTCGGTCCGACCCCGCATCTGAACCGTCGGCACACCATCTTCGGTGAGGTCGTCGACCCGGAGTCGCAGAAGGTCGTCGACGCCATCGCCACCACCGCCGTCGATCGCAACGACCGCCCCACCGAGCCGGTCGTGATCGAGTCGGTCACCATCTCCTGATTTCTCGCCGCCGAGACTGCAGTTGTTGGCGTCCCCACCCGGGAAACGCGTACAACAACGGCGGTCTGGGTGCGCGAATTCACCGACCCGCGTAGCCGGCGTCGGTGAGCGCGTCGAGCACGGTCAACGGTTCGGTACCCAGGTCCCACCGGCTGAGCACGATCAGCCGGTTGTCTGTGGTGTCGATCTCCAAAAGTCGGACTTTGCGGCCGATACGCCGGAACTCGGTGATGCGGATCAGCGCGATGTCCGGGTTCCGCAAAGTGTGTGACCGGAACCAGCCCCGGTAGACGAGGCCGTCCTGGGTGATTGCCAGCCGGGGCCGGGCACGCCAGGAGCCGGTTGCAAACAGAATCAGCCCCACTGCGGCAACGCCCGATAGAATCCGCCCCGGAGGGTCTGTGACCACGGTCACACAGGCGATTGCCATCACAAAACCGGCCAATCCGAGAGCTGCGATACCCGCGGGGTTGGGTGCCCACTCAGTTTGCTGCACGGGGTCCTCGGCTGCCTCCACCGTGGGGAATGCAGTTATCCACAGGTGCTATCAACAATGGGGATGAATCACATCGATGTGATTGGTTTACCAGTAGGTTGCCAGCGCAGTAACGGTCGGCGCACAGCGTCGGACCCGAAAGCTTGTCGGCGCCACTCACCGCCACCGCATGGTGAGCAACAAACCTGTGATCATGAAGGCAAACGCGATCGCGTAGTTCCACGGACCCAGGTTCGACATCCACTGCAGGGCGCTGGGGGTGTCCAACCCGGAGGCTGCCAGCTGGAACACCAGCAGCCAGATCAGCCCGATCAGCATCAGGCTGATGAACAGTACGACGAACCACACACTCGACGGCCCGGCCTTGACCTTCACCGGGGTACGGCTGACCTGCTTGACGGTGAAGTCGTTCTTCTTGCGAACCTTGGACTTGGGCATGGGTACCTTCGGGACGAATCGGTGCGACGATGGTGCGCAGATCGACTATGAGATTAACGCAGCGACGCCGCGACCAGACACACGCGGCACCGGCGACGACCGCGGCTCCGCACTCGGCGTGGCGCTACGGCGTCCCGGTGGTGTGCCTGCTGGCCGGTCTGCTGCTGGCCGCCACCCACGGGGTCTCCGGTGGCGGCGAGATCCGCCGCAGCGACGCTCCACGGCTGGTCGACCTGGTGCACGACGCCCAGAACTCGGTGGATCGGCTCAGCGCTCAGCGCGATGCCCTGGCCGCCCAGGTGGACTCCACCCATGGCGCCTCGGCAGGCACGGCGCTGGCGGCGATGCAGGCCCGCGCCGACCTGCTCGCCGGTGACGCCGGCCTAGTCCCGGTACACGGCCCCGGCCTGGTGGTGACGCTGTCCGACGCCCAGCGCGACGCTAACGGCCGCTTTCCCCGCGATGCGTCCCCCGATGACCTCGTGGTGCATCAGCAGGACATCGAGGCCGTTCTGAACGCGCTGTGGAGCGCAGGCGCCGAGGCCATCCAGATGCAGGACCAGCGGATCATCAACACCTCCGCGCCGCGCTGCGTGGGCAACACCCTGCTGCTCAACGGGCGCACCTACAGCCCGCCGTATGTCGTCACCGCGATCGGAGATGCGGGCGCGATGCAGGCCGCGCTGGGCGCAGCGCCGCTCGTCACGCTCTACAAGCAGTATGTGGTGCGGTTCGGACTCGGCTACAGCGAGCAGGTGCGCGCCGACGTCGAGGTGGCCGGCTACACCGAACCGGTGCGGATGCGCTACGCCCAGCCCGCTGGTCCTGTCGGATATTGAGGCGATAGTCCCAGGTAACCTTGCACGGTGCAGGTCTTGGTCGTCGACAACTACGACAGCTTTGTGTTCAACCTGGTCCAGTACCTGGGCCAGCTCGGGGTGGACGCCCAGGTCTGGCGCAACGACGACACCCGCCTGGCCAACGCCGACGCTGTCGCGGCGGAATTCGACGGGATCCTGCTGAGCCCCGGCCCGGGTACACCCGAGCGCGCGGGTGCCTCGATCCCGCTGGTGCGCGCATGCGCGGCGGCCGGCACCCCGCTGCTGGGCGTATGCCTGGGCCACCAGGCGATCGGCGTGGCGTTCGGCGGCACCGTCGACCGTGCGCCCGAACTTCTACACGGTAAGACCAGCACCGTCTACCACACGAATGTCGGTGTGCTGCACGGACTTCCGAATCCCTTTACCGCGACGCGCTACCACTCCCTGACGATCCTGCCCGAGACGGTGCCCGCCACCCTCGAGGTGACGGCGAAGACTCGCGGCGGCGTGATCATGGCGGTTCGGCACGTCGAGCTGCCGATCCACGGGGTGCAGTTCCATCCCGAGTCGATCCTGACCGAGGGCGGGCACCGGATGCTGGCCAACTGGCTGGGCTACTGCGGCGCCGCGCCCGCGGAGACGTTGGTGAGCCGACTCGAGCAGGAAGTCGCCGATACCGTGCGGCACGCGACCGCCAACGACCCGCTGACGGCTACGCGCTGACGGCTACGACGCGAAGCTGAGCGTGATCGTCGCCCCGAAGGTCACCGGGGTACCGGCCGGTGGGCTCTGCGTCACGACGCCGTTGCTGCGGACGCCGCTGTTGTCGACATTGGGGCCCTTGTCCAGCCCGCCGGTCCAGCCCAGGCTCCGTAGCCGGGGTTCGGCGTCGGTCCAGAACTGACCCTTGAGGTCGGGCATCACGAATTGGTTGCCCTTGGACACCTGGATCTGGACCACCGTGTCCTGGGGAACGACCTGTCCCGCCGCCGGGTCCGAGCCGACAACCTGACCGCTGGGTTCGGTGCTGTCGACGGGAACTGGGAAGAACTTGAGGAAGCCCGACGCTGTGAGGATCTGTCCAGCGACGTCTTGGGTTTGACCGGAGATCACAGGCACCGCCGCGGTCTGCGGCCCGTTGCCGACGACGATGGTGATTTCGTTGGTGATCGCTGAAAGCTGGTTGGCAGGCGGGACAGTGGACACAACTTTGTCCTTGTCCTCCGGCTTGGAGGGCGAGTCCGTCTCCTTGAACTTGCCGAAGCCGGCGTCTCTGAGCTTCTTTACGCAATCTGCGTAACTGAGTGTGGTGCAGTCCGGGACTTCGACTTGCTTGGGTCCCGTCGAGACGTTGATCGCGATATCGTCACCGGCGGCCGCCATCGAGTTGGCGGGGGGATCGGTGTCGATCACCTTGTCCGGCGGCACGGTGTTATCGGGCTTTTGGTTGGTGTGGATCTTGAAACCCTTGTTCTGCAGCGTCGCGATCGCGTCGGCGCCGGCTTGCCCCCGCACGTCGGGCACCTGCACATTGCGGGGGTTGCCGCTGACCATGTTGATCGCGACCGTCACCACGACGGTGAGAATCGCCAGCACCGCGACGGCGATCAGCCAGCGTCCGATCGAACCGCCGGACCGGTCCCGCTCGACGAACTGACCGGGCTGCGCAATCTCATCGGTGGTCTCGGTGCTCGACGGCACCCGCGGGGCCGCGTGCATCATCGAGGTGCGTTCGGCCGGGGTGAACACCTTGGGTGCCTCCGGCGCCTCGCCGTTGTGCACCCGCACCAGGTCGGTGCGCATCTCGGCGGCCGTCTGGTAGCGGTTGTCCGGGTTCTTGGCCAGCGCCTTGAGGACGACAGCATCGAGCTCCGGAGAGATGCCCGAATGCTTCTGTGACGGCGGCACCGGATCTTCGCGGACGTGCTGATAGGCCACCGCCACCGGCGAATCACCGATGAAAGGCGGCTCGCCGGTGAGGATTTCGTAGAGCACGCAGCCCAGGGAGTAGACATCGGAGCGGGCGTCGACGGACTCGCCGCGGGCCTGCTCCGGGGACAGGTACTGGGCGGTGCCTATCACTGCGGCCGTTTGGGTGACGCTGTTGCCGGCGTCGGCCAGGGCGCGGGCGATGCCGAAGTCCATCACCTTCACCGCGCCGGTCTTGGAGATCATGATGTTGGCCGGCTTGACGTCGCGATGGATGATGCCGTGCTGGTGGCTGAAATTCAGCGCCTGGCAGGCGTCGGCGATGATCTCGATGGCCCGCCGCGGCGGCATCGGACCGTCGGTGTGCACGATGTCGCGCAGGGTCACCCCGTCGACGTACTCCATCACGATGTAGGGCAGCGGTCCGGCGGTCGTCTCGGCTTCGCCGGTGTCGTAGACGGCCACGATCGCCGGGTGGTTCAGTGCCGCGGCGTTCTGCGCTTCACGGCGGAACCGCAGATAGAAACTGGGGTCGCGGGCCAGGTCAGCGCGCAGCACCTTGACCGCCACGTCGCGGTGCAGACGGGTGTCGCGGGCCAGATGCACCTCGGACATGCCGCCGAAGCCGATGATCTCGCCCAGCTCGTAGCGGTCCGACAGGTGCTGCGGGGTGGTCATCGCGGTTGCTCGTCGTCGGGGTAGGCGTGTTCGATCGTGGCCAACCGGATCACCAGATCATTTCCGTCCCAGGCCGACGGGGCCGGCTGCGCGGTGGGGCTCGGCGTCACCGTCTCGGTCTCGGTGCGTTGCACCGGCGGGGTGTTACGCCGGTCGCGGTCGGCCAGCACGATCAGGATCGCGCTGATGATCGCGAGCGCGCCCAGCACACCGGCCGCCCACAGCAGCGCCCGCTGACCCGAGGAGAAGGTGCGTCGGGCCGGCTGTGTGCGGTGCCCGCCCGTCGCGGGACGTGGCCGGGGCGCAGCGACGGGGACGGGCGCAGGCAGGCGCGGCGAACTGCCCGGGATCGCCGCGGGGGTGGCCCGGATGGTCGGTGCGGAGTTCGGCCGCGGCGGACGGCGACCGGCGCGCACCGCGCCGACCGCGTCGGCGAACTGGCCGCCGTTGCGGTAACGCATGCCCGGGTTCTTGACCAGGGTGATCTCGATGAGTTCTCGCACATTTGGCGGCAGGTCGGCCGGCAACGGCGCAGGCGTCTCCTTGATGTGCTTCATCGCCACCGTCAAGGCGCCGTCACCGACGAACGGGCGCTTACCCGAAACTGCTTCGTAGCCAACAACTCCCAACGCGTAGACGTCGCTGGCGGCGGTGGCGTCGTGGCCCAGGGCCTGTTCGGGCGCGATGTACTGGGCGGTGCCCATCACCATGCCCGTCTGGGTGACGGGGGCGGCGTCGACGGCCTTGGCGATACCGAAGTCGGTCAGCTTCACCTGGCCGGTCGGGGTGATCAGGATGTTGCCGGGCTTGACGTCGCGGTGCACCAGCCCGGCGGCGTGCGCCACCTGCAGCGCGCGGCCGGTCTGCTCCAGCATGTCCAGGGCGTGGCGCAGCGAGAGCCGGCCGGTGCGCTTGATGACGGAGTTCAGCGGCTCGCCGTTGACCAGCTCCATCACCAGATAGGCGGTGCGGCCCTCGCCGTCCATGTCGGTTTCGCCGTAGTCGTGCACGGCCGCGATCCCGGGGTGGTTGAGCATCGCTACGGTGCGCGCCTCAGCGCGGAACCGTTCGACGAACTCGGGGTCAGAGGAGTACTCCGCCTTGAGCACCTTCACGGCCACCCGCCGGCCCAGCCGGCTGTCGACGGCCTCCCACACCTGGCCCATGCCGCCGGTGGCAATGAGCCGCTGCAGCCGGTACCGGCCGGACAGCGTCACTCCTACGCGCGGGCTCATTGCTTGCCTCGCTTCGCTCGCCTGCGCGGGCTCATGGCTTGCCTCGCTTCGCTCGGCTGCGGGGACTCACGATGCCCCCTGCAGAGCTGCCGCAATCGTGGCCCGCCCGATCGGCGCGGCCAGCGAACCGCCGGTTGCCGAGAGCCGGTCGCCGCCGTTCTCGATCAGCACCGCGATCGCGACCTTGGGATTCTGGGCTGGGGCGAACGCGATGTACCAAGCATGCGGTGGAGTGTTCCTCGGGTCGGTGCCGTGCTCGGCGGTACCGGTCTTGGAGGCGATCTGGACGCCCGGAATCGCTCCCTTTTGCTGGGTGAGCTGTTCGGCACCGATCATCAAATCAGTTAGCTTAGCGGCGACCTGGGGAGAAACCGCACGCCGCTGCTCCTGCGGCGCGGTGGTGGCGATGTTCGACAGGTCCGGCCCCTTGAGACTGTCGACCAGGTAGGGCTGCATCAACACCCCGGAGTTGGCGATGGTCGCTGCCACCTCCGCGTTCTGCAACGGTGTCACTGCCACGTCCTTCTGACCCATACTCGACATTCCCAGCGCCGCGGCGTCGGCGATCGGGCCGGTGGTGGACTCGGCGACCTCCAACGGGATCGGCGCCGGTGCACTGTCCAGCCCGAACGCCTGCGCGGTACTGCGCAGCGCTTCGGCACCTACCCGGATACCCAGTTCGACGAAAGCGGTATTGCAGGACCGGGCGAACGCGTCCCGCAGCGAGGCGGTCGGGCCGTCACCGCACGGGGTGGCGCCGTAGTTCTCCAAGGTCGCGGTGCTGTTGGGCAGCTGAATCTGCGGGGCTGCGGTCAGCTGGTCGGTGTCGCTGACGCCGGCCTGCAGTGCCGCGGCGGTGGTGATCACCTTGAACGTGGAGCCGGGTGGGAACGTTTCGGCGATGGCGCGGTTGGTCAACGGCGAGCCGGGATCGTCGCGCAACTGCTGCCAGGCCTTGCCCTGCTCCTCGGTGTCATGGGTGGCCAGCAGATTGGGGTCATACGAGGGCGCCGACACCATCGCCAGGATCTTGCCGGTAGACGGCTCCAGCGCCACCACCGAGCCCTTGCACGGCCCATTGCAGCCCTGCTGCATCGCGTCCCACGCGGCCTGCTGCACCCGCGGGACGATCGTCGTGTCGACGTTGCCGCCGCGCGGATCGCGGCCGGTGAAGAAGTCGGCCAGCCGGCGGCCGAACAGGCGCTGATCGGAGCCGTTGAGAATGCTGTCCTCGGCGCGCTCCAGGCCGCTGCTGGAGTAGCGCAGCGAGTAGAAGCCCGTAACCGGTGCGTAGGCAAAGGGATTCGGGTACACCCGCAGGAATCGGTAGTGGCCGCTGGTGGACACCGAGTAGGCCAGCAGCTGTCCGCCCGCGGTGATCTGCCCACGTTGCCGGGAGTACTCGTCGAGCAGCACCCGCTGGTTACGCGGGTCGGCCCGCAGGCCGTCGGCGCGGAACACCTGGGTGACCGTCGCGTTGACCAGAAGGAGCACGATCAACGCCATAATCATGATCGAGATACGTCGCAGTGAGGTGTTCATACGCGCTCGATCACCTCGGTGCTGGCCGCCGCGATCGGGGTGTGCGGGCTGGTCATGATCGGCCGCCGCGCGGCATGGGAGATCTTCACCAGGATCGCCAGCAGCAGGTAATTGGCAACCAGCGACGAGCCGCCGTAGGACATCCACGGAGTGGTAAGCCCGGTCAGCGGGATCAGTCCGGTGACACCGCCGACGACGATGAACAACTGGATGGACAGAGTGGAGGCCAGGCCCGCGGCCAGCAGCTTGCCGAAGCTGTCGCGCACCGCGATCGCGGTGCGCAGGCCGCGCAGGATCAGGATGGTGTAAAGCAGCAGCACCCCGGCCAGGCCCACCAGGCCCAGCTCTTCGCCGACGGCGGCGGTGATGAAGTCGGTCGACGCAGCGGGCACGGTCCCGGGCTGGCCGTTACCCAGACCGGTGCCGAAGATGCCGCCGGTGGCGAAGCTGAACTGCGACTGCACCATCTGATAGCCGGCGCCCTCGGGGTCGGCGAACGGATCCAGCCAGGTCTGCACGCGCACCCGGACATGTCCGAACAGGTGGTAGGCCACCACGCTGCCCGCGGCGAACAAGGTCAAGCCGATCGCAACCCAGCTGAATCGCTCGGTGGCGATGTAGACCATCACCAGAAACGACGCGTACAGCAACAGTGAGGTGCCGAGGTCCTTCTCGAACACCATCACTCCGACCGAGGCGATCCATGCCACCAGCAGCGGGGCCAGGTCGCGCGGGCGGGGCAGGTCCATCCCCAGGACGTGCTTGCCGGCGCTGGTGAACAGATTGCGCTTGGCCACCAGGACCGAGGCGAAGAAGATCAGCAACAGGATCTTGGAGAACTCGGCGGGCTGAATGCTGAAGCCCGGGAACCGAATCCAGATCTTGGCACCGTTGGTCTCGGAGAATCTGGCCGGCAGCAGCGCAGGAATGACCAGCAGCACCAGGCCGACCAGACCGAAGACGTAGCCGTAGCGAGCCAGGATCCGGTGGTCTTTGAGGAAGACGAGAACCAACGAGAAGCCGACGACACCGACGAGCGTCCACAACATCTGCTGAGAGTCACTGGGGCCCTTGGCCGATGCCGCCAGCGCGCCGGGCACCAGATCGAGCCGGTGGATCATCACCAGGCCGAGTCCGTTGAGCAGCGTGACGATGGGCAGCAGCACCGGGTCGGCGTAGGGCGCATAGCGCCGGATCGCCAGGTGCGCGCAGATGAACAGGGTCAGGAAAGCCAGTACGGAACTGGCCAGATCCCAGCTGATCCCCTGCTCCTGATTGGCCTCCACGATCATCAGCGCGACCGCGGTGATCAGCGTCGCGAAGATCAGCAGCGCCAACTCGGTGTTGCGCCGGGTCGGGGCGACCGGCGCCACGGTCACGGGGGCTTGCGGTTGGGTACTCATGCTGCCGCCCGGCAGTCCACACCCGGCTTCTGCGGCGGCGCGGGCAACTGGGTTACCGTCGGTGACGGGCTAGGCGGTGCGGGCGGTACAACGGATTCCGTTGCTGCCGTGGCGCTTTCACTATTGGTGACGGTCGGCGACGGGCTCGGTGGGGGCGCCGGGGTAGTGCGCGGTGCCGCGCGACCACGTCGACGATGCGGCCGTCGATGGCGTTGCGCTGCCCGGCCAACTCGGCCAACTCCTCGAAGAGCACCTCAAGGCGCTTCTTGGGAGTGGCTACCGCAGCCGACGAAGACATGACCCCATCATCGCAACAGGGTCCGACAAAAAACGGCCGCCACATCCCGACAGCTAGCTGAAGGCAAGCCAACTCGGCAGTGCCCGCTCACGCGAGTCGCAGAGCACCTGCATCGTGTCGCAGGACCCCTTCGGCACGCCGGCACCCGCCCACATGCCGCCGGTATCGCGGCGCAGCACGATCGCCGACGAGCCGCCACCGTCGAGCAGAATGGCTGTGTCGCTTCCCAATCCGCGGAACAGGTCCTGAATCTGGTCGGGGGTGTAACTGCCGCCCTGGAAGATGTACATCTCGTCCTTGTCGCGGGCGTAGGCCAACGCCGTGCGGGCCGCGCTGGGGCCCGGATCGTTCATCTGCCCGGTGTCACCCGGCGCCAGCAGCTTCAGGCCGCTGACTGCGGCGAACCTGGTGCCTTTGTCCATCAGGCCTTGGATCACCGGCGACGCGGCGTCGTAGTCGTCGGGCGACTTGGGTGTCACGACGAACGGGGCGCCGGCCACCGGCAGGATCATCGTCGTCAGGGCTGTCCACACTTCGTCGCCTCCGGACAGCGCCTGCTTTCCGGCGTAGGCGATGGTCCCGGTGACGGCGGTATTGGCGCGGCCCTGCCCGCGGGTGTTGTCGACGTAGGCGCCCAGAGGAGAACTGCAGCCCGTCGTCTTCCATGAACCCGCTTGCTGGGAGCGGACATCGAAGAAATTGGCATTGATGGCGATGGTGGGCTGACCGAGAGCCTGCCAGGCCTGCAGCGGGGAATAGGTCTCGGAGGCTTGAACGAGTCCTTCACGGGTGCGCGCGCCGGGGGTGCTCTCGCAGCGCGCTTGGTAGCCGGTGTGGGTGTCGACGAGCAGCCGGGGAGTCAGGCGTTGTGAGGCGCCCTTGATGATCATCAGGTGACCACCGTCGGTCATCTCGTACCAATTGCCAGCGGCATTGAGCAGCGGGGCGGGGTAGCCGCCACCGAAGTTGTAGACGAGGTAGCTGCCGCGCGTCGTCGCGATTGCCTGAGCCAACTGATCGCGGCCGTCGGCCACCGCCACCGGCGCGCCCGTGGTGGCGGCCAGTGTCAGGCAGGCGATCGCCGCCATCGAGGCGGCGGCGACGCGGCGAACGATCGCGACCGGGCTTGGCACAGTTGCCCTTTCGGTGAGAAACGTCGAAATACGGCAACAATCACTGTAGCCACAGCAATCACACAGTCAACTTTCGTAACAATCGCATGACGGTTCGGGCCCAGCGCTATTACAGGCGCGCCGAAGTGTTTGCTGATGCGCCTACCGGCGGGCGCGAGGTTATCGACTCCCAGAAATGGGAACACGTGCTCTGCGCGGATCCCGCCCGGGGCCGCCCAACACTAGGAGCAGCAATGATCGGAACGATTATCGGAGCGATCGTCGTCGGCTTGATCGTCGGCGCGCTGGCGCGCCTGGTGATGCCCGGCAAGCAGAACATCGGCGTCATCATGACGATCCTGCTGGGAGTGGTCGGCTCCTTCCTGGGATCCTGGATCAGCTATCAGTTCGGATACGCCAACTCCAACGGCGGATTCGCGATCATCCCGTTCCTGGTCGGCATCGTTGTCGCCGTGGTGCTGATCGGGATCTACGTGGCAGTCACCGGACGGCGCGACCAGGTCCACCGCTAAGGGGTCACCGTCCCGGCGGCGCGAGGCGATACACCGCGCCGTCGGGACCGGTCGCCGCGGCCCCTGGGCGGCCCTACCGGACCGCCTCGTCGTCCTGACACCCGCCGACTAAGGTCTGCTGAAACTCCAGTGTGCCTGCGCGCCAACGGAAGAGCGAGCGGCGCGCCGGCGGGGATGACGGCAACGCAACCGGCGCTAGCCCGCCAAGCCGGCATGCATCTCCCAGACCAGGATCTCCGAAGGCGCGGTCGCGGTGACCCGCTGTCCACCCGAGGCGGTGAACCGCACCGCGTCGCCGTCGGTCAACTCGCCGGCGCCTTCCAGCGTCACCTCGCCGCGGGGGACGAACAGGTGCAGATACGGGGCCTCGGGCAGTTGCACGCTGTCACCGGGTTGCAGTCGCGCGCCGTGCAGTGCGGCGTAGCGGTTGTGGATGCTGATCGCGCTCGCGTTCCGGTGTTCGGGCATTCCTGATGCGATCGTGACCAGGCCGCCGCGCAGCAGTTCGTCGTCGATCTCGAGCTGCTGGTAGCCGGGGGTGACGCCAGCCTCGTCCGGCACCACCCACATCTGTACGAAATGCACTGGCTCGTCGTGGCTTTCACCGCCGGTGAGCGACCACGAGTCGTTCTTCTCGGAATGCAGGATGCCGCGGCCCGCGGACATCCGCTGGGCCAGTCCGGGGTAGATTACGCCCGAGTGCCCGGTCGAGTCCTGGTGGACGAGCGAGCCCTGCAGCACCCAGGTGACGATCTCCATGTCCCGGTGCGGGTGGGTGTCGAATCCAGTACCCGGTTTTACGATGTCGTCGTTGTTCACCAGGAGCAGTCCGTGATGGGTGTTGGCCGGGTCGTAGTGGTCGGAGAACGAGAACGAGTGCTTCGAGTCTAGCCACGAGATCTTTGTCGCGGCGCGGTCGGCGGCACGTCGAATGTCGACTGTGGCGGCCATGTCATCACCCCTTTGGGTCGTTGCCAGCCTAGGTGGCAGGCGATGATCTCGACAACTCCCATGACGTGTCATCTATTCCGCTAGGCTGGGCGCCATGACGCAGCGCTGGCTGACCGAGAGCCAACAGCGGGTCTGGCGCAACTATCTGGCCATGGTGACGCGACTGGAATCGGCGATGAACCGACAGCTCCAGGCCGATTGCGGGCTGTCGCTGGCCGATTACGAAGTATTGGTGGCGCTGTCCGAACAGGGCGAGTTGAGGGTCTTCGAACTCGCCGAAGAACTGGGGTGGGAGCAGAGCCGACTGTCTCATCAGCTGGCCCGGATGCGGGCCCGGGGCCTGGTCGAGCGCCAGAGCAGCGAGCGTGACCGTCGCGGTGCCGTCGTCGATATCACTGCGACCGGACGGCGTTCGTTGGCCACCGCGGCCCCCGGCCATGTCGAGCTGATTCGCTCGACGCTGTTCGACGGGATGACCCCGGCGCAGCTGCGCGCACTCGACGAGCTGACCCGCACGGCACTGGCCCGGCTGGAGCCCTGACGCAATCCGCCGCCACGGCGCAGGGCTGTGGCGGCGGATTGTCCGGTGGCGGATCAGCCGGCCATGAACTCGTTGTAGGCCGACGACAGATTCGGCGGCAACACCGTGATGTTGCACGACCGCTGGACGTCGCCGATCGGGGCCAGGATGCCGCGCAGGTCGTAGTACTCCTGCGGGTTGGCGGTGAAGTAACCGCGCACGTCGGCCGCCGCCTGTGGACGCGGCTGGTTGGCTGCCGCTGTCAGCACCTGTCCCGCACCGGGATGGGTGGCCAGATACTGCTGGGCCGAACCCGTGACGGAGCTGACGGTGTTGGCAACAGCGGCGCCGCTGCAATCCGGTGCGGCCGAGGCGATCGGCGCTCCCAGAGTCACCAGTGCCAGCCCCCCGGCCAGCACACCGGTACACACCGCCGCAGTCTTCCTGACCGGCGAAATGCCGTTGAATGTCATGATGTCTACTTCCTTTGATCGGTCAATCGATTGCTCATCCCCGCCCCTGAAAACCAAAGTACCCCTGAGGGTTTCCAGCAAAACTTCGTTCGTCTTGCGCTGACCGGTACGCGCGGTGGCGTTACACGATGCGGGGGTGATCTTGCGCGCAGTTTCGCCCATCAGGTTTGAGCGCACTGTCGCCAGAGTCGAATTCCCTTCTGGCGCCTTAACAATCAGCGTGAACCCTTAGGAAACTGTGACGTCATCTGTAATTCAACCGTGACCTCCTGCAAACGCGAATAGCCACCGCAACGATCGGGTAGAGGCCTTAGTAGGTGCAGACCCATGCGCCGACACCATCCGTCAACGCAGGGAGACCCGATATGAGCATGTCCGACACAACTCTGCTCGCGCAGCTGCGCGCAGCACTCGACCTGACCAATACCGAAATCCAGATCGCCGAGACCCGCGTCGCACAGGCACGGACCGAGGCGGTCCGCCGTGAGCTGACTCAGAATGCGGCCAACGGCCGCGAGCGCGCCGAGGCCATCGAGGAGGCCATCCGCGACCTCGGTGGCTTCCCCGACGTCATCGGACCGTTCTTCGGCCGTGCTGCGGCGGCGGTCAAGGCCCTCACCGAGCAAGCCCAGCCGTTCGAGGAGGCGCTGCTGGGTGATCTCGCCCTGGAGGGGCAGTTGCTCGACCGCGCCCGCTACATCAAGGCGCTGGCCGTCGCCGCAAAGCGCCCCGAGGTCGAGGCACTGGCCAACCGGCTCATCACCGCGCATTCGGCCACGGTTGACTGGCTCACCACGGTCCTGGCCGAGGACGCCCTCGGCGGCCCCGCGGCCCTGCGCCGGACCCCGGTTCAGGTCGTGACCGGGCTCGCGCTGCGGCTGGCCAACTGGCCGCTGATCTCCTCGATGCGCGGCGCCGACCGCGCGCTGCACACGCTGCGCAGCGCCCGGCCTGCAGTCGACGACCTGATCAGCCGTGGCGCGCACGTCGGCGAGGTCGCGGTCAAGGCCGCGGCCGCCTCCCGTGACGCGGCGCTGGAGACCGCCGAGAAGGTGACCCGCCGTGAGGGCGCCGACGGCGCCGCCGACGCGCTGCACTCGATGCGCAGCGCCACCGGCATCCTCGAGGCGGAGGAGCTGCCCATTGCCGGCTACGACGAGTTGAACCTCAACGAAGCCGTCGCGGCGGTGAAGGATCTCACCGACCCGTCCGATCTGCGTGTAGTCATCGCCTACGAGGAGGCGCACAAGGCCCGCCAGCGCGTCGTGTCCGCCGCGCAGACCCGGGTCGCCGCGATCGCACAGGAGATCGTCGGGATCGACTGACCCCAAGGCCGCGAGTGGCCACGTGCAACACGCATCCTCCGGGATTCGGTGGCGTACGTGGCCACTCGCCGCAGGGAATGATGGGGGGATGTCCGAACATCACGCTGGCAAGGTCTCGATCGTCGGAGTCGGCAGCGTAGGGACCGCCATCGCCTATGCGTGCCTGATCCGCGGCTCGGCGAGCGCATTGGCGCTCTACGACACCAACCTCAAGAAGGTGCGCGCCGAGGTGCTCGACCTCAACCACGGCAGTCAGTTCGTGCCGCAGTGCACGGTGACCGGCTCGGATCAGGTGGACGTCACCGCCGGATCGGCGATCGTCATCGTCACCGCGGGCGCCAAACAGCATCCCGGTCAGAGCCGGTTGGAGCTCGCCGCCACGAATGTGGCTATGGCACAACAACTCACGCCGCAGCTACTGGAGCACTCGCCGCGCGCGATCATCATTTTCATCACCAACCCGGTCGACATCGTCACCTACGCCGCCGCCAAGTCCGTCGACGCGCCGCCAGGACGGATCTTCGGCTCGGGAACGGTGTTGGACTCCGGGCGGTTCCGGTTCCTGATCGGCCAGCGCGCCGGGGTGGCCGTCGGCAACGTGCACGGTGTGATCGTCGGCGAACACGGTGATTCGGAGATCTCGCTGTGGTCGAGTGTGTCGATCGGCGGTGTGCCTGCCGATCAGTTCCGAAGCCAGGGTGCGCTCGTCTTCGACGAAGTCACCCGGGCCCGGGTCTCGGCGGAGGTGGTCAATGCCGCCTACGAGATCATCGAGGGCAAGGGTGCGACCAACCTGGCGATCGGCCTGTCGACCGCGCGGATCATCGAAGCGGTGCTGGGCAATCAGCATCGGGTGCTGCCGGTGTCGACGGTGCAGACCGGGGCCTACGACATCACCGGTGTGGCCCTGTCGTTGCCGACGCTGGTGTCGGCGGCCGGGGCCGGCGAAGTCCTGCAGGCTCCGATGGCCGTGCACGAGCTGCTGGGTCTGCAGGCCTCCGCCGCCACGCTGCGCGCCGCCCAGGAGTCGCTGCAGCTGTGAGTCTAAAGCGCTTCTGGTAGGCCGAATTTCGCGAACAAGCTGGTGTCCAGGAACGCCACGACATGTGACACCCCGGCCGGGGTCATGTCGAGTACGTGGAGTTGGAACGGCACATGCCGGCCGCCGGTGTCGGGCAGCCGCATGTACATCGCGGCGGCCGGCTGGCCGTTGGCCGTCAACGGCAGCAGCCGCATGTCGCCGGCCTCGCTGGCCGGGCAGTTGTGGTGGATGAGCTCGCCGATGGCAGGCCCGCCCTGGTACCAGCCGACGAACGGCGGCATCTCCCACACGGCTTCGTCGGTGAACATCGTGACCAGGCGCTCGATGTCGTAGTCCTCGAACGCCGCGATGTAGCGGGCCAACTGCTCACGGGCCTCCGGAGAGTCCGGGTCCGACAGCTGATCGTCCTCGCTGGGGGCGACCGCATCGAGCTGAGCCCGTGCCCGCTGCAGCAGGCTGTTCACCGCGGCCGTGGAGGTACCGACGGCCTCGGCCACCTCGGCGGCCCGCCACTGCAGGACGTCACGCAGCACCAGGACCGCCCGCTGCCGTGGCGACAGATGCTGCAGCGCCGCCACGAACGCCAGCCGGACGGACTCCCGGGAACCGACGATCACTGAGGGATCAGAAGGATCATCGGCAGGATCCGGCAGGGGCTCCAGCCACGGCACCTCGGCACGCTCGACCAGCTCGTCGGTCGGGTTGGAACTCGGCGCCCCCAGACCCGTCGGCAGCGGCCGGCGCTGCCGGCCCTCCAGCGCGGTCAGGCAGGTGTTGGTGGCGATGCGGTGCAGCCAGGTCCGTACCGACGATTTGCCCTCGAAGCCGGCGTAGGCCTTCCAGGCTCGCAGAAACGTCTCCTGGACCAGGTCTTCGGCGTCGTGCAACGACCCCGTCATCCGGTAGCAGTGCGCCAACAACTCCCGCCGGTAGGGCTCGGCCCGGGACAGGAAATCGTCGTCCCCCTCGTCAAGACTTCGTGCGAGCACGCTCACTCAACCGAGCTTACGCACGGCCACTGACAGCTTCCTGCGTGTCCTCTGCCGCTACGCTCGCCTGATGGTCACAACCCGCACCGAGCGGACATTCGACGGGGTCGGCGGCGTCCGGATCGTCTACGACGTGTGGACACCGGAGGTCCAGCCGCGCGGCGTGGTGGTGCTCTCGCACGGCCTCGGTGAGCACGCCCGCCGCTACGACCACGTCGCGCAGCGCTTCGGTGCGGCCGGGTTGGTCACCTACGCACTCGACCACCGCGGGCACGGCCGATCCGGCGGCAAGCGCGTGCAGGTGCGCACGATCGACGAGTACACCGGCGACTTCGACACCCTGGTCAAGACGGCGACCTCAGAGGTTCCCGGCGTCAAGCGCATCGCCCTGGGCCACAGCATGGGCGGCGGCATCGTGTTCACCTACGGTGTCGAGCACGCCGGGGAGTACGACCTGATGGTGTTGTCCGGACCCGCGATCGCCGCGAACAAGGATGTGCCGGCGGCCAAGGCCCTACTCGGCAAGGCCGTCGGCTCGCTGCTGCCGAACATTCCCGTCGAGCAACTCGATGCCAACGCGGTCTCGCGTGACCCCGCGGTGGTGGCGGCCTATAACGCCGACCCGCTGGTGCACCACGGCAAGATCCCCGCGGGCATCGCCAAGGCGCTGCTGAAGGTCGGCGAGACGATGCCGCAGCGGGCTCGTGCCATCACCGCGCCGCTGCTGGTGGTGCACGGTGCCGAGGACAAGCTGGTGCCGGCTGCCGGCAGTGAGCTACTGGTGGACCGCGTCGGCTCGGCTGACGTCCACCTCAAGGTGTATCCCGAGCTCTACCACGAAGTGTTCAACGAACCCGAGCGTGACCGGGTGCTCGACGACGTCACCGCATGGATCGAGGCCAGGCTGTGAGACTGCTCCGCCGCGTCGCCCTGCTCGCGGTGGCGTTGACGCTGGTCGCAGGCTGCTCGTCGAACGACAAGCAGCACGCTTGGGTCGAGGACGAGGTGACGTTCGAGGCCGACGGACTAACCCTGCACGGCACCTACCGCCATCAGCACGGCGCCGCGCCAGCACCGGCGGCGCTGCTGATCTCCGAGAGCGGCCGCACCGACCGCAACGGCGACAACAACGTCGCGGGGCCGATCGGCAACATGCGTCAGCTCGCCGAGTACCTGTCCGACCACGGAGTGGCCTCGCTGCGCTACGACAAGGTCGGGACCGGACAGACGGGCCTGGGCCCCTATGCCGGCCACGCCGCCGACGTGGGCAGCGCGATCTACACCGGCGGTGCCAAGGCTGCCGTGCGGTTCCTGGCCGGGCAGTCCGCGACGGACAAGAACCGCATCTCGGTCTACGGACTCGGTGAGGGCACGGTGCACGCGATGGCCGTGGCCGACGACACCTCCGACGGCGCCCCCAAGATCCACTCGCTCGGCCTTCTTCAGCCGCTCGGCGGCCGCTACCTCGACCTCATCACCGACCGCGTCAACGGCGACATGGCCGCCGCGGTCAAGAGCGGCCAGAAGAACCAGCAGCAGGCCGACCAGGTGATCGCCGAGTGGAACGCGGCGGTCAACCAGGCGCGCACCGCGGGCACCGTGCCCGCCAAGCTGCCCGAGGGGCTGAGCGCAATTCTCAACCCCGGCAACGTCAAAGCGGTCGTCGAGGCCGACGCCATCGACCCCCTGGCGCTGGCTGCGCGGATTCCCGCCGGCACACCGGTGCTGCTGACCTGTTCGGATTCCGACGCCCAGGCCAACTGTGCCGACATGCAACCGCTCGCCGGGGCACTGGGCCACACCGCGCTGCAGTTCGTCCAGCTCAAGGGTGTCAACCACGTCCTGCGCGACGACCCCACCGACAATGTCGGCAACTACGCCAAGGGCGGGCCGCTCTCGGCGCAGCTGACGACGGCGCTCGACCAGTTCGTCACCAAGTAGCCGACTAGTGTTGAGCTGTGGACGAATTCCGGTCTGGGGAGCACTGCTCGGATTGCCCGCCGTGCGCGGCGTCAGCGGCGCCCACGTGTCGTAGTACCTACTTAGGTTTCGAGGCATGACCGAAGACAAGATGCTCGCGCGCATCGCCGCGCTGCTGCGCCAGGCCGAAGGTACCGACAACGCCCACGAGGCCGAGGCGTTCATGTCCGCCGCCCAACGGCTGGCCACCGCCACCTCGATCGATCTCGCTGTGGCGCGCGCACACTCGGCGTCCCGCACTGCCGCGCAGGTGCCGACCCAGCGGACCATTACCATCGGCGAGCCCGGCAGCAAGGGCCTGCGCACCTACGTCCAACTGTTCGCCGGGATAGCCGCCGCCAACGACGTGCGCTGTGACGTGGCCTCGAACTCGACCTTCGTCTATGCCTACGGATTCCCCGAAGACATCGACGCCAGCCACACCCTGTACGCCAGCCTGGTCGTGCAGATGGTCCGCTCCTGTGACGCCTACCTGTCCACCGGGGCGCACCGGCCGACGCCGACGATCACCGCCCGACTGAACTTCCAGCTCGCCTTCGGGGCGCGAGTGGGCCGACGGCTGGCCGAAGCCCGCGAGGACGCCAAGCGTGAGGCCACCAAGGATCGCCGGACCGCGCCGGGAACCGCACTTGCCTTGCGCAACAAAGAGGTCGAGCTCCGCGACCACTACCGGCAGACCTCCCAGGCGCGCGGCACCTGGCAGGCCAGCCGGGCCACCGCCGGCTATTCGTCGTCAGCGCGGCGGGCCGGTGACAAGGCCGGGCGCCAGGCGCGGCTCGGCTCCAGCCCTGAGCTGCCGGGGTTGCGTTCCCGGCTGCGGCGGTGACCCCACGCGACAGCCAACGCGCCCTCGTCTACGCCGCCGAGGACTTCGTCCGAACGCTCTTCGACCGTGCAGCCCAACACCATTCGCCCGCCATCGACTTCTTTGGCACACAGCTGACCCTGCCGCCGGAGGCGAAGTTCGGGTCGATGGAGTCGGTGCAACGTTATGTCGACGACGTTCTCGCCCTGCCGGGGGTGACGGCCCGCTGGCCCCAACCGGGGCCGCTGCGAGTGCGTGCCCGCCGGGCCGCGGCAGCGGCCCACTACGAAAGGCGTGACGGCACAGCCGCAATCGCCGTCCCGGACCGCAGCACCGCAGACTGGGCGATGCGCGAACTGGTGCTGCTGCACGAGATCGCCCATCACCTCGACGACACCGGCGGCCCCGCGCACGGGCCGGGGTTCGTCGCGACGTTCTGCGAACTGGCGACGCTGGTGATGGGGCCGGAGGTGGGTCACGTGCTGCGCGTCGTCTACACCAAAGAGGGTGTGCGGTAACGCCGGGGCCAACGGTTACGGTGGGGCGGTGAGCACAACGATCGGCCCTGACGACTGGCAGCCTGTCGACGAGCTGCTGGACCGCGCACTCCTCGACGACGACGCCGCACTGGCAGCAGCCCTGTCCGACTCGGCTGCCGCCGGCCTGCCGGCGATCGAGGTTTCCCCGCAGACCGCGCACCTGCTCTACCTGCTGGTCCGGATCAGCGGAGCGCGCCGGGTTCTCGAGATCGGGACCCTCGGCGGCTACAGCACCATCTGCCTGGCCCGCGGCGTCGGGGCCGAGGGCAGCGTTGTGACCCTGGAGTACGAACCCCGCCATGCCGAGGTCGCCCGCCGCAACCTCGAGCGCGCCGGCGTGGCCGACCGGGTGGAGGTCGTCCTCGGAGCCGCTCTGGACTCCCTGCCCGGGCTGACCGGTGACTTCGACCTGGTGTTCATCGACGCCGACAAGGAGAACAACAGCGCCTACGTGCAGTGGGCCGTCGACCTCGGCCGCCCGGGCACCGTCATCGTCGTCGACAACATCGTGCGCAACGGCCGCATTCTCGACCCGGCAGCCGACGACCAGCAGGCCCGCGCGGTGCGCGACATGCTCGAGATGATGGGCAAGCACCCGCACCTGGACACCGCCGCCATCCAGACCGTCGGCCTCAAGGGCTGGGACGGCTTCGCCGTCGCGGTGGTGAAATAGGCGGGCTTAACAGGCCCGGGCAGGTGCAGAATCGAGCGATGCGCCGCGAAGTGACCACCATCGCTGAGCTCAGAGCGATCGTTGGTGAACCCGATCCCTACGTCGCGAACAAGGTCAAGGACCGGCTCTCGCCGGTACAGCGCGACTGGCTGGCCCATTCGCCGCTGGTATTCGTCGCCACGACCGATGAGGATGGCCGGGTAGATGTTTCGCCCAAGGGCGACCCGCCGGGATTCGTCCATGTCATCGACGAACGCACCATCGCGATCCCGGACCGGCCAGGTAACAAGCGGGTCGATGGCTACCGCAACGTTCTGCAGCGTCCTCAGGTCGGGACCGTGTTCCTCATCCCCGGCCGCCGTGACACGCTGCGGATCAACGGGCGAGCCACAATCCTCGCCGACGCCGACTACTTCGAGACGCTGGTCGTGCAGGGCAAGCGGCCGTTGTTGGTGCTGGAGATCGACATCGAAGAGGTCTTTTTCCACTGCGCCAAGGCGTTTCTGCGGTCCGACACCTGGAAGCCTGAGACGTGGAATCCCACCGCGTTGCCCAGCGTGGCCCAGCTGGCTAAGGCGTTGCGAACGGATTGGACCGACGCCCAGCTCGAGGAGCGCTACAGCGAGGACAATGTTCGGCGCCTGCTCTACTAGCCGGCCCGGGATACCTCCACCGGCAGTGCGTTGAGCACCGCGGTGCCCGACAGGCGGTCCAGCAGCGTGCCGTCGTTGAGGCTGTTGACGTTGACGCCCGGTGACTGGGCAGCCACCGACAGGCGGGTGCCGGGTTCGGTGTGACCCCAGCCGTGCGGCAGCGACACGACGCCGGGGCGGATCGTGTCGGTGACCTCCACCGGGACCTCGAGCTTGCCGCCCGGACCGGTCACCACCGCGATGTCGTCCAGCCCGAGCCGTGCAGCGTCGTCCGGATGGATCTGCAGGGTGCAGCGATTGGTGCCACCCGCCAGCGCCGGAAGGTTGTGCATCCAACTGTTGTTCGAGCGCAGGTGACGGCGACCGATCAGCAGGAAACCCGGCTCCGAGGTCAGCGACGCGTGCAGCCGCGCAACGTCGGACAGTATCTGCTCGGGCGCCAATTCGATTGTGCCCGAGGGGGTTCGAAGCACCTCGGGGATGCGCGGAGTGAGGGCACCGAGGTCCACGCCGTGCGGGGTGTCCTTGAGCTTCTGCAATGTCAGGCCGTCCGGTGTGGCGCCGAAGCCGTCGCCGAACGGGCCGAGCCGCAACATCATGTCCAGGCGGCGTTCGTAGCCGGGGCCGTCGGGCAGCATCGCGGCCAGCTCCTCAGCCGAGCGGCCGGCCACGGGGGAGGTGGGGTCGGCGACTTCCTTGCCCAGCGTCGAGCCGATCACCTGCTCGTCGACCAGTGCCGGGTCGGAGTCGGGCCCCATGCCGAGCACGATCAGGGCCAGCCGGGCCAGGATCTCGCACTCGTCGGGCCTGCCGTCCTCCAGTGCGAACACCGGCGGGGAGTAGCGGGCGTTGTTGCGCACCACCGCCCCGCTCAGTGCCACATCGAAGTGGGCAGCCCGGGTGGGCGGTGGGGGCGGCAGGATGACGTCGGCGTGCCGGGTCGTCTCGTTGAGATACGGGTCCACCGACAGCATGAAGTCGACCTTGTCGAGGGCCTCGCTCAGACGGGCCCCGTCGGGCGCCGACAGGACGGGGTTGCCCGCGATGGTGATGACGGCGCGGACCTGGCCGTCGCCGGGTGTCTCGATCTCCTCGGCCAGCGCGACGGTCGGCATCTCCGACAGCACCTCGGGATGGCCGGACACCCTGCTCTGCCAACGGCCCGTGGCGAACCCACGCCCCGGCCGGGGCGGGCGCGGCGCCGAGCCGATCGGTGGGCTGGCGAACATGACCCCGCCGGCCCGGTCCAGATTGCCGGTCAGGATGTTGACGACATCGACCAACCAACTTGTCAGGGTGCCGAACTGCACGGTCGACGTGCCGATGCGGCCGTACACCGCTGCGCTCGGGGCGGCGGCGATCTCGCGGGCCAGCGTGCGGATCTCGTCCGCGGCAACGCCACAATGCTCGGCGACGGTCTCCGGCGGGAAATCCACCGCTGCGGCACGGACCTGGTCCACACCTGTCACGTGGTCGGCAAGCCGGCCGAGGTCAACCAGGTCCTCGTCGAAGAGCACATTGACGATCGCGAACAGCAGGGCGGCGTCGGTGCCGGGGCGCACGGCGAGGTGCCGGTCGGCCAGTTCAGCAGTCCTGGTGCGGGTGGGGTCGATCACCACCAGCCGTCCACCGCGCTTGCGTAAAGCCTTGAGCTTGCCGGGGAAGTCGGCGGCGGTGGCTAGAGATCCGTTGGACACCAACGGGTTTCCACCCATGATTACCAGATAGTCGGTGCGGTCGAGGTCGGGGATAGTGAACGCCAATGGGTTGCCGAATAGGTATCCGCACGAGACGTGTTTGGGCATCTGGTCCAGCGTGCTCGCCGAGTAGACCTGCCGAGTGCCCAGCGACTTGACGACCACGGGACCGTAGAGCGCGCCGGCGATGGTGTGCGCGTTGGGATTACCGAGATACACCGCGACGGAGCCTCCGCCGGTCTCGGCGATCACGCGTTGCAGACCTTGGGCGGCGGCGGCGAACGCCTCCGCCCAGGACGCCTCGACTAGTTCGCCGTTGCGGCGCACCAGTGGTGCGCGCAGCCGGTCGGGGTCGTTGTCCAGTTCCGGGAAGCTGGCGCCCTTGGGGCAGATGAAACCGTGGCTGAAGACGTCGTCTCGGTCACCGCGGGCGGAGTCGATCCGTCCCGCGTCATCGTCGATGGTCAGGACCAACCCGCAGGTGGCCTCACAGATCGGGCAGATTCGTAATGCGGTGCGGCTCACCCACGCCACTCTGCCCCCGCCCGAGACCCGCTGGCAAGCCTTGGCTCAGCCCACCCACGCCGGTGCGTCCAGGGCCCGGCGCAGTGCGGCCACGATTCTGCTCTGATGGGCCAGGAAACGATCGGTTGGGGCCGGGACCGAGATGGCGACGATGTTGCCGCCGGCAGCGCGGCCGGCCACCCCGGCCGCCGAGATGCCCTCGGTGTGTTCGTCGCGGTCGTACGCGATGCCGCTGATGCGGATCTCGTCGACCTCGGCGCGCACGCGAGCGCTGCGGTCGGCTGCCAGCGGGGCCAGCAGCTGGTCGAGTTCGGTCTCGTCGAGCAGGGCCAGCGCCGCCTTGCCGTTGGCGGTGTCGAACAGCGGGAATCGGGCCCCGACCGCGGAGACGGCGCGCAGGCGGTGCGGGGACTCGATCTGGTCGATGAACAGCATCTGGCCGCCGCGGAACAACGAGAGATCCACGGTCTCGCCGGTTTCCTCGGCCACCCGCTCCACGGTCGGCCGGAAGGTCGTGGTGATGTGGGCGGCGTTCGCACTGGCCAGGCCGAGCAGGCGCTCGCCCAGGACGATCCGCCCGTCGTCGTCGACCGCGGCGAACCCGATCTCCGTCAAGCCGACGAGCAGCCGGCGGGTGGTGGATTTGGCCAGGCCGAGCCGGCTGTGCAGGTCGACCAGCCGCAGCCGCCCGGGTGCCGTCGCGATCTCGTCGAGGGCGGCGGCGGCTCGGCGCAGCACCTGGATGCCGTCGTCGCGGGCGTTGGCCGCCTTGCCGTCACGAATCGTGGACACCTCGGCATCGGGCATGTGCGTCCCCTTCCCTCGGGCTTCACTTTCGCGGTAGTGTGCCGCATAACGGATCGTACAGGTTCGCATTCCGAATCATGAGGAGAGGGTCGGGTGGCTTCACTTCCTGAAGGGCGGCATTTCTTCCGTGGCGACGACGGCTACGAGGCCGCCCGCTGCGCCACGGTCTGGAACGCCCGCACACCGCAGCGGTATCCCGACGTCGTCGTCCAGGCCGTCGACGCCGACGACGTGGTCGCGACCGTGCGCTACGCCAAGGCCAACGGGGTCAAGATCGGGGTCCGCTCCGGGGGCCACAGCTGGGCCGGCAACCACGTCCGCGACGGCGGGGTCCTGCTGGACGTCAGCAGGCTCGACAGCTGCGTGGTGGACGCAGACAACCGGCGTGCCGTCGTCGGTCCGGGTAAAGGCGGCAGCATCCTGGCCGATGAGCTCGACAGGCTGAACCTGTTCTTCCCTGCCGGCCACTGCAAAGGCGTCCGCATCGGCGGCTACCTGCTGCAGGGCGGCTACGGCTGGAACAGCCGGGTGTGGGGACCGGCATGCGAGAGCGTGCTTGGCCTCGACGTGGTGACCGCCGACGGCGAGCAGATCTACATCGATGCCGATAACCACGCTGACTTATATTGGGCGGCAAGGGGTTCGGGGCCAGGATTCTTCGCGGTCGTGACGGCGTTCCACCTCAAGCTCTATCCCAAGCCGGCGGTCTGCGCTAACGCCATCTACGTGTACCCGACCGACTACGTCGACGAGGTCTACACCTGGGCGCGATCCATCAGCGCCGAGGTGGATCGCCGGGTCGAGTTCCAGATGCTGGCCTCGCGTGAGATCCCTGCGCTGGGCCTGACGACCCCCGGCATCACCGTCGCCTCGCCGGTGTTCGCCGATAGCGAGCAGGAAGCGATCGAGGCGCTCGCGATTCTGCAGACGTGCCCGGTGCTGGACAAGGCGACGATCGCCGTGCCGTACGCCCCCATCGACC
>NZ_CP050192.1:4424520-4596426 GCF_011694515.1 Mycobacterium sp. DL592 | reverse complement strand
GCCGAAAGGATCGGGGAAAGGAATGGCGTCCCCGGTTGAATAGCCGGTGGCCCCAGCGGGGTCAGTTTTCGCCACGGCTACCTATGCTAGCGGCCTTGCCAGGGCATTTGTGTCATTCCGCAATCACGAAAGCTGGCGGACCACCTCGCTGGCGAACAAGTCCAGATGGTCGAGATCAGACAGGTCGAGCACCTGCAGGTACACCCGCTGGACGCCTGCCTCGATAAAGGGCGCCAGCCGGTCCACGATCTCCGACGGCGTCCCGACCAGCGGGGTGTTGTCCCGCAACTCATCGACCTCACGGGAGATCGCTGCGGCGCGCCGCGAGATCTCGGCCTCGTCGCGGCCGGCGCACACCACGAACGCCGCCGAGTAGACGATGTCGTCGGGCTCGCGGCCGACCTTCTCCATGGCGGCGCGCACCCGCCCGTATTGGGGTTCGACAAAGTCGAGGGTGGGGAAGGCCAGATTGAACTCGGCGGCGAACCGGGCGGCCAGCGCCGGGGTCCGTTTGGCGCCACCGCCGCCGATGACGATCGGCGGGTGCGGCTGTTGGGCCGGTTTGGGTAGCGCCGGTGAATCCTTGACCGTGTAGTGGGCGCCCGTGTAGTCGAAGGTTTCACCCGGCGGCGTCGTCCACAACCCGGTGATGATCTCGAGTTGCTCGGTGAGCCGCTCGAAGCGCTCACCCAGCGGCGGGAACGGTATGGCGTAGGCGAGGTGCTCGGCCTCGAACCAGCCCGCGCCGATGCCGAAGTCGACTCGGCCCGAACTCATGGCGTCGACCTGGGCGACCGAGATCGCCAACGGTCCGGGATGGCGGAACGTGGCCGAGGTGACCAGCGTCCCCAGCCGGATCGTGGTGGTCTCGCGGGCGATCCCCGCCAGGGTCACCCACGAATCCGTCGGCCCGGGAAGCCCGTCACCACTCATCGCCAGATAGTGGTCGGAGCGGAAAAACGCTGAATAGCTTAGGGATTCGGCTGCTTGGGCGACGGCGAGCTGGTCGGCGTAGCTGGCGCCTTGCTGGGGTTCGACGAATACACGGAAGTCCACCTGCGCCAGCTTAGAAGACCTCGACGCCTTCCGTGCTGATGAACATCCCGTGGCCGGTAGCGTCGTTGGTGAAGCGGGTGCCACTGCTGCTGGCGTCGATGGTCCAGCCCACCGCGCGATAGGTGCTGTAGTCGAGGGTGGTGGTGGGGATCGCGCCGAGGTTGCCGCTGATCCAGCGCACACTGCCCTGGGCGCTCACCTCGACGCCGTTGGCGGGTTCGTTGTTGATGACGGGCGGGTTGGTGAAGTTGGACTCGCAGCCCACTGTCGCGGAGTTGATCTGGCAGCGGGTCTGGCCGGATTTGGTCTCGATGTAGACGTAGCCGCTGGAACTGGGAGCCAGGGTCTCGCCGCCCGGGGATGGCCCGCTCGGCGCCGTCGTGGTGGTCGGCGGGGCGATGGTGGGACGACTGGTGGGGAAGTTCGGCTCCCCGCCGGGGCCGCAGCCCGGGCAGGTTGCCGCGCCGTCGGTTGTGCTGCTGCACCCGGCGGCCGCGGCGCCGGCGATGACCAGCCACACCATCGCAACGCAGGCTTGCACGCCGTTCCGTGAGCGCATCTGACCAGACTACGCACTCAGTGACGAAAGTTACTGCAGTGACTCGAGGGTCTACGGCTTCGATCGTGCGGGGAGCTAATGCGTTCGGTCAGGCGACGTTGACCGCGAGGAGCACCGGTGCCGGGGTGGGCACCACGGCCGCGCCCGCCGGCGGGGGCAGCGGGGGATCGGTCGGTGCGATCACACCGGAGCCGGTCAGGTGGGCCACCACCCGTGCGAGGGCCTGCGTGGTTCCCACGACGATGTCGCCGGTGATATTCACCAGCGCCTCGGCGATCCCCGCCAGCGCGCTGAGCAAGAAGATGTTCTGATCGACGATGCCCTGCAACTGGGTGGCGACGCTGGTGACGAATCCGTCGAGGAAGTAGGGGATCGACGCGAACACCGTCCGGACACCGAGTGCGAGGTCGACGCCGATGTTCGGGTAGCCGTACATGGCGGTCGCATCCTTGAGCGCCTGCACCAGATCGGTCGGGTCGACAATGCTGGTGGTCTTCGTCGTCAGCGGTACGCCGTCGAAGTCCGAGCGCGCCGGAAGACCGAACAGGTTGATGATCGTGGGCGTGATGTCGGCGTTGGTGTAGCCGAGGTTCTGCTTGCCGTCGTTGGCGTTGTCGCCCGCCAGGTCGAAGATGACGAATGACGATGTCTCATTGGGTGACTGGAAGCCGTGACCGAAGCCCTGCGACTGCTGGTGGCCGTGATCGGTGGTCACGATCACCGTCCACTTCTCACCCGGATTGGCGGTTTCCCAGGTGTCGATCGCGGCCATGATGTCAGCGATGTTGTTGCTGACATTGGTAACGGCTTGGGCGTACTGCGGCGACCCGCCGCCGTAGGCGTGACCGGCCTCGTCGACCTGCACCTGGTAGGAGAAGATGAAGTTCGAATCGCCGGCCTGGGTGTTCTGGATCATCTGGATGGTGTTAGACACGACCTGCGCATCGGTGTCGGCCCAGCTGTTGGTGAAGGCGACGAACTGGTTGACGTCAGCCTTGTAGCCGCCCGCGTTGCCGATGTCGTTGATGTACTTCCAGTCGGCGATCACCGCGGTGTCGATCGCGGGGTTGTTGTACTCGATCAGGTTGAACACGGTGGGCCAGGAGTCGTACGGCGCCGGGTTGAACAGGTTGTTGATCACGCCACTCTTGTTGTCCCACACGCCGGTCAGAATCGTCGTCCAGGACGGCCCGGAAATCGTCGTATGCCCGACGATGCTCGTTGCGCCGGTGACGCTCTGGTTCATCAGGTCGATGAACCCGGAGTTGGCGACCGGATCGGCGAGGATCTTGCCCAGGTTCGTGCCGTCCGTGCCGATCAACAGCACGTGCGTTGGCTGCGCAGAAAGCAGCGTCGTCGTCGCGCTGGCGCTGCGGACCCGTCCGCTGGTCGCCGACGCGCTGAACGCGACAACGTTCGCGAGAGTCACCGGCGCCGCCGGTGTCGGTGCGGGGGCCGCCGGGGCGGGGGCCCGGACCAACGCGGGGACGACGTCCACGGCGGCGACGGTCTCGGGTGCCTGATCCTGCGTCGTGCCGATGTCACGCAACAGCGCGGTGGTCCGGCGCTGCGCCGCACCGGCCCCGGGGACTCGGGCCGCGGCCGCGGTCGCCGGTTGCTTGGCGTCATCGCCAGTTGTCGACCCGCCGCGGGTCGTGGTGGCTGCGGACCTCGCCGAACGGCCGGCGGGGCCGGCGTGCGAGGAGCTTGCGGACGCACCCGGGGAGTCGGACTGAGATGTGCCGGGCGAATCCGATGCCGGCCCCTCGGCGTAGGCGACGGCTGTTCCCATCGCCGACCCGGTGCCAGCGACGACGCCGGCGATTGCGGCACCCAGGCAGACTTGTTTGATGGTGGTCATATCGCACTCCCGATGTCGAGCGGCTGGCATCCGGCTTCGGCCGTGACGCTAATCCTTGCCCAGCCGGCGCACAGGGTTTTCACAGTCTTCGGGGGCCGGTTCCTGGTCAGGACTTCCGGCCCAACGAGAACGTCACTATTGAGTTGTCGGCGAACAGGATTTTCCGGGCGCCGATCAGGCTAGATTCGAACGCCGTAGTGACGAAAGGAGCCCGATGGCGACCCCCCGACTACTGTTCAACCCGAACACACAGGATTTCTCGCAGTTCGATGCGGAAACCCGTCGCCAACTTCAGGCACTAGTCGAATGGTTCGAGTCGCGCGGCAAGACCAAACTGCTTCAGGACGACTTGGACGCAACCTGGGTCTCGGACTTCCTCGACTTCATCAAGCGCGAGCGCATCTTCGCGACCTTCCTGACCCCCTCCGAGTACGGCATCGGCGACGACAACAAGCGCTGGGACACCTCACGCAACGCCGCACTCAGCGAGATCCTCGGCTTCTACGGCCTGGCCTACTGGTACGCCGAGCAGGTCACGATTCTCGGTCTCGGCCCGATCTGGCAGAGCGACAACATCAAGGCCAAGGAACGTGCCGCCGCGCAGTTGGACAACGGCGGTGTGATGGCCTTCGCGCTCTCCGAGCGTGAGCACGGTGCCGACATCTACAACACCGACATGGTCCTCACGCCCGCCGCCGACGGCGACGAGGAGGGTGTGGTGTTCCGTGCCTCGGGGGAGAAGTACTACATCGGCAACGGCAACGTGGCCGGCATGGTGTCGGTGTTCTCGCGCCGCGCCGACGTCGACGGCCCCGATGGCTACGTGTGGTTCGCCGCCGAGAGCAGCCACCCCGCGTACAAGCTGATCGGCAACGTCGTGCACGGCCAGATGTACGTGAGCAACTTCCGGCTCGAGGACTATCCGGTCCGCGAGGAAGACATCCTCTGCACCGGCCCCGACGCCTTCTCGGTGGCGTTGAACACCGTCAACGTCGGCAAGTTCAATCTGTGCACCGCGTCAATCGGCATGTGCGAGCACGCGTTCTACGAGGCGATCACCCACTCCAACAACCGGATCCTCTACGGCAATCCGGTGACCGACTTCCCGCACGTGCGAGCGAGTTTCGTCGAGGCCTACGTCCGGCTGGTGGCGATGAAGCTGTTCAGTGACCGCGCCATCGACTACTTCCGCAGCGCCAGCCTGCAGGACCGGCGCTATCTGCTGTTCAACCCCGTCACCAAGGCGAAGGTGACCTCCGAGGGTGAAGTGGTGGTTCGGCTGCTGTGGGATGTGTTGGCGGCCAAGGGTTTCGAGCGCAACACCTACTTCGCCGAAGTGGCGCGGCTCATCGGTGCGCTGCCCCGTCTGGAGGGAACTGTGCACGTCAACGTGGCACAGATCCTGAAGTTCATGCCGAACTACCTGTTCAACCCTGCCGACTACCCGGCGATCGGCACCCGAGACGACCCCGCCGACGACGTGTTCTTCTGGTCCCAGGGGCTGGCCGGCGGTGCGTCCAAAGTGCAGTTCGCCGACTGGACCCCCGCCTACGAGAAGTTCTCGGGGGTGCCGAACGTGGCACGGTTCTTCGAACAGGCCAAGGCGCTGCAGCATCTGTTCGCCACGGCCGCACCGGATGCCGATCAACTGCGCGACCTTGATTTCATGCTCGTGGTCGGGCACCTGTTCACCCTGGTGGTCTACGGTCAGCTCATCCTGGAGCAGGCCGACCTGCGTGAGATCGACCTCGACGTCATCGACCAGATCTTCGACGTTCAGGTCCGCGACTTTTCGGCGTATGCCGTTGCCCTGCACGGTAAGACGAGCTCGACTCAGGCTCAGCAAGACTGGGCCTTGGCCGCGGTGCGCAAACCGTTGACCGACACCGATCGTTTCGATCGGATGTGGGAACAGGTCAAGAGCTACGACGGCGCCTACACGATGCGGCCCTAGCTGACCGACACCTCGGCGGTGAAGGTCCAGGCGTTCTTCTGTCCCCCGGGCCAGGGCTGGCCATAGCTGGTCGTGACGGTCGCCGCACCGGGTGCCTCAGCCTCGAACGTCCATTCTTCGGTTCCGGACGCACCCGGCGGCCCGCCGGTCGGGGCCACGGCGCGGTGGCCGGCCTGGGTCAGCACGGCGCCGTTGCTGATCTGTGCCTGCCCCGCCCACTGGTAGCCGGTCGACGGGTTGGCGGCCAGGGAGACCTTCAGGGTGTCGCCGACGCGCAGGCTGGCCTGGCGGGTGATGTTCTTCTGGCTCAGCAGGTCGTCGTAGGACACCGATACCGTCACGGTCTGGTGCGCTGGGGTATCGGCACGGCTGCAGGCCGACACGACGCCGGCCGCCGCCAGTGCGGCAGCCAGGGTCAGCACCGGTATCCGGTAGACGGCGATGTCAGTCGACAAAGGGGGTGAACTTCCTGCTGCGCCACAGATAGGACACCAGCCGCCGGGCAGGTACCGACCGGGGCCAGTCGTCGGAGCGGAAATAGGCATCCGATCCGCCGTCGACGAAAATGACGCTGCCACAAAGGAATTCAGCGGAATCGGACAGCATGAACAACACCCAGTCGGCCAGCTGTCCCGGGTCGCCGAAACCACCGATTGGGACCGGGAAGGCCCGGATCAGCTTGGCCTCCTTCGGGGTGGCCAGTTGCCGCTCGAGCAGCGGCGTCAGGATGGCGCCGGGAGCAAGGGCGTTGAGGCGGATGCCGGCCCCTGCCCAGTCCCGGGTCACCGCGTGCCTGCGCACCCACCGGCTCACCGCGATCTTGGAGGCCGCATACGCCATCGACGGGGCATTGCGGCCGAACAGGCGCACGGCCCGCACCGCCTTGTCGCTGTCGCCGGCCAGCAGGGCGGCGACAGCGCGCTTGGGCACCGCCGGCACCGTCGTCGTCGAGTTGCTGGAGAAGACGACGACCTTGGCCTTGTCGGCGGCGGCCAGCGCGGTGCGCCACGCCTGCAGAAGGTCCACCACACCGAAGTAGTTGACCTGGGCGATCAGACGCGCCCGATCGGTACCGGGAGTGGGGCCCAGACCGGCGGCCAACACCGCGCCGTCGAGCCGGCCGCCGCTGGCGGCGAGCACCGCGTCGGCGGCGGTGCGCCGTCCGGTCGCGGTGGACAGGTCTGCTACCACCTCGGCTTCTTTGATGTCGACGCCGATGACGGTGTGGCCTTCGGCGCGAAGTTTGGCCACGACCGCCTGGCCCATCCCGGACGCGGACCCGGTGACTGCGTAGGTACCCACGTGTGCACCTTATGCGCAGGGCAGTCGCGTACTGTCCGCTGCGTGTACGTCGATGTGATGACCTCGGCCCTTCCCCTCGGCCAGATCGGTGCCCTCGCCGCCCGCACACAGGCCGCAGGGTTCTCCGGGATGCTGTTCACCGAGACCGGCCGCACCCCGTATCTCAACGCCGCGGTGGCTTCGCAGGCCGCGCCTGGCCTTGAGCTGTCGACCGGTGTGGCAGTGGCCTTCCCGCGAAGTCCGTTCATCACGGCGGCCACTGCGTGGGAACTGCAGGAAGCCACCGCGGGCAGATTCCGGCTGGGACTGGGCACCCAGGTCCGCACCCATGTGGTGCGGCGCTACGGCTCGGCGTTCGAACGGCCGGGTCCGCGTCTGCGCGACTACGTCCTGGCGGTCAAAGCTTGTTTCGCGGCGTTCCGCACCGGCACGCTCGATCACCACGGCGAGTTCTACGACCTGGACTTCATCACCCCGCAATGGAGTGCGGGCCCCATCGATGCCCCCGATCCCAAGGTCGACATCGCGGCGGTGAACCCGTGGATGCTGCGGATGGCCGGTGAGGTGGCCGACGGTGTGCACGTCCATCCCATCGGGGAGCCCGGCTACATCGCCCGGCACGTGGTGCCGAAAGTAGCTGAGGGGGCGGCGAAGTCGGACCGGTCAGCCTCCGAAATCGCACTGATCGTCCCGGTGCTGACGGTTGTCGGTGACACCGACGAGGAACGCGACGCCGACCGGGAACTGGTGCGGGCCAGCATGAGCTTCTACGGCAGCACTCCCAACTACGCCTTCATCTGGGACGAGGCCGGCTTCGAGGGCACCACGGCCCGGATCCGCGAGAAGCAGAAGGCCGGCGACGTCAAAGGCATGGCCGCGCAGATCACCGACGAGCACATCGCCACCTTCGCCACCGAATCCACCTGGGACGGCCTGGCCGACGCGCTGGCCGCCAGGTACGCGGGCGTCGCGACCCGCGTCGTGCTGTACAACGCGGCAAGCGCCAGCGAGGAGCGGTTCCGGCGCTACGGTGACGTCGCCCGGCGCCTCTCGGCGGGGTGATCCGATGACCGCGCATCTGACCGTCCTCGCCACGCTGGCGCTGGCGATTCTGTTCAGCCCCGAGACGCTGATCGTCGGGCTGATCATCGCCAGCGACAAGAAGGTTCCCAGGCAGGCGTCGCTGGCGTTCAGCCTCGGTGCCGTCGTCGGCATCGTCTTCGCCACCGGCATCGGCATGTGGATCGCCGCTCTGACCGGGATGTCGGAGGCGCCGCATCACCCGTCCTGGCCCGGGTTCATCGTGCGGGTGGTGATCGCGGTGGCGCTCCTGGCGATCGGCCTCTACCGGGCGGTGGCGGCGCTGCGCCACAAGCCCATCGCCGACCCGACCGAACCCGGATACACCCCCAGCCGGCTGCGGGAGGCGCTCGCCGAGCGCTTCCCGGGTCTGGCGCGCCGCCTTAATCCCGAAGTCGATCTGCCAGTGCGACAACGCATCGGCCGGGCCGGGCTGATCGGGTTCGTCGTCGGCGGCCTGCACCCCAAGGTGTTCCCGATCGCCATCGCGGCGGGCCACCAGCTGTTGGCGATCTCCGATCGCTCAGATCGGTTGGTGGGCATCGTCGTGTTCGCCGGAATCGCCCTCGTGCCTGCCGTGGCACCCACCGTGATCGAACTGGTTCGACCGGGCGCTGCCGGCCGCATCAAGGAAGGATACGAACGGCTGATGAAGGTGCACGGACGCTGGCTCGTCGCCGTGCTCCTGATCGCGGCGGCCGCGTTTGTGGGCCACAATGCGTTCGACCACATGCCGAGGTGATGATCGCGTGAGCCTGTCCAGTTCCGACACCGATTCGGTGCGGCTGGGCGGACTGCTCAGTGGCGTCCTGGTCACCCAGATCGTCAACAGTGCAGTGCATCTGGCGCAGCCGCTGCTGGTTGCCGACATGTCCGGATCGCTGGGCAACGCCGCATTCTTCTCGGCGTTCGGCACCGGCGTACACATGCTCGGGACCTACCTCGCCGGCTGGCCCACCGACCGGTTCGGCGCCCGCCTTGTGTTGGTGTTCTCGACGCTGCTGCGCGGTGTGGTCCTCGCAGGTATCCCGATCGCCATGGCTTTCGGTGTGGCCAGCCTGCCGTGGGTGATGGTCTGCTACACACTCGAGGCGCTGATCCGCGGCTACGTCGACACCTCGGTGCATACCGTCCCGCTGGATCTGGTCGGGCATCGCCGTAACCTGTTGGACCGCATCAACTCCCGCTACGAGGTGGCCTTCGAGGTGGGTGCAGTCGCAGGGCCGTTGATGCTCGGCGGCTTGATGCTGTGGTCGGACGGCATCGTGCCGCACATCGTCATCCCGATCGGTTTCGTCGCCTCGGCGGTCTGCTACCTGTTCATCCCGAAGACGACGCTCACCGGGCATCTCGACAATCCGTCGTCACACGGCGGCTCGTGGAGCGGGCTCAAGTACATCCTCGCCCACCGGTACCTGCTGATCGTGGTCGCCGCTCTGATGCTGTTCCACCTCTACGAGCTGCGCAAGCTGCTCAGTGCTTTCTTCGCCAAAGGCCTGCTGCACCACCCGGCCGCCGTCGGGCATGTCGGGTCGGCGTTCGCGTTGGGCGGTGTTGCCGGCGCGCTGCTCTATGCCGTGACGCGACACCGTGGTTCGGGCATGGGGTGGGTGCTCGGCGGCGCGGCGGGCACGCTGGTGCTGGCGGTCGGCTGGATCCCGGTGAACCTGCCGGTGATGATGGTGGCGGTATTCCTGTTCGGAGTCAGCAACGTCTGCGCCCGGCTGGTGCTGACGCGCTGGCGACAGGAGCTGACCCCGCTGGAGTTCGCCGGTGGTGTGACGGCGGCGTCGGAATTCGGTCGCACAGCCATTTCAGTGGGCATCAACAGCGTTGTGGGCGCGGCATTTTCGTCGGGCGGCAGCGTGTACAGCGGGTTCGGCATCGTGGGTGGGATGCTCGGGCTGTTCGCCGTAGCCCAGGTGGTGCTGGTGCGGCTGTTGGGCCGGCGGCACCGATAGCGTCAGGCTCCCGCGGTCCAGATCTGCACCGCCGCCTCGGCGCAGGCGACGTCGTCGGCGGTACTGGCGCCGCTGACCCCGACGGCCCCGACGATCACACCGTCGGCCTCCAGTGGGATGCCGCCGCCGAAGATGACGAAGCGGCCGCCGCCGTTGGCCTGCAAGCCGAACAGCTCGCCGCCCGGGGCGGCCAGCACGGCCAGATCCGCGGTGGCGATGCTGTTGGCGACGGCGGTGTAGGCCTTGTCGACGGCGAGCACCGGGCCGGCGATCTCGGCAGCGTCCATCCGGCCGAAGGCCACAAGATTGCCACCGGCGTCGACGACCGCGGCGGAGATCTTTACCGAGCGGCGGTCGGCCTCGGCGTGCGCGGCCGCGATCAGGGCCTGAGCGGTGGCGAGGGTGACAGTGGGCATGGGCGTCAACCTAGCGCGCGGCCGGGATATTGGCGCACTCTGCACTCTCCTGGTTGACGCCTTCTCGGCTGCGGCGCAGGCTTTGTTGGGGGTCGGGCATTCAGGGATCGAGAGGGAGCCGCCAGTGCCCACCATCACCACTTCCGACGGTGTCGAAATCTTCTACAAGGACTGGGGTTCTGGCCAGCCCATCGTTTTCAGTCACGGCTGGCCGCTGAGCGCCGATGACTGGGACGCCCAGATGATGTTCTTCCTCCAGAACGGATTCCGCGTGCTCGCCCACGACCGGCGTGGACACGGTCGCTCCGACCAGGTCGGTACCGGTAACGACATGGCCCACTGGGTGGCCGATCTGGCTGCGCTGACTGAACACCTGGACTTGCGCGATGCGATCCACATCGGGCACTCCACGGGCGGCGGCGAGGTGGCGCGCTACGTCGCGCGCTATCAGGACCGGGTCGCCAAGGCGGTGTTGGTGGCCTCATTGACGCCGAGCATGGTGCAAAGCGAGACCAATCCCGGGGGTCGGCCGCAGGAGTGGTTCGAGGCGGTTCGCAACGGCGTACTGGGTAACCGCTCGCAGTTCTTTCGCGAGGTGCCTGAAGGCCCGTTCTACGGGTTCAACCGTCCGGGGGTCGAGCCGTCTGAGGCGATCATCTCGAATTGGTGGCGCCAGGCCATGTCGGGCAGTGCGCAGGCCGCCTACGAGACGGTGTCCTCCTGGCTCGAGGACTACAGCGACGACCTGCGATCGATCACTGTCCCCGTCCTGGTGATGCATGGTGACGACGATCAGATCGTCCCGTTCGCCAGCTCGGTGCCCCGCGCCGTCGACCTCCTGCAGCAAGGCTCCTTAAAGACGTATCCGGGTTATCCGCACGGCATGTTGACGACACACGCGGACGTCCTCAACCCCGACCTACTGGCGTTCATCCGGTCCTGACCCACGACAACCAAGGCGTAAAGGCAACGTTCACCGACTATCGCGGGCGAGGCGGGCGACCTAAAATTCAGAGTCCGATACTCGGAAGGAGCGCCATGGCCGATGACCTGAAGGTTGATGTCGAGGGTCTGGTCCGTGGCGGGTCGGATATAGATGAGCAGGCGGCAGCATTGTCGGCCTCGCACCGGCGGTCGATGGTCGATCTCAGTGACTCTGAATCTGGGTGGGTGGGTTCATCGGCCGACGCACTAGTACGCATGGCGGCCACCTGGCAGCAGGTCGCCGATGCCCATCACACCGCTCTCACTGAACAGTCCACTCACGTCGCAGACGCGGCACGAGTCTTCCAAGCCGTAGAGGAGCGCAGCGCTTCTGAGTTGGAGCAGGTCGCCCACCAGGAAGACTCCCTGAGCTGGAACGCAATTCGCGAACTCTGTGCCCGTTCCGATCCGGCTCGTTCAGACCTGCTGCGTCAACTCAGCAAGAGCATCGGTACGAATGCAGCTTCGAATGCGACAACTCCCAAACACGCGTAGAACGCGCCACGCGCCACATACCAATGGTTCTTGAACGGGAGCACGGACGCCGCAGCCGCAACCGCCGCGGGAAACAGCGGGGCCAAGGGCCATAGAAAGCCGAACGTCAGAATCACCGATGCGAAGCCGACGAACAGGCCGGTCAGCATTGCGATGGGGTGCTGATCCTCGGGGGTCGGAGTATCTGAGACGTCCGGCATACTCATGGTCGTTCCTCACCTTCCCCAGGAGCTCGCGTGTGTGACTATGCCTGGGAGCCAAAGGGTTAGCATCGGCACCAAGCCGGTAATGGGAGCCAGAATCAGGCCAATACCTAAGGCGCGATTGCGCGGGTTGATACTGCGGCGAAACACGAACGCACCCGCGATCACCACGCCCACCGCGACGATACAAATCACGGTGATAACGCTTGGAGAAGCCTTAGAAGCCAGGACAGCACCTGCGGCCAGACCCCAGAAAAGTCCACCGATGACCGCGCCGACGAATGTGGCTCTCCGCCAGTCGACCTCACGTGCCATGGCAGCCCCTCCAAATCTGTCGAACGCGACGAGTGCTCGAGTTCAGATCGACTGTAGAACGTTTCATCATCAACCTTCCCCGGGACTTCTCAACAACCATTCCCCTGACTGGACGTGTGGCATCAGCGTCGGTGCGGAGGCGGGAACTCGGTGCCCTGAAAAGGTGTGATCGTCCGTACCACCGGTACCTCGCCTGCTGCCGCGGGACCGAAGGGCGTGAAGTTGCCGGGCGGAACAATCGACATCGGCGGCGCGATGGGCGCGGGTTGGGGTCCGTCCATCGGCCCACGCTGCGGGGGCTCGTACTGCGGAACGACACTGTTGAAGCTGGTGATGATGCTCGCGTCCCCCACTTCCTTATGAGGTACTAAACCGATCATCGGCCCGGAAGCGTCATCGGTGAAGCTTGGCCACGACTGCAACAGCGGTGTCGTGGTTCCATTCCGGTCACCGTAGATTTCCAGCGCAGGGAAGGTGGTGACGGTGCCCCCAACCCGTGGCCCGTCCGCGCCAGGACTAATACCGAGCGTTCCGTTGACGCTGAACGGGATCGATTTCGCCGGCCCTTCGCCGCCAGGGGAGAAGGGATCGGCCGCGTTGTAATGGAGCAACACCGCACCATTTGACTGTTGCACCGCCGAAACGCTGGGGGTGCCCGCCTTCACTGCTCCGGTATCCGCGTTCACCGATGGATTCTGGCGGGCGACGATGATTCCGTTTTCGAAGTCGGTGTAGATCGCGACCCGCGAGTCTTCGGGTCCGGCGTAGGGGGCGAAGCCGCGGTTGTCGCCAACGTTGTTGTCGTAAGGCAGCGAATGGCCGTTGTCGAAGGGCGGGAAATCGATTGTCGGAGCCCATACATCCTTACTGGGAATGAACAGATTCGTCCGCACGACACCTTGGCCGGGTACCGGCTTGATGCGGGCCACCGCGATGTTCGCTGCCACGCCGTTGTTCTTTGCGCTGTAGCTGTGCGGATCCAGGGCCGCAGCGGTCGCCCAGTCACTATCGCTGACGGGGTCTCGCCCGAATATGTTCCGAAAGGCAGCGATTTCGTTGCGCTTCTGGACGGAGTCGGGAGCCACCGGTGCTTCGGCGCTGTCGCCCTCAGACATTTCAGACATCGCCTTGTCAACCGCATTGGCGAGGCGTCGATCCGTGGAATCGGCTCGCCGGAGCAGATCGACGATCGCATCTTGAACGATTTGCAGGTGTCGCTCGTTCTCTGCCTGTTGCTCACGATCGGTTGAGTGAAAGCACTCCAACGTGCTGTTCGCTACGTCAATCGTGATCCCCCAGCGGTCGGCCATACGCTGAATCCGGGCCCATTCAGACTTGATCGACTCCACCTCGGACGCTGCGGCCGCGACATCACGCGCAGCGACCTCGCATTCTTCGGCGTGGGTGAGGAGGCTGTGGCTGATTGCCATGGCCCGGGCCGAGGCTGCCTCGTGGGAGACGCCCCGCCACTGCAGCTTCGCGATGATGGCACCCTGGTTGTGCGCGACGTCGCGAAAGTGGTTCGCGCGGTTGGTTGCCGCCGTGGAGACTCGGCGGACTGATCCAGGATCCCACCTGTCCAGATCGGCCAACGATATCCCCACGGAACGAAAACTACCGTTGCTGGCTCGATGCCGGAATTCACCCGGGGCTCTCCTCGACGTCGCACACCGCCGTCGGACTGGGAAGCCGAATGCAGCAATGTGCACCCGTCGAGGAACAAATCCGGAAGACCTGCCGTTGACCACTTCGACACTTGAGTGAACGAGGCTCAAGTCTGAGTTGACAGAAGACCGTCGACAGGAGCAGGCTTGAGTCTGGTCCGCTCAGACCTAAGACGTAACTATTCAGGAGGAACACAACATGGCTCGTGCGGTCGGTATCGACCTCGGGACCACCAACTCGTGCGTCGCGGTCCTCGAAGGTGGCGATCCCGTCGTGGTCGCCAACTCCGAAGGGTCCCGCACCACGCCGTCGGTGGTCGCCTTTGCGCGCAACGGCGAAGTGCTGGTCGGCCAGCCCGCCAAGAACCAGGCAGTGACCAACGTCGACCGGACCATCCGTTCGGTCAAGCGGCACGTGGGCACCGACTGGTCCGTCGAGATCGACGGCAAGGACTACACCTCGCAGGAGATCAGCGCCCGCGTGCTGATGAAGCTCAAGCGCGACGCTGAGAGCTACCTCGGCGAGGACATCACCGACGCGGTCATCACGGTGCCCGCGTACTTCAATGACGCCCAGCGTCAGGCCACCAAGGAGGCCGGTCAGATCGCCGGACTCAACGTCCTGCGCATCGTCAACGAGCCCACCGCCGCGGCCCTGGCCTACGGCCTGGACAAGGGCAACAAGGAACAGACCATCCTGGTCTTCGACCTCGGTGGCGGCACCTTCGACGTCTCGCTGCTGGAAATCGGCGACGGTGTCGTCGAGGTCCGCGCGACCTCGGGTGACAACCACCTCGGTGGCGACGACTGGGACGACCGGATCGTCGAATGGCTCGTCGACAAGTTCAAGGCTTCGGCCGGCATCGACCTGACAAAGGACAAGATGGCCATGCAGCGGCTGCGTGAAGCCGCCGAGAAGGCCAAGATCGAACTCAGCTCCAGCCAGAGCACCTCGATCAACCTGCCCTACATCACCGTCGACGCCGACAAGAACCCGCTGTTCCTCGACGAGCAGCTGACCCGCTCGGAGTTCCAGAAGATCACCCAGGATCTGCTCGACCGCACGCGTCAGCCGTTCCAGCAGGTAATCAAGGACGCCGGCATCTCGGTTTCTGACATCGACCACGTGGTGCTCGTGGGTGGTTCCACCCGCATGCCCGCTGTGACCGATCTGGTCAAGGAACTCACCGGCGGCAAGGAGCCCAACAAGGGCGTCAACCCCGACGAGGTCGTCGCAGTCGGCGCCGCCCTGCAGGCCGGTGTGCTCAAGGGCGAGGTCAAGGACGTGCTGTTGCTCGACGTCACCCCGCTGAGCCTCGGTATCGAGACCAAGGGCGGCGTGATGACCAAGCTCATCGAGCGCAACACCACCATCCCGACCAAGCGGTCGGAGACCTTCACCACCGCCGACGACAACCAGCCGTCGGTGCAGATCCAGGTCTATCAGGGTGAGCGCGAGATCGCCTCGCACAACAAGCTGCTCGGCAGCTTCGAGTTGACCGGTATCCCGCCGGCTCCGCGCGGCGTGCCCCAGATCGAGGTCATCTTCGACATCGACGCCAACGGCATCGTGCACGTCACGGCCAAGGACAAGGGCACCGGCAAGGAGAACACGATCAAGATCCAGGAAGGCTCCGGCCTGTCCAAGGAAGAGATCGACCGGATGATCAAGGACGCCGAGGCGCACGCCGACGAGGACCGCAAGCGTCGCGAAGAGGCCGACGTCCGCAACCAGGCCGAGTCGCTGGTCTACCAGACGGAGAAGTTCGTCAAGGAGCAGCGTGAAGCCGAAGGCGGATCCAAGGTTCCCGAGGACACGCTGACCAAGGTCGACGGCGCGATCGCCGAGGCCAAGACCGCGCTCGAGGGCACCGACATCGGCGCCATCAAGTCGGCGATGGAGAAGCTGGGCGTCGAGAGCCAGGCCCTGGGCCAGGCGATCTACGAAGCCACCCAGGCCGAGCAGGCCGCCGGTGGTGACTCTTCCAGCAGCTCGTCGTCCGACGACGTGGTGGATGCCGAGGTCGTCGAAGACGATCAGGAGAACAAGTGAGCGAAGGGCATGCAGACGAACCGGTGACCGTCACCGACAAGCGTCGCATCGACCCGCTGACTGGCGAAGTTCGCGAGTCCTCCGCCCCGGCCCCCAGTGGGCCGGGGTCGGAGGCTCCCGGGTCGGCGGGTGGCGAGTTGGCCGACAAGATCGCCGAACTCACGTCGGACCTGCAGCGTGTGCAGGCCGACTTTGCCAACTACCGCAAGCGTGCGCTGCGCGACCAGCAGGTTGCCGGCGAGCGGGCCAAGGCCGTCGTGGTGAGCCAGTTGCTCACCGTCCTCGACGATCTCGACCGCGCCCGCAGCCACGGTGACCTGGAAAGCGGTCCGCTGAAGTCGGTCGCCGACAAGCTGGTGGCCGCCCTCACCGGGCTGGGCCTGACTGGCTTCGGTGCCGAGGGCGACGAGTTCGATCCCTCGCTGCACGAGGCCGTCCAGCATGAGGGCGAAGGCTCCAAGCCGGTGATCGGCACCGTGATGCGGCAGGGCTACACCCTCGGCGATCAGGTGCTGCGACACGCCCTGGTCGGCGTTGTCGACGCGGTCGACGGCGACGCCGATGGGGCCGACACGCCCCCGAACGCAGGAGACTCCGGCGGTCAGAACGCAGAATCAGATCAGTAAGAACGACAACACGGTAAGGAGGTGACGCTGCATGGTTCAACGAGAATGGGTTGAGAAGGATTTTTACAAGGTGCTCGGCGTCTCCTCTGACGCCGACGAGGCGGAGATCAAGCGGGTGGCCCGCAAGCTGCTCGCCGAGAATCATCCGGACCGCAACCCGGACAATTCCGCCGCCGACGAACGCTACAAGGAGGTCGGCGAGGCCCGCGATGTGCTGACCGACCCGGCCAAACGCAAGGAGTACGACGAGACCCGTCGTCTGTTCGCCGGTGGTGGCGGCTTCGGCCGCCGGTTCAACAACGGCGGTGGTGCCGGCGCCGGTGGCGGCTTCGGCGGCGATGGTGGGGAGTTCAACCTCAACGACCTGTTCGGCCAGGCCGGCCAGGACGGCGGCGCCAACATCGGCGATCTGTTCGGCGGGTTGTTCGGCCGGGGCGCTCAGCAACGGCCGAGCCGGCCGCGCCGCGGCAAGGATCTCGAGACCGAAACCGATCTCGACTTCCTGGAGGCGACCAAGGGTGTCGCCATGCCGCTGCGGCTGACCAGTCCGGCTCCGTGCACCAATTGCCATGGCAGCGGGGCACGTCCGGGCACCAGCCCGAAGGTCTGCGCCACGTGTAACGGCTCCGGGATGATCAACCGCAACCAGGGCGCGTTCGGGTTCTCCGAACCGTGCACCGACTGCCGGGGCAGCGGCTCGATCATCGAGCACCCGTGCGACGAGTGCCGCGGCACCGGTGTCGCGACCCGGACCCGCACCATCAACGTGCGGATCCCTCCCGGCGTCGAGGACGGTCAGCGTATTCGGCTGGCCGGCCAGGGTGAGGCCGGGCTGCGCGGCGCGCCGTCGGGTGACCTGTACGTCACCGTGCACGTGCGCCCTGACAAGGTCTTCGGCCGCGACGGCGACGACCTGACCGTGACGGTTCCGGTGAGCTTCACCGAACTGGCTTTGGGTACAACACTTTCCGTGCCGACTCTGGAAGGCAAGGTCGGTGTTCGGGTGCCCAAGGGCACTGCCGACGGACGCATCCTGCGGGTGCGTGGCCGCGGTGTCCCCAAGCGCAGCGGTGGGCACGGCGACCTGCTGGTCACCGTCAAGGTCGCGGTTCCGCCCACCCTGGAAGGCGCCGCGCTCGAAGCGCTCGAGGCTTACGCCGCCGCGGAAAAGGCCAGCGGGTTCGACCCGCGAGCTGGTTGGGCAGGAAACCGGGCATGAGCGCATCGGAAGAGTCGCGCACATTCCTGATCTCAGTGGCCGCCGAGCTGGCCGGTATGCATGCGCAGACGCTGCGTACCTATGACCGGCTCGGCCTGGTCAGCCCACAGCGCAGCTCCGGTGGCGGGCGCCGCTATTCGGAACGTGACGTGGAGCTGCTGCGCGAGGTGCAGCGGCTCTCGCAGGACGAAGGTGTGAACCTCGCCGGGATCAAGCGCATCATCGAGCTGACCAATCAGGTCGAGGCGCTGCAGTCCCGCATCCAGGAGATGGCCAGGGAGCTGGACTCGTTGCGCGCCAACCAGCGTCGCGACCTGGCCGTGGTGCCCAAGAGCACCGCGCTGGTGGTCTGGAAGCCGCGGCGGTAGTCACCGGCCGCCCGCCGCTGCGCCGAGATTGAACTCACGCAGAAGAACTGCGAGTAGCGAGCTGCGCAGGATCAATCTCGGCGAGAAGTCAGGCGACGCGGATGGTGAAGACCGACGTGGCGGGCAGGCCCGGCTCCGCGACGGGATAACCGCCCGCACGTAAAGCGTTGGTGGGCGCCGCCATCGGTTCGATGGCCACCAGTTCCTCACCGAGGGGCGCGAAGACCTGCGCGGCGGGGTAGCCGCGGTCGAAGACGATCTCGATACGGCGGTCCCCGCCGGACAGGGCGAACACCGCCCCCGGCTCGACCCCGTCGAATCCGTCATCGAACGTCTTGTTGCCCAGCGGTTCCGAGAAGGCCGCCCAATCCTCCGCCGCTCCCGTGGGGATACCCCGCTCGTCGACAGGTAGGTGCCGCAGCCTTGGTGCCTGCAGCGTCCACTCGGCGCGCGGAACCTCAGGGATGGCGAAGTAGGGGTGGAATCCGTAACACAGCGGCACTGCCGCGGCGGTGGTCGGGTTCACCGTCGTCTGCACGGTCAGAGCCCGGTTGTTCAGCGTGACGTCCAGGGTCAGCTCGTGCGGGAACGGGAAGCTGGCCAGCAACCCCGGCAGGCTCCCGAAGTCGAGGTCGGCGGCCAGCCGATCGCCGGACTGTTCGGTGACCAGCCAGCCCGGGTATGCCGAGAGCACACCATGTATCGGCAGGCCGTTGCCGTCGGCACGCACCCCGCCAACCCCGGGTGTCACTGTCACCGCACCCCCGTCGACGCCATAGGTGTTGGCGCTCAACCGGTTTGCCCACGGGTAGAGGATGGGCACCCCCATCGTCTTGCCGTTGTCCAGATAGGCCTGCAGGCCGCGCCGCTGCCCGAGCAGTTCGACACCGCCGTCGGCCAGCGAGGTGCAGATCATTCCGGCCGACGGCACGAAGGTTGCGGTGAGCGCCGAGGTGGGATCGGTGAGGACGACAGACGGCAGCTGGGCCATCGTCGAAGTCTAGCGATGCGCGCCGATATAGCTCGTCAGGTCGTCGATGGTGCGCAGCGACTTGTACTCGGACTCCGGGATGTCGACCTCGAAACGTTCATGCAGGCGTACCAGGAAGTTCAGCCAGTCCATCGAGTCCAGGTCCACCTGGTCGCGCAGCAGTTCGCTGTCGGACAGATCGCCCTCCTCGACCTCGGGTGCGATCGCGAGCAGCTCGGCGACCACCTGGTCGCGGATGTCGGCGGTACTCATCATGGGCTCCTTAGTGCTTACAGTTCGGCGGGCTGCTGCAGCAGGCGGTCGATCTCGGCGAGGAACAGCGCGCCGCGCGCACCGTCGCTGGCGCGGTGGTCGGCGGCCAGACTGGCCTGCACCGTGGTCGCCACCCGGATGCCGCCGTCGACCACCACCACCCGCTGGGCGGGCTTGCCGAATCCGACGATCGCGACCTGCGGGGGATAGATGACCCCGAAGACGGAGTCGACGCCCTTGTCGCCGAGATTAGTGAGGGTGATGGTGGGATCGGACATCTCTGAGCTGCGCAGCGAGCCGGCCCTGGCGCGGGCCACCAGATCGGTCAGGTCGCGCATCAACTCGTCGAGTTTCTTCTCGTTGACGTCGTGGATCGCCGGGGCCACCAGGCCGCCGCCTCGCAATGAGATCGCCACGCCCACATGGACTTGCGTGGAGGCTTCGAAGCCGTCGTCGTGCCAGAACCCGTTGAACTCGCCGTAACGTTGGGCGGCCAGCGCGACCGCTTTAAGTTGCAGCACCGCCGCCAGCATTCGCTCGGTGATAGGCACCCCGGCGTTCTGCTCGGTGAGCCAGGCCAGCGCGGTGTCGAGGATGATCTCGTCCGACAGGTAGTAGTGCGGGATCTCGCGCTTGGAGCGGCTCATCGCCGCCGCGATCGACGCCCGCATGGCAGCACCGCGTTCACGGGCCTTCTGCGCCGCCGACTTGGGCTCAGCGGAGACGACGGGCTTCGATGCGGGCTTGGGCTTTTCGTGATGGGCGGTGGCCGCGGCGTGTTCGACGTCGTGCAATGTAATCGCGCCCTGCGGGCCGGTGCCGGTCAGCGTCTTCAGGTCGACGCCGAGCGACGCCGCCGTGCGCCGCGCCACCGGTGAAACCCAGAGTCGGTGCCCGACCGGCGGCTGCGGGTGCGCATCGGTAGGTGTGACAGCCGCCGCCGACGGGGCCGCCTCGCTGACCGCGGCGGGTGCGGCCGGGCGCGGCTGCGGGGACGCACCGGCTTCCAGGATGGTGGCCAGCGGTGTGCCCACCTCCACGGTCTGGCCCACCGGAACCAGTAATTCGCCGATAACACCGTCGTGCCAGCATTCGATTTCGACTGCAGCCTTAGTGGTTTCGACGACGGCGACGATCTGGCCGCGGCTCACGGTGTCGCCGGGTTTCACTAGCCACTCGTTGAGCGTGCCCTCGTCCATATCGGCGCCCAGCGCCGGCATCGTGAAGTCGATCACGATCTGCCCATTCCCGGGTCGCTGCGCTCCTGCCCGCCGGTGCTCACCCCGGCATCCCCGAACAGGCCGCGCACCGCAGCCACGATCTTGTCCGGTTGGGGCAGGGCGGCTTCCTCGAGATGCTTGGCATAGGGGATCGGCACTTCGACGGTGCAGACCCGGGCGATCGGCGCGTCGAGCTCATAGAACGCACCCTCGACGATGCGCGCACTGATCTCGCCTGCCAGGCTGCCCGTGCGCCACGCCTCGTCGACGATCACCGCACGATGCGTCTTGCGCACCGAGTCCAGGATCGTCTGGTCGTCCAGCGGGCGCAGCACCCGCAAATCGATGACCTCACAGTCGATTCCGGCCTGCGATAACTGGTCGGCGGCGTCGAGCGCCTTGGGCAGGCTGCCGCCGTAGGCGACGATGGTGACGTCGGTGCCCGCGCGCCGCACTGCCGCCCGCGCGATGTCAGTCGCCGAGAAGGACTCCACATCGGCGGCCAGGTTGTACAGGCCGACGTGCTCGAAGATCACCACCGGGTCGGGATTGTCGAGCGCAGTGCGCAGCATCCCGTAGGCGTCGACCACTGTGGCCGGGGCCAGCACCGTGATGCCGGGGATGTGGGCATACCAGTTCTCCAGGCTGTGCGAATGCTGCGCGGCCAGCTGGCGCCCGGCGCCGGTCGCCATCCGCACCACCAGTGGAACCGAGAACTGCCCGTTGGACATATGGCGAAGCGCCGACGCGGTATTCACGATCTGATCCAGGGCCAGCAGGCTGAAGTTGACCGTCATCACCTCGACCAGCGGCCGCAGCCCGCCCAGTGCGGCACCGATCCCGATCCCGACGAATCCCAGCTCCGAGATCGGGGTGTCACGGATGCGATCCGGCCCGAACTCCTCGAGCAGACCCTTGGACACCGCATAGGTGCCGCCGTAGCGGCCAACGTCCTCACCGAGCAGCACCACCCGCTCGTCGGTGCGCATGGCGTCGGCGATGGCGTCGTGCAGGGCACTGCGATAGGTCGCCTTCACGACACTGCCTGCGGCGTCATGACATCCCGGGTGAGGTCCTCGACGCTCTCCAAGGTCCCAGCCTCGGCGTAGGCCACCGCGTCGGCGACCTCGCCCGCGACCGCGTCCTCGATGGCCGCGATGTCCTCGGCGGTGACCAGGCCTTCGGTCAGGCAGGTGTCGGTGAACGTGCGAATGGGGTCGTGTTCACGCCACTTCTCGACTTCGGCCTTGTCGCGGTAGAGCTCCGGATCGAACATCGAGTGCGGCCGGAACCGGTAGGTCCGGAACTCCAGGAAGAACGGTCCGCCTTCGGTGCGCACATGCTCGACCGCCTGCTGCATCGCGGTGTGGCAGGCCAGCACGTCCATGCCGTCGGCGCTGGCGGCAGGGATCCGATAGGACTCCGCGAGCACGAGCAGGTCGACGTCGGAGAGCTCCCGCTCGATCGAGGTGCCCATCGCGTAGCGGTTGTTCTCGCAGCAGAACAACACCGGCAGCTTCCACAGCTGCGCCATGTTCATGGTCTCGTGGAAGGCGCCTTCTGCCATCGCACCCTCACCGAAGTAGCAGGCGGACAGCCGGTTTCGTTTCAGATAGGCGTCGGCGAAGGCCAGTCCGGCCGCGGTGGGCAGGCCGCCCGCCACGATCGCATTGCCGCCGTAGAAGCGCCGGTCGGCATCGAAGAGGTGCATCGAGCCGCCGCGGCCGCCCGAACAGCCCTGCTGTTTGCCGAACATCTCGGCCATGATCTTGGTCATCGGGATTCCGCGCAGCAGGGCGTGCGCGTGCTCGCGGTAGGTCGCGATCACCGCATCCTCGGCGCCCAGGACGCGCAGTGACCCGGCGGCCACGGCCTCCTCCCCGACATAGAGGTGCAGAAAACCGCGGATCTTGCCGGCGCTGTACATCTCGGCGCACTTCTCCTCCATGCGCCGCACCCGGATCATGTCGGTCAGCAGCTCCCGCGCCAACCTCGGGTCGGTCATGCTTTCACCCCCGCCGGGCTTTCCACGGTCGAGATGTCGCCCTCGGGCAGGCCCAGTTCGCGGGCCTTGAGAAGCCGGCGCATGATCTTGCCGGATCTGGTGTGCGGCAACGAGTCCACGAAGTCGATCTCCTTGGGCGCCACCGCCGCTCCAAGTCGCTTGCGGGCATGCCCCATGAGGTCGCGGCGCAGCGCCTCGTCACCGGTGTAGCCGGACTTCAGCGTGACGAACGCCTTGACCAGTTCGCCGTAGGTCGGGTCGGGTTTGCCGATCACCGCTGCCTCTGCCACGGCAGGATGGTCGGTCAGCACGTTCTCGACCTCGAACGGTCCGATCAGGTGCCCCGATGCCTTGATGACGTCGTCGGCTCGCCCGACGAACCACAGGTAGCCGTCGGCGTCACGCTTGACCAGATCGCCCGACAGGTAGAGGTCCCCGTGCGGATCCGGGTGAAAGCACTTGCGGTAGCGCTCGTCCTGGTTCAGATAGCCGCGGAACATCGACGGCCAGCCCACCCGCAATGCCAGCTCGCCCTCCACGTCGGGTTCGTCGATGATGCGCACGCACCCGGTCTCCTGGTCGTGCTCGACGACGCAGGCGTCCACACCCGGTAGCGGCCGGCCCATCGAGCCGGGCTTGATGTCGAAGGCAGGGGTGTTGGCCACCATGATGCCGCCGGTCTCGGTCTGCCACCAGTTGTCGTGAATCGGCAAGCCCAGCACACGCTTTCCCCACCAGACCGCCTCGGCGTTGAGCGGCTCACCGACGCTGGCAATGAAGCGCAGCGCGGGGAAGCGGTACTCGGCGGCCAGTTCCGGCCCGGCTTTGATCAGCATCCGGATCGCTGTCGGCGCGGTGTACCAGACGGTGACGGCCTCGTCCTGCAGGATGCGGTACCAGCGCTGCGCGTCGAACTCGGCCTCGTCGATGATCGACGTGACCCCGTGCAGCAGCGGCGCGATGATCCCGTAGGAGGTCCCGGTGACCCAACCGGGATCTGCTGTGCACCAATAGATGTCGTCGGGATGAAGGTCCAGTGCGTAGCGGCCGGTGATGTAGTGCATGGCGACGGCACCATGTATGTGCTGGGCGCCTTTGGGCGTGCCGGTGGTGCCGCTGGTGAAATGCAGCAGTGACGGGTCGGTGGCGGTGGTGTGTTCGATGGGCGCTTCCTCGGGTGCGTCATCCATCAGCCGGTGGAAGTTCTGGGTGCCCGGGACGTCGTCGCCGACGACCAGGACGTGCTTGACTGAGGTCAGTTGGTCGCGGATCTTGGCGATCTTGCGCTTGTAGATCGCCGCGGTGGTGACGATGACGTCGGCCGAGCCGATGTTGACCCGAGTGGCGATCGGCTCGGGGCCGAAGGCGGAGAACAGCGGGGAGACCACGCTGCCGTTGCGCAACGCACCGAGCATGCTGACATAGAGCTCGGGGACGCGACCCATGATCACGAAGACCCGGTCGCCTTTGCCGATCTGCAGCCCGCGCAGCACGTTGGTGAACTTGCGGGTCAGCCGGCCCAGCTCGGCGTAACTGACATCGTGGGTGACCAGCTCGTCGCTGTCCGGGGCGTCAGCGACGAACCGCAGGGCGGTGCGTTCGGCGTGCGGCCCCTCGGCGTGGCGGTCGACGGCCGCGTATGCGATGTTGCAGCCCCCCTCGCCCATTCCGGCGCACAGCTCGGGCACCGCCGACCAACTGAACGACGCTCGGGTCTTCTCGTAGTCGGTCAGGTTCGGTGCGACCTTGAAGTCGCCCACCCCCTTGTGGATGACGTCCATGGGCCCCCCTAGAACTGCGGCGGGGTGAGCACGCCGTCGCGGCGTGCCCGCCCCAGGTTTGCCATCACCCGTTCGATCAGCGCGGCGTAGGCGGCACCGTCTTTGAGAATGTCCCCGTGGCCGTGATGACGCAGGTACGCGTCCAGCCGCCGCTCGAGCGAGTAGTCCCAGTACTCGCGCCCGGTGAAGCGCGAACAGAGGAATTGCCAAGCGACGGAGTCGAGTTCGCGGTCCACGGCCTCGTCAGCCGAACCGGTGGTCGTCATCCCAGCCCCTTATTACCAACCCCATGGACTGTGATGGTCGTCGCATGCAGAGGTGTACGTAAGGGACGAAAGTCACAGAAGTCGTGGCCCGCGGCCTCAACCCGAGAGCGGATCGTGCTGGATGCGATCCGGTGGTGCGCCCTTGCTGATCAGGGCTTCGCGGGTGGCGCGCACCATGTCGGGTCCGCCGCAGATCAGTATCTGCCGATCACCCCAGCCGCCGTACTTCGTCACCACCTCGGGCAGCCGCCCGGTCTGGCGAACGTGCAGTCCGCGCGGCGGTTGCACGTCGGGGTAGTCCGCAGCCCACGGCGGGTCGCCGGGATACTCCGACACCGGCGAGACCGACAGCCACGGGCTGGTGGCTGCGATCTCCCACAGGGTGCGCAGGTCGTAGAGCTCGCAGGGATAGCGGGCACCGAAGAACAGGTGGACCCGCGGGTTGTCGCCGAACCGGCACAGGTCCATGATGATCGCCCGCAGCGGGGCGAGGCCGGTGCTGCCCGCCACCATCAGCACGTCGCCGCCGTCGCGGTCGACCTCGAGTGCGCCGTGCGGGCTCGACAGGCGCCAGCGGTCGCCGGGGCCGCACTCGGAGACCATCGAGTTGCTGACCATCCCGCCGAGCACGGACCGGACGTGGAACTCGATATAGCCGTCCGGGTCCGACGGCATGGCGGGGGACAGATACCGCCAGCGCCGCGGCCACTGCGGAATCTGGACGTTCACGTACTGGCCCGGGTGGTAGGGCATCGGCCGATCCAGCTTCAGCCGCACCACCGCGAGGTCACGGGATACCCGGTGGTGTTCGACGACCGTGCCGTCCCACCAGGCCGGGCCCTCCTCGGCGTCGGCCGCCCCGGACATGATCCCGATGATCAGGTTGATCGCCTGGGTCGCGGCGTCGTCGACCGCATGGCTCCAGTCGTCGATGAGGTGGCTGCGCATCGTGGTGTACCAGGCCTGCCGCAACGTCGCGTAATGCCCTTGCGTCACACCGTATTTGCGGTGGTCCCGGCCGAGCTGCGCCAGGAAGGCCACCGGGGCCTGTGCGCGTTGTGCCACGAACTCGCCAAACACCCAGTGCATGGCCTGCCCGAACACCGCGCGCTGGTGGCCCAGCTCGGGCGGGAACAGGTCCCGCACCCCGGTGTCGATGGCGAACCACCGGGTGTACAGGCGGCGGATCAGCTCGTCGGAGCCGGCCGCGTGCGGGTCCAGCGCAGCCTGCAGCACCAGCAGTGCGTCACGATCCTCGAGGCCCACGGCGCGATCTTAGGCCCACCATCGAGGGGCGGTAGCGGAGTGGGAGTCACCTGCGGCTAGAGGCCGTGAACGCCCTTGTACAACACCATCACACCGATGACGATGAGGATCCCCGCCACTAGGACCGCGTGCTTTTCTTCCATCCAGTTCTTCAGCTTGGTCAGCGGCTCGTCAAGTCGCTCGCCGGCCACCAGGTAGGCCAGCACCGGCAGCGCGACCGACGACGCGGCGACCGCGGTGAACACCAGGTCCGCGGTCCACGCACCGGTGGCACCCAGGCCGGCTGAACCGATGGCCAAACCCGCTGCGGCACACATGAACAGAACCTTCGGGTTGATCACCGCGAGGACGACCGCGGTGACGAAAGCGCGTGGGGGCTTGATGGTGGTCATCGACGTCAGCCAGGCCGGAGTGTGCGCGGAGCGGTTGCGGGTGAACCATCGGTAGAGCCCGAACACGATGAGCGCGACACCGATCGCGATGCGAACGTAGGGCGCCCACTGCGGCTGCTTGTTGAGCCCGCCGAGCGCGTTCGAGATCGCCACGAACCCCGCCGTCAGACCGCCGATGCCGACAATCCAGCCGAGCAGGAAGGCCATGCTGGTCGGGCGCGGAGCGGGTGTGTGCAGCATCAGGATGCCGGGAATGATCGACAGCGGCGAGAGCGTGATCACCAGCGCCAGCGGGATGAGTTCGGCTAGCTCTGAGCCAAGACTGCTCGTCACGGGTGTCTCCTGCCGTAGTCGGACAACGTGCGGCCACGGCTGACCGTACTATCTGTGCCCGTGGGCACGGATGCCGACGAGGAAAAGGGTGACGACGGCCACGGTCGCCGCCAGAACGCCCTGATCTACGTCTCGGGGATAGCAGCGGGGCTGTTGTTGCTGATCTTGCTGTTCGCGGTGATCCACACCGCGCAGAGCTCACGGCACCGCGAGAGTCCTGCGACGCAGTCGTCGGTGACTCGAACCACGTCGACGACGACCTCCAGGACGCCCACGACAACGACGACAACACGGCCGATCTCCACCACGGAGTTGAACCCCACCGTCGGGCCGCCACCACCGCCGCCTGTCGAGACCGCTGGCGAGTTGACGCCGCCGCCGGAGAATTCCCCCACGCCTACTCCGACGACGACCGTCACGGTCACCAATCCGTACGCCACGACATCGCCACCGAACGCCGGCGCGTACTGAGCGCTCGGGTTGCGCGCGCACACCGAAGCGCTACGGTAGCGGCTGAATCCGAAATCGGTTGTCGGCGGAGGGAATCGATATGAGCCCTGACGAGCTGATGGTCGAGGCGTGCCGGCTGGCCAAGGAGTCGGTGGATAACGGCTGGGGCGGGCCGTTCGGGGCGGTGATCGTCAAGGACGGCGAGATCGTTGCGCGCGGCCAGAATCGGGTACTGCTGACCGGTGATGTCACCGCGCACGCGGAGATCGAGACCATCAGGAGGGCATGCGCCACACTCAATCCGGAGGCGCCCACGATTGCCGTCGACCGGGTCAACGAGTCGCTCCTCGAACTTGTCCCACGTCCACCTGGATCGGCTGACAAGGTGCCGATGAGGGCGAAAATGCTTATGGGACATGAGATTTATATCAGCGGTGCACCTTGTCCGATGTGTATGAGCGCCATCTACTGGGCCCGAATCGACGCCGTGTACTTCGCAAACGACCTCGCCGAGACGAGCCGGATAGGTTTCGACGACGAGTTTCAGTACGACGATTTCGCCAAGCCCTATGCGCAGCGCAGCATCGCCATCCGGCAGTTCCGGCCCGACCTGGCGGCGGCTGCCTACGAGGCATGGCAGCACCGCCCCGGCAAGCATCCCTACTGAGGTGAGATCCTGACGGCCATGAGCGCAGCGACGGTCGTCACGATCTTTCACCCGACGAACGACTCGGCCGGCTTCACCAAGTGGGCCGGTGATCTGCAGGCGACGGCCGGCGAGGCGACCGACTTCCGCGTCTCGGTGCTGGGGGAGTCGCGCCTGGACTGGGGCATCGCGGCCAGCTTCGGCACTGAACGGGCGCTGCACGCGTGGCTGGACAGCGACGCCCGCCGAGCAGTGCTCGATCTCGGTGAGGCGCGGGGCATCCTGCGCGCCACCGCTGATCTGGTGATCACCGAGGACGGTCGGGTGCCCTCCGGTGTGGGCCTGTTCAGGCACGCCGTGTCGGCCGGCAGGGAAGCCGAATTCATCGCTGCGCAAGCGCAATTGGCCGGAGCGAGCTCTCGGTTCGGTGGTTTCGAAGGGTGCTGCGCCTTCGCCCCCGGCGCGAGCGGTGAGTCGTTTTCGGTGTTGCGATTCCGTACCGATGATCAGCTGGTGACCTGGCTTGGGTCGCAAGAACGGATCGACGCGCTCGGCCCGCTGCGTTCGAGTCTGAGCCGGGAGTTCTCCCAGGTGTTCGCCACGACGGCCTTCGGTACGACGATTCGCACCGAGAACGGCCGCACGGCGATCACCCCGAAGTGGAAGACCGCGATGCTGATCCTGTTGGTGCTGTACCCGACGGTGATGCTGTTGTCGCGATTCGTGGGTCCGCTGCTCGATGGTTCGGGTGCCCCGCCGTGGCTGGCGATGTGGCTGAGCCAGGTGGTCAGCGTTGCCGCGCTGCAGTGGGTGCTGATGCCCTGGGCCGGACGGCGGTTTCGCCGGTGGCTCGACCCCGTCGACGGGGCCGGGGTGCGCACCACGATGGTTGGTGCCACCGTGCTGGTCGCCGGCTACCTGGCGACGCTCACGCTGTTCGCGGCTGTGCAGTGGCTGCAGTACTGGGACTACTCCCACAGCTAGGTTGCCATCTATGTGATGCCCGTCACGTCAGGAATCTCGGCCTCTGCTGCCACGCTTGACCCGAACGAAGCCACGACAACCCTGGGAGCATCGACCATGAGCACAGCATCACTAACTGGGCGGCGGGCACTGGTGACCGGCGGATCGCGCGGCATCGGCGCGGAGATCGTGCGGCGACTGACCGCCGACGGAGCTGCCGTGGCCTTCACCTATGCCAATTCGGCAGCCGTGGCCGAGAAGCTGGTCGCCGATGTGGCGGGCAACGGCGGTAAGGCGGTGGCGATCCGCGCCGACGCCGCCGATCGGTCCCAGATCGCAGCTGCGGTCGAGCGCAGCATCGCCGAACTCGGCGGCCTGGACGTCCTGGTGAACAATGCGGGCGTCGCCGAGATAGCCGCCATCGAGGACCTCACCGCCGAGCAGTTCGACACCATGGTGGCGATCAACATCGGTGGCGTGTTCTGGGCGACCCGCAGCGCGATTCCCCACCTGGGTGAAGGGGCACGGATCATCAACATCGGCAGCGTCAACGCCGACCGGGTGCCAGGCCCGGGGCTTTCGGTGTACGCGATGACCAAGGGCGCGGTGGCGTCGTTTACCCGTGGGCTGGCCCGCGAACTCGGCCCGCGCGGGATCACCGTCAACAACGTCCAGCCCGGGCCGGTCGCCACCGACATGAATCCCGACGAGGGCGAGTTCGCCGACAGCCTGCGCAGCATCATGCCGCTGGGGCGGTATGGCCACACCAGTGACATCGCCGCCGTGGTGAGTTTCCTGGCCGGCCCCGAGTCCGCGTTCATGACCGGGGCCCATGTCACCGTCGACGGCGGGTTCGTCGTTTAGCTCATCAGCGGGTGCCCGATGTCCTGGTGCTGGGTTTGAGCATCCAGGCCGGCACCCAGTGCGTCCACCGGCTTGCGCTTGGCTCCGTAGGCGATCTCATAGGTGACCAGACCCCACCAGTCGCCCTGCTCGCACAGACCCCAGCAGCTCAACGTTCCTTCTACGACCTTGTGCATCTGTAGGCCGTGCGGGTGATAGTGCCCGGTGCGGTGCGGCGCGCGGGGAAACAGCGCGGTCAGGTCGACGAGCACGGGCTGCGGTGGGCGCACCGGCCGAAACGGCGCCGGCACGGGCTGGCCGTTGTAGCCGATCGACGTACGCTCACCCATTGATCGATCATATGTTCGAGTGAGGGGCGGAAAAAGATGTGCCGGAAGGCCCTACCGTAGATCCGTGGAAATTCGTAGACTTGAGCGGAACAGACTCAACATTGGCGGCGTTGTAAACCTCGACAAGCTTTTCTAGACGAAATGGAGGTGTCGTGGATTCTTTCAACCCGACAACCAAGACTCAGGCGGCACTGACCGCCGCGTTGCAGGCTGCCAGTGCGGCCGGTAACCCGGAGATCAGGCCCGCCCACTTGCTGTTGGCGCTGCTCACGCAGGCCGACGGCATCGCTGCGCCATTGCTCGAGGCTGTCGGGGTCAATCCGGCCACGATCCGCACCGAGGCGCAACGGCTGGTCGACCGACTTCCCACGAGCAGCGGTGCGACCTCACAGCCGCAGCTCTCGCGTGAGTCGCTTGCCGCGATCACCGCTGCTCAGCAACTGGCCACCGAGATGGACGACGAGTACGTCTCTACCGAACACCTGATGGTCGGGCTGGCCACCGGCGACTCCGAGGTCGCCAAGCTGCTGACCGGAGCGGGTGCGTCGCCGCAGGCCCTGCGCGAGGCATTCGTGAAGGTGCGCGGCAGTGCCCGGGTCACCAGTCCCGATCCGGAAGCCAGCTACCAGGCTCTGGAGAAGTACTCCACCGACCTGACCGCGCGCGCCCGTGAAGGCGAGCTCGACCCGGTCATCGGGCGCGACAACGAGATTCGTCGCGTCATCCAGGTGCTCAGCCGGCGCACCAAGAACAACCCGGTGCTCATCGGCGAGCCCGGTGTCGGCAAGACAGCCATCGTCGAAGGCCTGGCGCAGCGCATCGTGGCAGGCGACGTACCGGAAAGCCTGCGCGACAAGACCGTCGTCTCCCTGGACATGGGGTCCATGGTTGCCGGCGCGAAGTACCGCGGTGAGTTCGAGGAGCGGCTCAAGGCTGTCCTCGACGACATCAAGAACTCGGCCGGGCAGATCATCACCTTCATCGACGAGCTGCACACCATCGTCGGTGCCGGAGCCACCGGTGAAGGTGCGATGGACGCCGGCAACATGATCAAGCCGATGCTGGCCCGTGGTGAACTGCGGATGGTCGGTGCCACCACGCTCGAGGAGTACCGCAAGTACATCGAGAAGGACGCCGCCCTGGAACGTCGCTTCCAGCAGGTTCTGGTGGGTGAGCCCTCGGTCGAGGACACCGTCGGAATCCTGCGCGGTCTCAAGGACCGCTACGAGGTGCACCACGGCGTGCGGATCACCGACTCCGCCCTGGTGGCGGCCGCGACACTGTCCGACCGCTACATCACCTCGCGCTTCCTGCCGGACAAGGCCATCGACCTGGTCGACGAGGCCGGATCGCGGCTGCGCATGGAGATCGACTCCCGTCCCGTCGAGATCGACGAGGTCGAGCGTCTGGTGCGCCGCCTGGAGATCGAGGAGATGGCGCTGGCCAAGGAGGAGGACGCCGCGTCCAAGGAACGACTGGACAAGCTGCGCGCCGAACTGGCCGACCAGAAGGAGAAACTCGCTGAGCTGACGACCAGATGGCAGAACGAGAAGAACGCCATCGACATCGTCCGCGACCTCAAGGAAGAGCTGGAGCACCTGCGCGGTGAATCCGAGCGGGCCGAGCGTGACGGCGACCTGGCCAAGGCCGCCGAGCTGCGTTACGGCCGCATCCCCGAGGTGGAGAAGAAGCTCGACGCGGCGCTGCCCCAGGCGGAGGCGCACGCCAACGTCATGCTCAAGGAAGAGGTCGGACCTGACGACATCGCCGATGTCGTCGCGGCGTGGACCGGAATTCCGGCCGGCCGGCTGCTCGAGGGCGAGACCGCCAAGCTGCTGCGGATGGAGGACGAACTCGGCAAGCGAGTCGTCGGACAGAAGAAGGCCGTGCAGGCGGTGTCGGACGCGGTCCGTCGCAGCCGGGCCGGGGTCGCCGACCCCAACCGCCCGACCGGGTCGTTCCTGTTCCTCGGTCCGACCGGTGTCGGCAAGACCGAACTGGCCAAGGCGCTGGCCGACTTCCTGTTCGACGACGAACGGGCAATGGTCCGCATCGACATGAGCGAGTACGGCGAGAAGCACTCGGTGGCCCGGCTCGTCGGCGCCCCGCCCGGGTACATCGGCTACGACCAGGGCGGTCAGCTCACCGAGGCGGTGCGTCGCCGGCCGTACACGGTGGTGCTGTTCGACGAAGTCGAGAAGGCCCACCCGGACGTGTTCGACGTGCTGCTGCAGGTCCTCGACGAGGGCCGGCTGACCGACGGTCAGGGCCGCACGGTCGACTTCCGCAACACCATCCTCATCCTGACATCGAACCTCGGTTCGGGCGGCAGCGAGGATCAGGTGATGGCGGCGGTTCGGTCGGCCTTCAAGCCGGAGTTCATCAACCGCCTCGACGATGTGCTGATCTTCGAGGGGCTCGATCCGGACCAGCTCGTGCAGATTGTTGATATCCAACTGGCCCAATTGCAGAAGCGGCTCGCCCAGCGCCGCCTCGAACTCGAGGTGTCGCTGCCCGCCAAGAAGTGGCTGGCCGACCGCGGTTTCGACCCGGTTTACGGTGCCCGGCCGCTGCGGCGGCTGGTGCAGCAGGCCATCGGAGACCAGCTGGCGAAGCTGTTGCTCGCCGGTGATGTGCACGACGGCGACGTCGTGCCGGTGAACCTCTCGCCGGACGGTGACTCGCTCATTCTGGGATGAGCGCTCGCGCGAAGACCGCGGGCCTGGGATGAGCGCTCGCGCGAAGACCCTCGAGCTGGGATGAGCGCTCACACAAGGTCCCCGCACTTCGGTGCGGGGACCTTGTGCGTTCAGGCGTCGGGCATGCCCAGCGCGGCGAGCGCACCGGCGACGGTCGCGTCCCGCAATCGCCGACGGGCACTGTCGGGGAATTGCAGGCAACAGTCCTGCAGACCGCCGAATGCGATGACCCCGCGGGCCGACTGCTCCAGGGTGGGCCGGGGCCCGAACACCAACCGGCACAGCCGTTCTCGCCAGGCCAGCAGTGTGTCGATCAAGCCGAGGTCGGCCAGAGTGGTCAGTTCGGTGACCACTAGCATCAGGTCGGTGCGGTGGCGGTAGTGAAAGTCGAAGTAGCCCTCGAGCAGCTCGCGCGGCGTGGCCGGATGGTCGACGGCGCGAGCCTCCTGCTCGGTGACGAAGCGCTCGCCCTCCTCGATGAGCGGCTGCAGAATGCTGCGCACCAGGTCTTCGCGTGAGTTGAAGTGGTAGTAGAGCGCGGGTTTGGTGATGCCGAGCCGGTCGGCGATGTCCTGCAGGCTGGTGCGCTGCACGCCCTTCTGCCCGAACAGTTCACGGGCGACGTCCTGGATCCGTTCACGGGTTCCTGACGACGGCCTGGTCACGTAGCCACCCTAACTGACCGATCGTTAAGTAAGCTGCGTGATGTGCTTACCGACCGTTAAGTAAGGAGATTCACCGTGCGTGTACTCGTTTCCGGCGCCAGCATCGCCGGACCGGTGCTGGCCTATTGGTTGACTCGCCGCGGATTCGACGTCACGGTGGTCGAGCGCGCTCCGGAACTGCGCAAAACTGGCGGCCATGCCGTCGACCTGTTCCGTCCGGCGATGGAGATCTCCGAGCAGATGGGCGTGATCGACCAGATTCAGGCCTGGGCCACCGGCACTACCCGGATGGTGCTGCACCGCATCGGGGCACGGCGCCCGGCTGATCTCGACTACCTCAAATTGGTGTCGGTGATGTCTGACCGGCACGTCGAGATCATGCGCGACGATCTGAGCCAGATCTATTTCGACGCCGGCCGTCAACACGTCGACTACATCTTCGGCGAACAGATCACCGCGATCGCCGACGACGGCACCGTGGAGTTGGCCCGATCGGGGCGGCGACGCTACGACATCGTCATCGGGGCCGACGGCCTGCACTCGGGCGTACGACAGCTGGTCTTCGGTCCCGACGCCGGGCACAGCCGCTTTCTCGGCGGCTATCTTGCTGTGCTTTCGGTGCCGAAAAGCCTTGCCCGCGAAGGCGAGTTGACGGGCTTCCTGGACGCCCGCCGATGGGCGATGATCTACACCGCTGATCATCTCGACGACGCTCGCGCGGTCTTTCTGTTCTGCCCCGAGGCTCCGCTGGAGTATCACCATCGTGACTACGCGCGGCAGCGCGCACTGTTGCGAGGCGTGTTCACCGGTCTGGGCGCCACCGTCGATCGCTGGCTTGCCGAGCTCGACGGTCCGGGCACGTTCTATTTCGATTCCATCACTCAGCTCGAGTTGACCAGCTGGTCGCGCGGCCGGGTCACACTCGTCGGTGATGCGGGCTACTGCCCGGGGCCGGGCGTCGGCGGCAGCACCAGCCTCGCGGTGCTGGGTGCCTACGTACTGGCCGGTGAACTCGGGCGGGCAGGCGGCGATCACACCGCGGCCTTCGCCGCCTACGAGTCAGTGATGGCCGATCCGGTGCGGCACAGCCGTGCGTTCGCCCGGACCGTCGCCAAGTCGCTGGTGCCCAGATCGCAGCTTGGAGTCCGCGCCCTCGTCGGCGCCGGCTGGGCGCTATCGGCGTTGCCGGGCCGGTTGACCAGTGCCGTCGCCCGGTTCAGCGATAAGGGCGTCCGGCTCTACGACGGCATGCAGTACCCGGACTACCCGCTGCCCAGGGCCATCGGGTGAGGGTCCACACCTGGTCGCGGTACCCCCGATGCGAGGATCCCGGCCTGTAATCCGCTTGTGACCTGCTGGAGTTCTCGCTTCTGGCGGGTGAGCAGATACGCTAGGGCTAATGGTTCCGTTCTGGTTCACGCTGTCCGCGCTCTGCTTCGTAGGCGCGGCGGTGCTGCTATACATCGACCTCGGCCGACGCCGCGGTCTCGGCCGTCGCCGCAAGTCCTGGGCCCGGTCGCACGGCTTCGACTACGAGCCCGAGTCCAGCGAGATCATCAGCCGCTGGACCCGCGGCGTGATGTCGACTGTCGGTGAGGTCACCGCCCGCAATGTGGTGCTCGGCCAGATCCGCGGTGAAGCGGTGTACATCTTCGATCTCGAAGACGTCGCCACCGTCATCGCATTGCATCGCAAGGTCGGCACCAACGTGGTGATGGACTTGCGGCTCAAGGGCATCGCCGAGCCGCGCGAGAACGACATCTGGCTGCTCGGCGCCATCGGCCCGCGGATGGTGTACTCCACCAACCTCGACGCCGCCCGTCGCGCCTGCGACCGCCGCATGGTCACCTTCGCCCACACCGCACCCGACTGTGCCGAGATCATGTGGAACGAACAGAACTGGACGTTGGTGTCCATGCCGATCACCTCGAGCCGCGCCCAGTGGGACGAGGGGCTGCGCACCGTGCGGCAGTTCAACGACCTGTTGCGCGTGCTGCCCCCGCTGCCCCAGCAGGGTGCGCTCACCCAGTCCGCGGGCCGGCGCAACGCATCGCCGGGCCGTCCGCTGGCACCAGCAGGTCGTCGGGAGCTGCCGACCGGCCGCAGCGACTCGCCGCCCCCGCTGCGTCCGCAGCAGCCGCGCGGCTCAAGCCAGGCCGGCACGCAAGCCCCCAATTACCAACGCTGAACTTTCGATAGGGTCACGTCGTGTCCCGTCCCGTCGCCCTCGTCACCGGGCCCACCTCAGGTCTCGGCGCCGGCTATGCCCGCCGCTACGCCCGTGACGGCTACAACCTGGTCCTCGTCGCCCGCAACGCGGAGCGCCTCGAGGACCTTGCCGCCGAACTTCGCGCAGCCCACGGTGTCGACGTCGAGGTGCTGGCCGCCGACCTCAGCGTTGCAGCCGACCGCGCCACGGTGGCCGACCGGCTGGCCGCCGGGGTCGCCGTGCTGGTCAACAATGCCGGCTTCGGCACTTCGGGTGAGTTCTGGACCGCCGATCCGGCGATGCTGCAGGCACAGCTCGACGTCAATGTCACCGCGGTGATGCAGCTGACCAGAGCCGCGCTGCCGCCGATGCTGGCCGCCGGTTCCGGCACGGTCATCAACATCTCGAGTGTGGCCGGGCTGCTGTCCGGCCGCGGCTCGACGTACTCGGCGTCCAAGGCGTGGGTGGTGTCGTTCAGCGAGGGGTTGGCCAACGGTCTGGACGGCACCGGCGTGAGCATTCACGCGGTATGCCCAGGCTTCGTGCGCACCGAGTTCCATCAGCGCGCCGGTATCAACATGACGTCGATTCCGAACATCATGTGGCTCACCGTCGACGACGTGGTCGCCGAAAGCCTGGCCGATGTGGCCAAGGGCAAAGTCATCAGCGTTCCCGGCCTGCAGTACAAAGTGCTGACGACCGGCGGGCGTCTCGTTCCGCGCGGGCTGGTCCGCGCGCTCACAAAGGGATTTGGACGTGGCCGTGACCGCACCTGACATCAACTCCGATCAACGCGACGAACTCGCCCGACTGGTGCGCGAGCTCTCGGTGGTCTTCGGCCGGGTCACCCTGTCCTCGGGTAAAGAAGCCGACTACTACGTCGACCTGCGCCGGGCGACTCTGCACCACCAGGCCGCACCGCTCATCGGCCGTCTCATGCGTGAGCTCACCGCCGACTGGGACTACGCCGCGGTCGGTGGACTGACCATGGGCGCCGACCCGGTGGCCAGCGCCGTCATGCATGCACCGGGCCGGCCCATCGACGCCTTCGTCGTACGCAAGTCGGCGAAAGCCCATGGGCTGCAACGCCAAATCGAAGGGGCCGACGTGGCGGGTAAGCGCGTGCTGGTCGTCGAGGACACCAGCACCACCGGCGGCTCGGCCCTGACAGCGGTGCACGCCGTCCGCGACGCGGGTGCGACGGTGGTGGGTGTGGCGACCGTGGTCGACCGGGCGACGGGTGCCGCCGAGGCGATCGAAGCCGAAGGTGTGCCCTACCGCAGCATCCTCGGGCTGGCCGATCTCGGTCTGGCCTGAGGCAGGGATAACCAGGGTCATGGAGCGGCGACGGCAGGGGCGGTCCGGGCAGTCACCGCTGGAAACCCTTCAGCAGATGCCTGCGCTCGTGGTGCTCGAGCGGCTGCCGGTGCCGGTGCTCGCAGTCGGTGAGGACGGGACGATCCTGTTCGCCAACGAGGCATTCGGTGTGATGGTCGGCTTCGACGTTCACGACGTGCTCGCGATGAAGTTCGACGACATCTTCGGCACCGTGCCGGACGCGTCGGTCGTCTCCGTTGTTCGGGCGCACGCCGATCTGCTGGTGGAGCTGCGACACGCAGACGGCTCGACGGTACGCGCGAAGCTCAGTAGGTCGGCTCTGTTGCGTGGCGACGACCCGGTGGCGCTGGCGACTTTTCAGGACCTCACCGAACAACTTTGGGAAGACGAGGCGTAGGCCTCATTGCGGCTGGGGTTCGCCCGGGTTGAACCGCACCGCTTCCCGTGCCAGGTACTGCTGGAAGTAGGCAAGTGACTCCTCGGCGGCGATCGAGGGCAGCAGCAGCTGCCAGGCCCACGACAACCGCACCAGCATGTCGGAGCCGGCGCTGAGGGCTGTCGACAACTGCTCGACACCCAGCAGCACCGCGATGATCGTCGCGGCGACGACGTCGGGGTCGGCTCCGTCCCGCAGGTCGCCTTCCTCGGCGGCCTTGTGGGCCTGACCGGACACCACGGTGGTCCAGTCCTGGTAGGTCTGCGCACCGGCATCGCTGAACTGGCCGAGAGCCCGCGCGAGTTGGCGTCCGATCCGGGCCAGCTTGTCGTGGGCGATGAGTCCGAGGACGACGAACGAGCCGTGCACCATGTTCTCCAGCGCCGGCGACGACGAGCTGGCGATCTCCCGGAAGGTTCCGATCACCCGCTCGGTGGCCTCCTCGATGATGGCTGCCGCAAGCGACTCCTTGGATTCGAAATGGTAGTAGAGCGCGCCTTTGGTGATGTCGGCTCGTTCGATGATGTCACCGAGACCTGTTGCAGCGAAGCCGATTTCGTCGAAGAGCTCGACGGCGGCGTCGATGATCCTGGCGCGGGTTGCCTCTGCTCTAGCTTGACGGCCCATCGGGTGGGGTCCTCCAGTTCTTCAAGGCTTGGACGGTCCGGCGCCGGATGAACTGGCTGAAGTAGTCGATCCGGTCCGGGGCCGCGAACCCGGGCAGGATGAGGTTCCAGTTCTTCTCCATGTTGCGCAGGAACTGCTCGGCGTTGTTTAGTTCGGTGGTCAGCCTGGTCCCGGTGTACATCGAGATGATAAGGCGGGCAACGTCTTCGGGATCGCGGCCTTCGGCGATGTCGCCTTCGTGGACGGCGCGTGCCACCGCCGCGGCCATGCCCCTGATCCACTCGTCCAGTCGTTTGGCTTGCACACCCTCGATGCGGCCGACCGAATCCATCAGGTTCAGCCCGGCCTGGCCGATCTCGGTCGTGTAGTCCTGGGCGGCGACCAGGTAGACGATGTCGACGATCGTCTCCAGTCCGGAGAGCTTGCGGCCCATGATCTCGTGGATCGAGCCGCGGGTTATCGCGGTGCGTTCGTCGATGATGGCCTCAGCCAGAGCATGCTTGGACCGGAAGTGGAAGTACATCGCGCCTTTGGTGACCTCGGCGTTGGCCAGGATGTCGTCGAGGCTCACCGAGCTGTAGGCCTTGCCGGCGAACTCACGGCACGCGGCGCGCAGGATCTGCGCACGCGTGGTGTCGGTCGCCTTGTCGCCCAGCTGCGTCACCAATGAATCCATTTCATCCGTGTCCCCCGCGACTGTCGATTATGCAGCAACCCTGACGCGTAACCCGTTTCTAGGGGTGTTTCCCGACGGATAAATGTAGTCCAGCGCTAGAGTATGACCCTAGGTCATACAGACCGTAGTAAATCAGCGGAAAAGTATGTAACAATCTCCCAATGCGTACTCTCGGTTCGGGGTCCGAAGGTGGCTACTCCAGGCTGGCGGCGATGACTGCTGACGACAACGTCGAACGGTTCTCCAACTTGTACTGGGATGACGTCGTCGACGTCATCTGCGCGGGCAGCGGTCCCGGCGCGCTGGCCCACGCGATTCTGTGCGCCGATCTCGGTCTGAGTGTGGTCTTCGCCGACGCGGTATCGCCGGCCGATCTTGCCGATGAGGACACGCTGGAGTATCTGCAGGCGATGATCGATGACCTCGGATCCCTGCCCCGCGTCCCGGGGAACCTGGAGCTGCCGCTGACCCGGGCGGTGCCCGAACCGCCGGTCACCCCGAAGAAGGGTAAGCACGCCACCATCGCCCCGTTCGTCGGCTCGAGACTGCGGGACTGGGCTCTCCAGTGCGCGGTGTCGCCATTTGGGGTGATCTACAGCGGGGTGCCCGACGGCATGATCCCGATGCGCAGCGAGTCCGGCACCGCGATCCGTGCGGCGGTGCTCGGGGGCTATCGGCCGAACGCCGACCGGCCGGGTCCGGCATTGGCGGCCTGGCTGGCCGAGCAGGCTCGCGAGCGTGAGATCGAGGGCGACGGAGCGGCGATCCAGCGGTTGGTGTTCGAGGACGGCCGGGTGGCCGGAGCGGCCATCGAGGGTCCGTCGGGTGTCAGGCTGGTGCGGGCGCTGGAAGGTGTAGCGCTGTCCACCGGACCCATGCCCGGTGGTGCCGAGTGGCCCGCCCAACCCGAGTTGCGCGACATCGACGTACAGGTAGCCATTGTCAGCCGGTCAGCCAGCCGATTCGGCCGGGTCGAACTGCTGCAGCAGAGCTGACTCAGCGCCCCTTGGCGGCGCCGAAGTCAACTGAGACAAACTTTTTCGCGAACAGCTCGGCCATCGCATCGGCGGGCAGCGGGCGGGAGAGCAGGAAACCCTGCGCGCGATGGCAGCCGTGCTGCAGCAGGGTCAACGCCGCGGTTTCGTGTTCCACCCCCTCGGCAACCAACTCCAGTTCGAAGGCTTCGGCGAGTGCGATGACCGCGCGGACGATCGCCAGATCGCCGGGGTTCGAGCCCAGGTCCAGCACGAAGCTCTTGTCGATCTTGAGGGTGTCGACCGGCAGGGACTTGAGGTGGGTCAGCACACTGTAGCCGGTGCCGAAATCGTCGATCGCGACCTGCACCCCGACTTCCTTGAGCCCGGCAAGCGTGGTCCGTGTGGTCTCGATGTCTTGCACCACAACACTTTCGGTGATCTCCAGACATACCGACTTGCCGTCGAGCCCGAACTCCTCGATGGATTCCCGCACCGTTTCGACGAATCCGTCCGTGACGAGCTGAACCGGTGAGACGTTGAGCCGCAGCGTCGCGTTCTCGGCGAGGCCCTGGGCCTGCCAGCGGCTGAACTGCTCACATGCCGTCCGCATGACCCAGCGGCCCAATTCGCCTGCCAGGTTGATGGATTCGGCAACATGGATGAACGAGTCGGGAAGCAGCAGTCCCCGGGTCGGGTGCTGCCAGCGCACCAGAGCCTCGGTCGCCAGCACCTCACCGGTACGCATGTCGACCTCGGGCAGGTAGTGCAGGATCAGCGAACCGGTCTCGATGACACCCTGCAGATGCAGCTCGATATCGTTGCGGAACTCACTGCTCAGTGACATCTCGTCGGTGAAGACCGCGATCTTGTTGCCGCCGGCGTTCTTGGCGTTGAGCACCGCCTGATCGGCGCGGCGGAGCAGATCGGAGGTGGTGTCACGTCCCGGTGAACCCAGTGCGACACCGATACTGACTGTGCGGGTGAGCATTTCGCCACCGATCGCAACGCGTTCGCGCAACAGCGCTTGCAGGCGGTACGCCAGTGACTCGGCCTCAGCGGCACCCATCGGAGCCGCGGGAACGACCACGAACTCGTCGCCACCGAGGCGTGCGATCACGTCGGCCTCGTCGGTCTCTTCGCGTAGACGCTCGGCGAAGGTCCGGATGAACCAGTCACCGGCGTGGTGGCCGAGATAGTCGTTGATGGCCTTGAGCCGGTCGAGATCGAGGAACAGCGCCGACACCGGGCCCGGCCTGCCCGTGCGCAGCCGCTCGTCCAAGTGCGCCAGCAACGCCCGGCGATTACTGAGGCCGGTCAGGTCGTCGTGCTCGGCGAGATAGCGCAGTTGGTCTTCGGCGACCACCCGCGCCTGAACCTGGGCAAACAGTGAGGCAATCGCCTTGAGCGCGTTGAGTTCTTCCGGCGACCAGTCCTTGATGCCGAACTTGATGAATCCCAGGGCTCCGGTGGTGACGTCGCCGGACAGCAGCGGCACCGAGGCCAGCGAGGGCAGCGCATAGCCGGCTTCCGCGACGCGGCGCTGGTAGTCCTCCGCCTCTTCTTCCACCGGCTCGGGGGAGAAGAACACCGGTTCCTTGGCGTGTTCGGCGGCGGCGAAAATCGGATCCGCGTCGGCGAAGTAGACCACCCCGAGTGGATCCGGATCCGGAACCTCGGGCCGCTGCGGCCACTCGGCGACGAGCTTGGTGGCCCGGATCGAGTGGTCGTTGTAGCGAAGGAAGCTGACATCGACACCGAAGGTCGTCACCAGCTCGGCGAGCACGTCACGGCTGACCTCCGACGACGTCGCCGACGTGGCCGCCATCAATCGGGTGGCGACCTCGGTGACGAGGTTGTCGAGGCGGTGCGGGACGTTCATCGGATCCGTTCGCCATCCATTGATCGGCGCCGGCTCCGTACAGACGGCTTAGGAGCGTGGATGAATCGCAGGACCAGGGCCTGTCCTTCGGTGGGGTCGGTGCCGGTCAGATCGCGGAACTGCTGTTGCAGGGAGCGCAGCGCAGGCACGTGCTCGGCGGCGAGCTCGGCCAGGTCGCCGTCATCGTGGGCGTACAGGAAGACCGGCGACACCGGCTGAATCCCGATCCGGTGCTGCTCGGCGGCGATCCACACCGCCTCGACGGCCGCGCCACCGCGCGCGTAGTCGGTGAGCGTGTGGCCGGTCATCGTGACCACGCCCAGGGCTGAACTGCTGCGGACCCGTTTGGTGACGTCTTCGCCGAGGGCCTGGCCCGCATTCCACTCGGCTAGGCGAGCCATCACGTCGCCGCGGCGCAGGATGTCCAGGGTGGCGATGTCGGCCGGGTCGAGCTCGAGTCCGCGGATGTCGAGCCCGTCGCTGATGTCCTCGTCGGGCCAGCGCAGCTCGGAGATCATCTCGGCGTGCAGACGGTGCTGGAGGTAGCGGATCCGGTCGGTGGCGGCGAGGATCTCGGCGGCGCGCTCGATGTCGGCGCGCTCGGTCAGCAGTCGCAGGACACCGCCCTCGGCCTGTGCCGCACCCTTGAGCGCCGCCACAGTCGCCGCGTCCAGGGGCGTGGGTATGCCGCGGTGCCGATTGGTCTCCCGGTCGAGCATCGGGCCGTACAGCGCCGCCAACGCGTCGTCCCGCCCGTCGGCGAGCTCGATTGTGGCCCGCAGCGGAACCCTCGGGGCGTCCTCGGTGAAGGTGACCGGACCCAGGGCGCCGCGAGCGGCGGCCACCACCCGCGCGTTGAACGTCGAGGCGCCGATCGCGACCGCGCTGCCCCGGTAGGCGACGTCCATCGTCGAGGTGTACTGCGTTGCCATCTCGACGGTCACCGAATCATTCTGAGCCACAATGTGCCACGGTTGCATGTTGCCCCCCGAAGGGGCGCGCTGCACGGCGGCGGCGATGGCGACCTGCACCGGCTCCAGACTGTGGTCCTGGCCAGGTGCGATGTCGGTGGCTGGTGGGACCGTCGGTGGCCGTGGAGGTTCGGCGAGCTCGTCGAGGGCGCGGGCGACGTCGATGCGAACCCGCCCCGACGGCAGGGGCTCGCCGAGACCGATCCGGCGGACCGCCTCGGCGACGCTGGCCGCCCCGACCGCGATGTCGCCGGCCACCTGCGGCCAGGTCGACAAGGTGCGGCCGACCTCGACAAGCGATGCCGCTCCGCGGTCGGACAGCCGCGCTGCGTCGACGATCCGCAGCACGTGCGGAACCTTGTCGCTGCTGCTGAGTCCCGCCAGCTCGGCGGTGCTCACATCGCCGAGGAGGCCGTGCAGGATGGGCCGTTGCGGGTCCTGGTCGTAGCGCTCCACGTCGATCAGCCCGCGATCGCTGCTGGCCATCAGCACCGGGATGCCGCGGGTACGGGCGGCCTCGCGTACGGCCGCCTTGATGTCCAGCGAGTCACACTCTTCGACCACGATGTCGAGGCCGTCGAGAAACGCGTCGATCGAATCCGGGGTGATCCCGGCGGTCGAGACGCGGACGGTTAGGTAGGGGTCGAGCTCGGCGATCCGCCGGGCGGCGACGACAGCTTTATTGACGCCGATGTCGAAAACCGTTGCAGGAACCCGATTCAGATTCGACAGCTCCATGGTGTCGAAGTCGGCCAGGCGCAGTTCGCCGCACAGGCCCTGCGCGGCCAGGGTGTGGGCGATTGCGTGGCCCACCGACAGCCCGATCACTCCGATACGCAGTTCGGCCAGCCGGTCCTGTTCCTCGGCGGTGATCATGTTGCGGTTGCGGTCGAGTCGCAGCCGGCGAAACGCCAGCGGACCCGGTATCGCGACAACCGCCCGTCGCCACGGGTAGTAGGCCCAGCGCATCGGCTCGGCGAGCAGGTTCGAATCGGGTGTGGGACGCAGCGCCTGCAGAGCCTCCGCGAATCCGGCGGTCTGATCGAGGATTTCGATGGTGGCGTCAGACCGCAGCCGGTCCAGTGCGGAGGTGTCGTTGGGGTTGTCGCTGTGCAGGAGGTGTGCGCTGTAGGCGTCCGCGCCGATACCGGCGGAGACGTCGAAACTCACATGCCACTCCCGTACTGCATGCCGAAGCCGCTGAACTCGTCGGACAGCGTAGCCAGCATGCGCATTTCCTTGACGATCTTCGCCAGCTGCCGCGGGGCAGCGTGGTTGGCGAAGGTGCGCCGGTCCCAGAACATCAACTTGGTGCGATAACGGTCACTCGGGTACGCGGCGGCCGGGACCTTGCTCGCCACGACGCCACCGGACGAGCTCCACCGGTCGAGCACGTGGGCTGCGGCCGTGGCCATGATGAACTGCGCGCCGAGCAACGACATCGTGGGGAACGCAGTGCGCGCGAACGTGTTGGTCAGTGAGCCGGCCCGCTCAGGGTCGTCGGACACCCATGCGGACTTCATCTCGACCACGCCGAACGGCAGTCGGTCGGTGATCATCTTGCGGACCATATCCTGCCCGGGCTGTCCTTCCCATTCGACGATCGCGTGCGACTCGTCGGCGTCGAAGTACGGACCCTTGGCGCGCAGGCCGCCCACCACGCGGCCGTCGGCGTCCAGCGCGGTGTAGAACAGCGTGGTGTCGCGGCCGTCGCTGAACGAATCCAGGTCCAGGGCGGCTTCCACACCGTGTTTGCGGTAGTTGCGCTCCGCTCCCTGGAGGTAGTCTTGCCAGAGAGTGGGTTCGCTGTCGGGCTGAGCAAGCACGATGGTGCACCCCGTGTCCTCGTCCTGCCAGCTAATCGTTTCAGGCAGGTGGTAGAGGGTCTCGTCAGGAACGGCCAGCACGGAAGTGTTCATCGTTTCCCATCCATCAGACGGCTTGCGTACGGGGTTGCCGCAGGTCACGCCACGGTTGCGTAGCCCCCAGTTATGGGATTACGCAACTATTAGTATCTCGCTCATAGTGGCCAAGACTCCAGCCGTCAGCCCGAAAAACATTCGCTACTGGGCAGTAGGGCTTGCCGGCGATGGCAAACCCGTGCTGGCGAAACCCCGAACTTGATGTCCGGAATCGACAATGACCGAGGTCACAGGTGGTGGGGTCGCACAGGGGGCGCGAGACCCTACACTTTTGATCGCCGGGAGGGAGATTGGCGTTACCGGTGAGTTGGGTGGTCTTCGACACGTCCAAAGCGGGGTTGACGGGCCACAACGGACCGAGAACGGCCGCTGCGGACGGCGTATCGCGAGCCCTGCGCGGGCGTTGCGAGACGGTGTCCGAAGGGTCTGTGGCGGTGCGTCCCCAGCACCCGTCGAATCGATTGCCGGCGCTGCCGCAGTTGATTCGTCTAGCAAACAATCGTGCGGGGGCGCGCAAGGCCGCGCAGGGCAGCGGGCAGCCCGCCTCGGTGGGTGCGGTCGGTAGCCAATGCGCGAAGCGGTGATGCCCGGTGTGCGGGCGAGCATTCGCAGGACGGACCCGGGCAGCGGCGACCCGCATATGGTGCTCGAGTGTTGGTTTCTTCCCGCCCCTGCAGCGTGGGTCGCCCGTGACTGACGCCGGTCCCACCGAATGGAGCACCGGGGCGCCCGGAGTCGGGCCGTGGCCTACAGATCCGCCCGACGATCCGCGCTACGACCCACAGCTGCTACGCGACGGCGACGCGCGCAACGTCGTCGACGCCTACCGGTACTGGACTCGGGAAGCGATCATCGCCGATATCGACCGTCGCCGACACCGGCTACACGTGGCGATCGAGAACTTCGGCAATGACGCCAACATCGGCGCCGTCGTCCGCACCGCGAACGCGTTCGCCGTCGACACGGTGCACATCGTCGGGCGCAGGCGGTGGAATCGCCGCGGTGCCATGGTCACCGACCGCTACCAACGGCTGACCCACCACGACAGCACCGAGGCGCTGCTGGGTTTCGCCGCTGAATCCGGGTTGACGGTGATCGCCGTGGACAACGTCCCCGGCGCCGTACCGCTGGAAACGACTGCGCTGCCCCGAGATTGCCTGTTGGTGTTCGGACAGGAGGGTCCCGGGATCTCCGAGGCGGCCCACACCGGCGCCGCGCTGACGGTGTCGATCGCCCAGTTCGGCTCCACCCGCAGCATCAATGCCGCGGTGGCGGCGGGAATCGCCATGCACGCCTGGATCAGGCAGTGGGCCGACCTTTCCCGCGCCTGGTAGGGCAGGATTGCAGACCATGGACCAGCTGTGGGCGAACCGGGCGGCTAGCGCCGAGGCCGCCATCGCGAAGCGACACCTCAAACGACTTTGGCAGCTGCCCGGCACCCAGCTCGGAGTGGTCGGTTGGCCGCCCACCCGCCGTGACTCGTCCTACGGGACATGGCACTACTGGTGGCAGGCACACCTGCTGGACTGCCTGGTCGACGCGCAGGTGCGCGATCCGCAGCCGCAGCGGCTGACCAGTATCTCCCGGCAGATCCGCGGGCACCGAATCCGCAACAACGGCCGCTGGACCAACAGTTACTACGACGACATGGCGTGGCTGGCGCTGGCATTGGAACGTGCCGGCCGGCTCGCCGGTGTCGAACGCGAGCGTGCTCTCAAGACCCTCTCCGAGCAGTTCGTGAAATCCTGGGTCCCCGAGGACGGCGGCGGAATCCCCTGGCGCAAGCAGGATCAGTTCTTCAACGCGCCCGCCAACGGCCCGGCCGGAATCTTCTTGGCCCGCTTCGGCGACCGGTTGCGTCGTGCTCAGCAGATGGCCGACTGGATCGACGAGACGCTGATCGATCCCGAGACCCATCTGGTGTTCGACGGCATCAAGGCGGGCTCGCTGGTGCGCGCCCAGTACACCTACTGCCAGGGCGTGGTGCTGGGCCTGGAAACCGAACTGGCGGTGCGAACCTCCGACGCGCGGCACCCGGCCCGGGTGCGGCGACTGGTCGCGGCGATCGACGCGCACATGGCCCCTGGCGGCGTGATCAAGGGGGCGGGCGGCGGCGACGGCGGCCTGTTCGCCGGGATCACCGCCCGCTATCTGGCGCTGACGGCGACCGACTTGCCGGGTGACTCCGCCGAGGACGTCGCTGCCCGCGACACCGCCCGCAGGATCGTGCTGGCGTCGGCGCAAGCGGCATGGGACAACCGCCAGAGCGTCGAGGGGTTGCCGCTCTTCGGTGCCTTCTGGGACCAGACCGCCGAGGTCCCCGCCGTCGGTGGCAAGGAGGCGCAGTTCGTCGAGGGCGCGGTGAACTCGTCGGCGACACCGGAGCGCGACCTGTCTGTGCAGCTGTCAGGATGGATGCTGATGGAGGCCGCACACACGGTGTCCCAGTGAGGGCATCACGAGTCGGTCGGGACCCGACCGCCAAACGCTTCGGCGAGAATGCCGCAGCCGCGCTACTGCTGACGTTCACCCTGGTGGCCGTGCTGTGGGCGAATTCGCCCTGGGCGCACACCTATTCAGAGTTCTGGGAGACTTCGGTAGGGCTCAGTGTCGGCAACATGCACGCCGAGCTGACCGTCAAGGAGCTGGTCAACGACGCCCTGATGGCGTTCTTCTTCTTCATCGTCGGCCTGGAGGTCAAGGCGCAGTTCACCATTGGTGAGCTCACCGAGCGTTCTCGCGCGATGGTTCCCGTGGTGGCCGCGCTCGCCGGGCTGACGTTGCCCGCGTTGATCTTCCTGCTGTTCAACCCGTCCGGAGACGACGCCCGCGCGTGGGGTGTGGTCATCTCGACCGACACCGCCTTCCTGGTCGGTGCGTTGGCGATCATCGCCCCGAAGTACCCGGCGCGATTGCGGACCTTCCTGCTGACGTTGGCGGTCGTCGACGATGTCGGCGCCCTGGTGGCGATCGCGCTGTTCTACTCCGAGAAGATCCGGGTGGTTCCCCTGCTGGTCGCCGTCGTGCTGCTGGCCGGCCTGATCGGTGTGCGGTATCTGCCCGCGGCGGCGCGCGGGCCGGGGTATTCCGTCCTGGCCGTCGGGCTGTGGCTGGCGTTGTTCGCCGGGGGAGTGCACCCGACGCTGGCGGGAGTTGCCGTCGCCCTTGTCATCCCGGTGTTCACGCCGGAGCGCCAGCGGGTCGAGGCGGCCGTCGAGGTGATCCGGGCGTTCCGGCAGTCGCCCAACTCGCAGTACGCCCGGGCCGCCACCCGCAGCCTGCGCGACTCCATCTCGATCAACGAGCGACTCGTGACCGCGTTCGGCCCCTACGTGTCGTTCGGGGTGCTGCCGGTCTTCGCGCTGGCCAACGCGGGAGTCCACCTGGATTCCTCGACCATCGCCGAAGCCGTGGGTTCCCCGTTGACCTGGGGTGTGGTCGTCGGCCTAGTGGCCGGCAAGCTGATCGGCATCACCGGCGCCACCTGGTTGGTCCAGCGCTCCGGATTCGGCCGGTTGGCGCCGGGGCTGAGCCTGCGGCGGGTCGCAGGCGGCGCCGCGCTCTCCGGTATCGGATTCACCATCGCGCTGTTCATCGTCGACATCGCCATCAAGGACCCGAGGTCGCAGGATCTGGCCCGGGTGGGCGTACTGGTCGCGTCGGTGTTGGCATTCACGTTGGGCTGGGCCATCTTCCGGCTCACCGACCGGCTGAGCCCCCCGGTCCCGGTGGGGCTCAAGCTGGTGCGCGACGTCGAGCCCGGGCGCGACCACATCCGCGGCCGCGTCGATGCTCCCCTGACGTTGGTCGAGTACGGCGACTTCGAATGCCCGTTCTGCAGCCGGGCGACCGGTTCGATCGACGAGGTCCGGGCGCACTTCGGCGACGAATTACGTTACGTATGGCGGCATTTGCCGTTGGAGAGGGTGCATCCGCGATCGGGGGATGCCGCACGCGCCAGCGAAGCGGCCGCGTTGCAGGGCAAGTTCTTCGAGATGGCCAGCACGATGTTCGAGTTCCAGGACTACCTGGAGTGGCAGCACATCTATCGCTACGCCGACCAGGTCGGCTGCGACATCGCACAGTTCGACGACGACGTGCACTCGGCCAGGGTGTTGCACCGCGTCGAGGACGACGCACAGGACGCCGAGGTGATGGACCTCAATGGGACGCCGACGTTCTTCGTCAACGGGATCCGGCACAAGGGTCCCTATGACTCGGCCAGTCTGATTCGCGCGCTGGAGGCCACCCGGGCCCGCTGAGCCGGAGTTGCCCGAGTGCGCCATCGGCGCACAGCTCTGCCCGTATGCTCCTGCACGACCGGTCCGGATGACCCGTGGAGCACTGACATGCGGCGAGCGACATCCAAGTCGTGGTTGTACGCCGCCGCCGTGACGTTCGGGCTGGGTGCGGCCGTTCTCGCGACCGGCCACGGGGCCGCAGCAGCAGACGTTGGCTCGGCGTCGGGCTCGTCGGTCGGCGCCGCGGCGCATTCGGCAGGTCCGACCGCCAGAGCCGCCGCTGCGACCGCGCGTACCCGGCGCACCACGGCTGAGCCTGCCGCAGCGGTCGCGCCGCCCTCCCGGACACCCGTCGTCGCGGGCGGGACCCGCAGAGCCCCGTCGGCGTCGGTGGTCACCGCCGTCCACGCCACGACGACTACCGCCGCCCGCGCGGCTCCGCGGGTCAGCGGGCCCACGCCCAGCGATATCTCGGAGGCCCTCGACTGGGTCGCCAGCTGGCACGTGCCTGCCGGCGGGGTCGTCACCGTCGAGCCGCCCTCGGCCACCGACGCCGCCCACACGCCGTACGGCGACATCGGGAAGTGGATGCTGCAGTCCGGCAACCAGGTCGCTGACTGGGGCGGAGTAAAGCACGGATGTAAGACGCTCTACGAGCCGATCAACATCGTCATCGTCGATTCGACGTCGACCTCGGTGGCGCAGTCCATCCAGCGGCTCGATGCCGCGATGGCCGCGGCGGGGTTCCCCAGCGTGTCGATCCACAGCACCGGCTTCACCGGAATCATCGACGGGGTCGTCTACACCCAATTGCCCGCCGCCACCCTGCAGGCGTATTCAGACGGAAACTTCCTGCTGCCCAACAACCATGGCCGGGTTTTCGGTCCTGCGCCGCTTCCCGGCGGGACAGGGTATGTGTGGACGGCGTCGTTCAGTCGCGAGCGGGTCGGGCTGTATCAGCTTCTGCCCAAACATCTGTACGTGTCGTTCCGCACTGCACGGGAGGCATTGCGGGCCGGTCTGGTCCGCGCCGGGGGTACCGATCTGGGTCTGGTGAACCTGGGCAACACGTATTCAACCCGGGCGGCGAGTACCGGTGATCACGACGGCTACGCCGCGGTGGTCATGCTGGCGTGATCATGACCGAGGCGGTGCCAGACCCCGTAATCCGGCTGAGATTTCAGCACTTCGCTTAGGATTTCGCCGACCCCGCGGGTGCCGGGTCCGGGGTCCGTCGCCTACGTTTGATGCCGTGCAGGACGTCCTCGCGGAACTCGTCGCGATCTGGCGGTCCGGCGAAACCGCCGGCCTGGCTACTGTCGTGCGCACTTTCCGTTCGGCGCCACGGCAGCCCGGTGCCGCGATGGTGGTGGCGCCCGACGGCTCGGTCGCCGGGTCGGTGTCCGGCGGCTGCGTGGAGGGTGCGGTCTACGAGAGCGCCGTGGAGGTCGTCGAGACCGGTGTGCCCCGACTGCAGCGCTATGGTGTCAGCGACGACGACGCCTTCGCCGTCGGACTCACCTGTGGCGGAGTTCTCGACGTGTTTGTGGAACCGTTGTCGCGCAATACTTTTCCCCACATCGACAGTGTCGTCGACGCGATCAACGGTCATCGCCCCGTCGCGGTCGCGACTGTGATCAGCCACGACGACGCCGCGCGGATCGGCCGGCGGCTGGTCATCGAGCCTGAGCGGGTCGAAGGGACGCTGGGATCGGAACGCGCCGACAACGCGGTCACCGACGACGCACGGGGGTTGCTGGCGGCCGGACGGAGCGAGGTGTTGACCTACGGCCCCGACGGGCAGCGCCGCGGCGAAGGGATGGAGGTGTTCGTTGCCAGCCACGCACCGCGCCCGCGGATGCTGGTCTTCGGCGCGATCGACTTCGCCGCCGCGGTGGCTCAACAGGGTTCGTTCCTCGGCTATCGGGTGACGGTGTGCGACGCGCGGCCGGTTTTCGCGACCAGTGCGCGATTCCCCACCGCCGACGAGGTAGTCGTGGACTGGCCGCACCGCTACCTGTCGGAGCAGGCCGACGCAGGGGCCGTCGATGCCCGCACGGTCATCTGCGTGCTCACCCACGACGCCAAGTTCGATGTCCCACTGCTGGAGGTGGCGCTGCGCCTCGACGTGGGCTACATCGGGGCGATGGGCTCGCGCCGCACCCACGACGACCGGCTGGCCCGGCTGCGTGACGCAGGCCTGACCGACGCCGAGCTGAGCCGGCTGGCGAGCCCGATCGGACTGGATCTGGGCGCGCGCACACCACAAGAGACCGCGGTGTCAATCGCCGCGGAGATCATCGCCCGGCAGTGGGGTGGCGGCGGGCGTCCACTGTCAGACATCGCAGGCCGGATTCACCATGACGACGACACCACCGATGAGGAGACCCCATGAAGATCGCCAACGAATTCACCGTCAGCGTTCCGATCGAGCAGGCCTGGGCCGTGCTCAGCGATATGGAGCAGGTTGTCCCGTTGATGCCTGGCGCGCAGTTGGTGGGCCGCGAGGGTGACGACTTCATCGGCAAGGTGAAGGTCAAAGTGGGTCCGGTCACCAGTGAGTTCAACGGCAAGGCGCACTTCCTGGAACGCGACGAGGTCGCACACCGCGCGCTGATCGACGGACGCGGCAAGGAGGCGCGTGGGACCGGCAATGCCGCGGCGGTCGTCACCCTTCAGCTGCACGAGGCGGGTCAGAGCACCCGTGTCAGTGTCGACACCGACCTCAAGATCGTCGGGAAGCTCGCTCAGTTCGGCAGCAGCATGCTCCAACAGGTTTCGGAGAAACTGCTCGGACAGTTCGTCGACGCGCTGGAGGCCAAGCTCGGTGAAGGTAAGGCGCCGGCCGACGCGGTCGTGGAGCCCGTCGCCGCGACCACCCCGGCGGCCGAGCCGGCCCCGCGTCCGACGCCGGCCGCTGCCCCCGAACCGGAGCCCATCGACCTGCTGGAGTTGGCAGGGGGTACTGCCGCGACGAAGTACGCCGTGGCAGGCCTCGCCGCGCTCGCCCTACTCATCCTCGTTGTGGTCTTGGGCCGGCGACGCACCGCATAGCCGCTCAGCCCAGAATCGGGGGCACCAGTTCGCACGGCACCTCGCGCGGGCCGTGCGCGGGATCGGCACTGCCGTCGAGGGCGTTGAGCACCATGGTTGCCGCACGGCGGGAGCCGGCAATGGCCAAGTGGTCGCTGAAGTCGTCGGAGCAGGTGTCCTGGACTACGACGTTGACGACGTCGTCCTTGGGTCCGCCCGGAACCTGGCCGCTGGTGTAGGGCCGGACGAACTCGTCGTAGCGGGTGGATATGTTGACGTAGCGGATACCCGGAACATACGGTCCGCCATGGGAATTGAGCTTCTCGATGAATTCCGACCCGCGGATCATCTGTTGCGCAGAGGCGAAATGCACGTGGTGGGCGGCGTCGAGTGCGACGTGGAACTCGACCGTCCCGATCAGCTTGTTGGTGAACACCTCGGTGCCCTGCCATAGCGGTGCCAGCGAGACGTAGGTGCGGATCTTGGCGGCTCCACCGAGGAATTTCGCGTAGTACTCCGGAACGATTGTGCCCTGCGAATGGCCAACGACGTCAACCTGTTTCGCGCCCGTGGCCTTGAGCACTTTGTCGACGAACACGCCGAACTCAGCCGCCGAGTCCTCGATGGGCGCCATCCCGCCCAGCGCCGACAGCGGCCAAGGTGCGCCCTTGGCCGCGCCGAACGTCATCGTGAACGGCGAGAAACCCTGCTCGACGAGCAACGGAACATAAGCACCCCAGTTGGTCTGGGCGCCGCCGGCGGTGCCGTGCATGAGTACAACCGGGTTGGGATGTGTCTTTGACATTGGACGATCCCACTCGTTGGCGCCGGGCAGCGTTCCACCGGGGTTGATGATCTCCGGTGTCACCCCGGCGAAGAAGTCGTAGTCCACCTTTGTGCCGCCCGCGGTCAGCACCGAGTCGGCCTTGATACCCGCGGCCCGCATCGCCGCCACCGCGGGCCGTTCGACCTCTTCGCCGACTTTCACGCCGGCTGCCACCACATTTGCACCGAGATGTAGTCCGGTCTCGACTCCACTGCGGGCCGCGTGAGCCCCGATCCGCAGCGGAAACTTGGCGATATCGGCCAGCACGTGCGCGGCGGCGGACTCTGCGGTCATCAGAGCTCCCCGCCGCGCTGCAGGGTGCGGATGGCCTGGATTGGCATGCGTCATGACCTCCGATCGCCGCCATCGTAGTTGACGATCTCGTCAATTCAGACGACCGAGCTGCGCCTTGCTGAGTCGTACGCGCCGGGCTCATGCGACAGGCGTAGCGGGTGAAGGGAATGGGACGCGATTTGCTGGTCGAATCCGCGCGCCCCCCAATGTGATTGCGCTCGAAACTACTGCCGGGAGCAGGCGGGAAATCCGGCCAGTCCTGCCTTGTCGTTGCCTATTCTCTGCTCAGCACGCGACCGAAGGAGAAGGCGACCGATGAAGAGCATTGCGGCCGTGACGACCATGGGACTCGCAACCGTATCGGTAGGTCTCCTGCTGGTCGGTTGTTCGTCCGCCACTAAGACCGAGAAGACCGAGACGGCGTCGACCTCGGCCACTGTGGTCGCATCATCGAGCGCAGTCCCGAGCTCCAGTGCCGCGCCCGCCACCGGTGCCGCGATGACGATCAACGAGTACATCACCCAGAACAACATCGCTGAGACGCCGATAAAGCCCAACCAGGCCGGAACGCCGAAGTTCGATTTTCCGTTCCCCCCGGATTGGAGTCTCGCCGGTGACAAGACGCCGGACTGGGCGTACGGGGCGATCATCTACGACAAGCCGCAGGACCCGAACGATCCGCCGTACATGTATGCGATCGCCTCGAAGCTGACCGGAAACGTCGATGCCGCAAAGATTCTCGAGTACGCGCCGAACCAGTTGAAGGCTCTGCCGGACTACAAGCCGGTGACCGAGCCGACCAAGACCTCGCTGTCCGGATTCGACGCGGTTCAGTCGGCGGGCACCTACACCAAGGATGGTCAGCAGCGCATCGCCGCACAGAAGACGGTCGTGGTCCCCGCCAAGGACGGGTTGTTCGTCCTTCAACTCAATGGCGATGCCATCGACGGTCAGCAGGGCGTGATCATCGATGCTGCCAACCTGATCGACGAGAAGACCAAGATCACTCCGCCGGCGTGACCGTCACCCCCATCAGACCTACGTAGCACTGCTCATCGACGGAGAAGCATCGACATGAACATCCGACTCACGGCACCAAGCTTGCTGTTGGCTTCACTCTGCGGCGCGCTGCTGATGTCGGCGCCGCTGGTTACCGCACCGGCGGCGCACGCGGCGTGCGCGGGTGGCCAGGTCCTCGACCCCACCACGGGAGTGTGCTGGTCTCAGTCGCAGACGCAGATTAGCGGGACGGGCGGCGTGTGCCTGCCGGGCAGGCTGGGCCTGTGCATGGCGGCGCTGCAGAACTCGCAGATGCCGGGAGCCAACCTGTCGCCCAAGCCTCCGGCCGGCCCGGCGCCGTCGTCCTGGCCGTGACGGCCTGACGCGGCTATCCGTTGTTTCAGTGCGCCTTGTCCTGGGGGGTGGCAACCATGATCGGGCCGGTCTGCGAACCGTCCATCGCCGCCTTGAAGCTGCCCTGCGTGCCGTCGGAGTCGATGGCCGCGCCGTCGGCACCGCTGTCGCCGTCCTGAATTGTCAGCGTGGATGTCGGGCTGGCGAGCGCGACCGCGGTCCCACCGAACAGGGTTGCCATGCCAATACCTGCTGTTACTGCCACGGCCTTGAGAATCAGCTTCATGAAACCTGTGTCCTTTCGTACAGTTTCCAGAAAGGTAGACGCGGTTTCTGGCAGAACTGCTGGACGTTTCCTGTGATCTAGCTGGACGAGGGGTCGGTCATCGTCGCCCCGACGGCGCCGGTTGAGGCCGGTTACGGCTCGGTGACCGGGTCGGTCTCCGTGCCGGCCGCTTTGCGGCGCCGGTACCACTCCCACACCATCGGTGCGATCGAGGCGACCGCGATCAGGATGAAGATCGGCTCGATCAGTTTCTGGATGATCTCGAACTGGCCGAGGCCATAGCCGAGCAGAGTCAGGCCGACACCCCACGCGATCGCGCCGATGACGTTGTAGAGCGTGAAGATGGCGTACTTCATCTTGGCCGCGCCCGCCGTGATCGGGGCCAGGGTGCGCACGATCGGGACGAATCGGGCGAGGACGATCGCGAACGGCCCGCGCTGCTCGAAGAACAGGTGGGCCTCGTCGAGGTAGCGCTGTTTGAGAATCCGCGCGTTCGGCTTGAACATCGCCGTGCCGAGGAAGCGGCCGATGAAATAGCCGGCCTGGCCGCCGAGAATGGCGGCGATCGGGATGAACACCAGCAGCTGCCACAACTGAAAGTTGGCGTCCACCGCGGCGCCGCGCGCGGCGGTTCCGGCGGCGAGCATGCCCGCCACGAAGAGCAGGGTGTCGCCCGGCAGCACCGGGAACAGCACCCCGGACTCGACGAAGACGACGACGAGAATGCCGACCAGAGCCCAGGCGCCGAACTGCTCGATCAGTTTGATCGGGTCGAGAAAATCCGGCATGAGCGCCAGGGTGGTGATGGTCACGACGCCCAAGGGTACCGGTGGTGGCCGAGCGCCCTGTGCCAGCCGACCGGCTTCTTGTCATACTGACTCGGTTGCCGCCGAACATGCCGAGAGGAAGTGCCATGCCCATCGCCACCCCCGAGGTCTACGCGGAGATGCTGGCCCGCGCCAAGGAGCACTCCTTTGCGTTCCCCGCCATCAACTGCGTGGGCTCGGAGAGCATCAACGCCGCCATCAAGGGCTTCGCCGACGCCGGCAGCGACGGGATCATCCAGTTCTCGACAGGTGGCGCGGAGTTCGGCTCCGGTCTGGGGGTCAAGGACATGGTCACCGGTGCGGTGGCACTGGCCGAGTTCGCGCATGTGATCGCGGCGAAGTACCCGATCACCGTCGCCCTGCACACCGACCACTGCCCGAAGGACAAGCTGGACACCTACGTGCGCCCACTGCTGGCCATCTCGGCCGAGCGGGTCGCCAAGGGCAATGATCCGCTGTTCCAGTCGCATATGTGGGATGGGTCGGCCGTCCCGATCACGGAGAACCTGTCGATTGCCCAGGAACTGCTGAAGCAGGCTGCGGCCGCCAAGATCATCCTCGAGGTGGAGATCGGCGTGGTCGGCGGTGAAGAGGACGGTGTGGAAGCCGAGATCAACGAGAAGCTCTACACCAGTTCTGAGGACTTCGAGGCGACGATCGACGCGCTCGGCGCAGGTGAGCACGGCAAGTACCTGCTGGCCGCGACGTTCGGCAACGTCCACGGCGTCTACAAGCCGGGCAATGTGGTGCTCAAGCCGGAGGTGCTCGCCGAGGGCCAGCGGGTGGCGTCGGCCAAGCTGGGCCTGCCGGAGGGTTCCAAGCCGTTCGACTTCGTCTTCCACGGCGGCTCGGGCTCGCTGAAGTCCGAGATCGAGGACGCCCTGAAGTACGGCGTGGTGAAGATGAACGTCGATACCGACACCCAGTACGCGTTCACCCGGCCGCTGGCCGGTCACATGTTCGCCAATTACGACGGGGTGCTCAAGGTCGACGGCGAGGTGGGCAACAAGAAGGTGTACGACCCGCGCAGCTACCTCAAGAAGGCAGAGGCGGGCATGTCCGAGCGGGTCGTCGAGGCCTGCAACGACCTGCACAGCGCCGGCCGTTCGGTCTCCGCGGGCTGACCCGCGCCGAACTCGCTAGGAGGCCTGGCAGATCTTCCACTGGTTGTCGCGGAACTGCAGGTCGAAGCTGCGGGTTGAGCGGGTCGAGGGGTCGAACGCCATGAACGAGGTGACATTGGCTTCGGCGTGCTCGCCGTTCACCACGACCTCGTCGATGCTGGCCACCACCGGGTATTGGCGGGCGGCGGCCACCCGCGCGTGGGTGTCGGTCCAGGCCCGTTCGTCGTAGTTGACGTAGCTGTCCCGGGTCGGCCCACAGGTGATGGTGCGCAGCGTCGCCAGGTCCCCGCTCTGCACGGCGGTGTCGAAGTTCTCGATTGTGGTGCGGACGAGCTCTTCCTGGGACACCTTGGGTGCGTTGCTCCGGGTGAACAGGATGACGGCCAGGATCGCCACGGCCGCCAGCACCGCGATGCCGGCGATGACCGCGATCACCAGACCCCAGCTGCGTCGCCGCGTCAGTGGCTCGCGCGGCAGGATCAGCTGCGGGCCGGTACGTACCGGTGTCTCGGCGACGGGGAAGACCTCGGTCGGTGTGGAGATGATCTCGGTCTCCGGGTCCGGCGGCGGGCGGTCGATGATCTGTGTGGAGCCGGCATCGAAACCTGGTGCGGTGTAACGACGTTCAGGGCTGGGGTCGGCCGCCGCGAACACCTCTGTGGTGCGTTCGGCTTCGTCGGGCGGCTGATCGCCGTGGTCTTCGACGCCGGGTTCGTCGGCGTCGTGGTCGGGCCCGGGCGGGTTCGACATGGCGTGCTGCGGTCCTCCTCGAGTGCTGGTGTCATTGACCCTATCGGTTGGGTGGTGCCGCCGGGCCGCGGCGGCACGGCACAATGGTCCGATGACGTCATTTGGGGATCTGCTCGGGCCCGCACCAGTCTTGTTGCCCGGTGACATCGAGGCCGAAGCCGAGCTGGAGGCCGGCGAGAACCCGGCGATCGTGGCGGCCGCGCACCCGACGGCCTCGGTGGCGTGGGCGTGCCTGGCCGAGGACGCGCTGGCCGACGACAAGGCGATCACCGCCTACGCATACGCGCGGACCGGATACCACCGCGGTCTGGACCAGCTGCGCCGCAACGGCTGGAAGGGATTCGGTCCCGTTCCGTTCCATCACGAACCCAATCGCGGCTTCTTGCGCTGCGTAGCCGCACTGGCGCGCGCGGCCGACACCATCGGTGAGACCGACGAGTTCGCCCGGTGCCTGGACCTGCTCGACGATTGCGACCCGGCGGCCCGTCCCGCTCTGGGCCTGGTCTAGTTCGGCGACGATGCCGCCGAGGAACGAGGCGGAGGAGGAGCCGGACAATCTGGTCTGAGCTACCAGTCCGTCTGACCGGGGCAGTCGTCGGCGCAGCCGGGCGGCTCGACCTGGACGGTCGCATGTTCGAGACCGCGGGCGGCCAGCACCGCCCGGGCGTCGTCGAGGACCCGGGCTGAGTTTCCGTCGCTGCTCAGGTGTGCGGTCACCATGTCCTTGCCGGGTACCAGCGTCCACACGTGCAGATCGTGAACCTCGGTGACCCCGTCGACCGCGGCCAGTGCGGAGCGCAGTTCGTCGACGTCGATGTGGCGCGGGGAGGACTCGGACAGAATCCGCAGGGCCGCCCTGGCGAGGGCGATCGCCCTGGGCAACACCCACAGCGCGACGAAGACCGCGACCACCACGTCGGCGTACGGCCACCGGGTGGTGACGGTGACGATACCGGCGATTAGCACCCCGATGGAGCCGACGGTGTCGGCCACCACCTCCATGTAGGCGCCTTTGACGGCCAGGCTGTGTTCGGACTGAGACCGCAGCAGGAGCACGACCACCGCGTTGGCGATCAGGCCCGCGATAGCCACCACGATCATCGGCACACCGGGGACCTCGGGCGCATTCCCCAACCGCTCGAACGACTCGTAGAGGATGAACACCGCGAGGCCGATCAGCAGCACGGCGTTGGCAACGGCGGTGAACACCTCGGCGCGGTGCCAGCCGTAGGTGCGAGCCGCGGAGGCTGGCCCGTGTTTGGCCAGCAGCACCGCGGTGAGGCCCATGAACATCGCGACCAGGTCGGTCAGCATGTGTCCGGCGTCCGCGAGTAGGGCGATCGACCCGATCATCAGCGCCGTCGTCAGTTCGATGGCGAAGAACACGGTCAGGATCGCCGCCGCGATGAGCATCCGGCTCACCCGGGTATCTGCGCCGTGGCTGTGGTCGTGTCCTGCTCCCATGCCGAGCAATATATGCATGAAGATGCATATGTCGCAAGCGGCGAGCTGGCGCGAGTTCCTCCGCTGCCGGCGACATTTACGTACCATTGGGAATGTAACTTCCCTTCGAAACCGACCGTGAGTAGGATTCGAGTCGTGCCGACAGCGCAGAACAAACCCAGGCGGACCCAAGAGGAACGCAGCGCCGCGACCCGCGCGCGGTTGCTGGACGCGACGGTCGAGTGCCTGACGACGCACGGATACGCCGGCACGACCACTCCGCGCATCGCCGAGGTTGCGGGCCTGACCCGCGGCGCGCAGATCCATCACTTCGGCTCCAAGCACGAGTTGATGACCGCCGCGATGCACCACATGACGGCCAAGACCGTCACCACCGTGGTCACCGGCTTCAGGGACGGCTTCACTCGGGCCGCCGACCCGATCGGTGCGGTCCTGGAACTCATCTGGCAAGTGCATGTTGCACCGGGATTTGTTCCGGTAGTTGAACTTTGGGTCGCCGGGCGCACCGATCCCGAGCTCGCCCGCGAGGTGGCGAAGTTTGCGCCGATCGCAGCCAGTGCGGTGACGGCGGCAGTGCTCGAGCCGGTGCCGCACCACTTGCACTCGGCGATGCTCGAGTTCGTCTACACCGCGATGGACACCCTGCGGGGCATCCTCATCCCGAGCTTCGTCGATGCCGACAAGGCCCAGGCCCGGCGTCGCTGGGAGACCGCCACCACTGTCCTGCGCAGGACGGTGCACGAAGACCTCGCCGCGTGGCTGGCGTCAGCGAATGGCTAATTAATGACGGTCTCGTAAATAGGGACAAAAGTCACTTCTGCACTCACATACATGCCGGTATGTTTATCCATGCCTACCGGGGTATGAAGACCGGGGTTGAGGTGGCAACGAAAGAGGGGGTCGTTGCGGCCACGCCCCGGTCTTCGTTTATGTCCAGGCCGACCAGAACCGCGTCAGCTGAGCACCGATCGCCGCGAGACCACCGGGAACGCCGGAGACGTCGAACACCCCGTAGACCAGGGAGAAGAACCACCGGTTCGGCCCGGGCGCCAGCAGCACCACGAGCAAGATCAGGAACCCGAACTGTTTGGCCGGTGCCACCGCCCGCTGGGTCTCGGGGCTCAGATGCGGCTCCAGAGCCCCGTAACCGTCGAGGCCGGGGATCGGCAGGAGGTTCAGCAGCAACGCCGTGATCTGCAGAAACGCCAGGAATGCGACGGCCGACCAGAAGACGCCGTGGTCGGGGTCGTAGAACAGCCGGGTGGCGGCCAGCAGCAGCACGCCGAGCATCAGGTTGGCGAACGGGCCGGCGAGGCTGACGATCGTGCGTTGCCGCGGGGTCATGAACCCGGTGCGCACGTACACCGCTCCGCCCGGCAGTCCGATGCCGCCCAGCGCAATGAACAGCAGTGGCAGGCCGATCGACAGCAGCGGACTGGAGTACTTCAGCGGGTTGAGCGTGAGGTACCCGCGCACCGCGACGTCGTGGTCGCCGAACCGCCAGGCTGTGTAGGCGTGCCCGAACTCGTGCAGGCACAGCGACACCACCCAGCCTGCGATGACGAAGATGACCACCCCGGCGTAGGCCATCGGCCGCACGGTGGCCGCCGCGAGCCACGCGAGCACCCCGCCCAGCACGGTGATCGCGACGATGACCAGGAAGATCGGGCTCGGACGCACCGACTGGTGCAGGGGGCGGACGCTCACGCCACGAAGCTACCCCGGCCGCCGACGGATCCGTCGCTCAGTGAACCCGCAGCCACCCGGTGACGTGCCGGTAGAACGCCGCCCGCTTGACCTCGCGCGGCCCGTTCGCCCCGTCACGGACCACACGGGCGCCGGTGCCGCCGAATTGGACGGCCCTGCCGGTGAGCCAGCGCTGCGGGCGCATCCGGCCCGACACGACCGCGGCCCGCAGCCCCGGCATCGACGTGATGGGCTCGATCCGCACACCCGGCACCGACCCGTCGAAGAGCACGTCGTCGTCGACGACGGCCTCACCGTGCAGCATGGCCTCCTCCCCGGGCGGCAGCCACAACGCCGCCCCCACCACCACCGTGCCCGACTCGTCGCGGATCAACGGAACCCGTTGCGCCGCAGCCGTCAACGCCGCGCGCACCCCGCGCCATCCACCGACGTGGGCCACTTCGAGATCGAGCCGCTCGGTGCGCAGCAGCCGGGTCAGCACCGCCGCCAGATCTGCCTCAGTGCCCACCACGACGACCCGTCGCAGCCCCTCGACGGCGGCGTCGATGGCTGCCGCACCGTCGGCGTCATGGCACGGCAACGTGGCCAGCGGACGGGGTATCCGGCGGCCCCCGAAACGCAACACGGCGATATCGGTCTTGGTCAACGACACTCCTCGTCTCGCGCTCCGATAGGGTGGGTCACCGGCTTGACCACAATAAGCAGGAGAAATGCCATGCCGGCAATCGTCCTCATCGGCGCCCAGTGGGGTGACGAAGGCAAGGGAAAAGCCACCGATCTTCTCGGTGGCCGTGTGCAGTGGGTGGTGCGGTACCAGGGCGGCAACAATGCCGGCCATACCGTCGTCCTGCCGACGGGTGAGAACTTCGCGCTCCACCTGATCCCGTCGGGCATCCTGACGCCCGGGGTGACCAACGTGATCGGCAACGGGGTGGTCGTCGACCCCGGTGTGCTGCTCACCGAGCTGGCGGGCCTCGACCAGCGGGGCGTGGACACCACGCGGCTGCTGATCTCGGCCGACGCGCACCTGCTCATGCCGTACCACGTGGCGATCGACAAGGTCACCGAGCGCTACATGGGCAGCAAGAAGATCGGCACCACCGGCCGCGGTATCGGCCCCTGCTATCAGGACAAGATCGCCCGGATGGGAATCCGGGTCGCCGACGTTCTCGACCGCGACCTGCTGGCCGCGAAGATCGGCGCGTCCCTGGAACTCAAGAACCAGGTGCTGGTCAAGATCTACAACCGCAAGGCGCTCGACCCCGACGAGGTGGTCGACACCCTGCTGGAACAGGCGGAGGGCTTCAAGCACCGCATCGCCGACACCCGGCTGCTGCTCAACAACGCCCTGGAGTCCGGCGAGACCGTGCTGCTGGAAGGTTCGCAAGGCACGCTGCTCGACGTCGACCACGGCACCTATCCGTACGTCACGTCGTCGAACCCCACCGCCGGCGGCGCGGCGGTCGGATCCGGGATCGGACCGACCCGGATCACCACGGTGCTGGGAATCCTGAAGGCCTACACCACCCGGGTGGGGTCGGGTCCGTTCCCGACCGAACTGTTCGACGAGTACGGCGCCTACCTGTCCAAGACCGGCGGCGAGGTGGGCGTCACCACCGGGCGGCCCAGGCGCTGCGGCTGGTTCGACGCTGTCATCGCCCGTTACGCCACCCGGGTCAACGGCATCACCGACTACTTCCTGACCAAGCTCGACGTGCTGTCGAGCCTGGAGACCGTGCCGGTGTGCGTCGGTTACTCGGTGGACGGCAAGCGCACCAGCGAGATGCCGATGACCCAGAGCGACATCGCCCGCGCCGAGCCGATCTATGAGGAACTGCCCGGCTGGTGGGAGGACATCTCGACAGCCCGCGAGTTCGACGACCTGCCCACCAAGGCGCGCGACTACGTGCTGAGGCTGGAAGAGCTTGCCGGAGCCCATGTTTCGTGCATCGGTGTCGGTCCCGGGCGGGAGCAGACGATCGTGCGCCGCGACGTGCTGGCGCCCCGGGTATGAGCGACCCGCACCAGCTCGACCCCGAGTACGACCGCCACGGCGGCTTCCCGAAGTTCGAACCCGCCGATCCCGGCCCGGGCTTCGGCAGGTTCCTCGAGGCGATGCGCCGGGTGCAGGACTTCGCGGTGTCGGCCGATCCCGATCGGGATACCTGGGACGCCGCCGCCGACCGTGCCGAGGAACTCGCCGCGCTGCTCGCGCCGTTCGAGGCGCCCGAGGGGGTGGGTCCGGCCAACCGGGTGCCGAGCCTGCCCGGCGCCGGCAGTCTGTTGATGGCGCCGTACCGGGCGACGAAGTTCCGGTCCGACGGCGTCGAGTTGACGGTGCAGTTCAGCCGGTTCCACGTCGGCGGCAACTACGCCGTGCACGGCGGGGTGCTGCCGCTGATGTTCGACTCGATGTTCGGCATGGTCATCCACGCCACCGGCCGCCCGATCAGCCGCACCGCCTTCCTGCACGTCGACTACCGCAACGTCACTCCGATCGACGTGCCACTGACGGTGCGGGGCTGGCTGGACCGCGCCGAGGGCCGCAAGGCGTTCGTCAAAGCCGAGATGACCGACCCCGACGGCACGCTACTGGCCGAGGGGCACGGACTGATGGTGCGTCTGCTGCCCGGGCAACCCTGACATCTGTCACCATGGCGGCGTGGTTGAACACCGATCCAAGACCCTCAAGGCACTGACCACCCCGCGGGCGGCGGCCTTGGCCGGCGTGCTGTTCGCGCTGTTGTTCGGGGCGGCGCTGATCCTGATCAGGACCGCGCTGCCCGAGGGTGGCTCGCCCGGGTCGCAGTGGCTCGACACCGGCAGCGCCAAGATGGACCTCGCAGGCAAGCTCATGCCGTTCGCGGGAATCAGCTTCCTGTGGTTCATCGGCGTGATCCGTGACGGCTTCGGGCGCTACGAGGACCGCTTCTTCTCCACGGTGTTCCTGGGCAGCGGACTGCTGTTCCTGGCGATGATGTTCGCGACATCGGCGGTGGGAGCGGGGCTGGCGGGCAGCAACATGGCGGTCGCGGGTACCGAGATCAACACCGACGTCGCGCTGTTCGGCCAGATGACGGTGCTCGCGCTGTCGAAGACCTACGCGGTGAAGATGGCCGCCGTCTTCATGATGTCGCTGGCGACGATCTGGTTGCGCACCGACCTGATGCCGCGCTGGCTGGTCGCTGTGACATACATTGCGGCCTTGGGCATCATCGTGGCCAGCGAACTGAACATGTGGATCGTCATGGCGTTCCCGATCTGGGTGTTGATCGTCAGTGTTCTATTACTCACCCGGGCAGGCGTTTTCGAGCGCCACCGCGACGAGTACCAGAACGACCGCTAGCGCGCCTCGATCTCGTCGCGGGTGAACGCCGGCCACCAGATCCGCGGGCCGATCAACGTGAACAGCGCCGGGATCACCACGGTGCGCACCACAAAGGTATCCAGCAGGATGCCCAGGCCCACGATGATGCCCAGCTGGGTCAGCACGATCAGCGGCAGCACGCCGAGAACGCAGAACACCGCCGCCAAAACGATTCCCGCACTGGTGATCACCGCACCGGTGGCCGACACCGCCCGAACGATACCGCCGCGGGTGCCGTAGGCCGGTGTCTCCTCGCGGGCCCTGGTGACCAGGAAGATCGTGTAGTCGACGCCGAGGGCCACCAGGAACAGGAAGGCGAACAGCGGCGTGCTGATGTCCAGGGCCGGGAAGCCGAGCACGTGAACGCTGACCCAACCGCCCAGTCCGAGGGCGGCCATCGTCGATAGCACGGTGGCTGCCACCAGTACCAGCGGTGCGATCGCCGCCCGCAGGAGCACGTAGAGCACCGCGAGCACGATGATCAGGATCGCGGGGATCACCACCCAGCGATCGTGGATCGCCGCGGTCTTGGCGTCCAGCGCCTGCGCGTCGGAGCCGCCGACGAGCGCTCCGGGGTCGGCATCCCTGAGGGAATTGCGAAGCGCAGCAACGGTATCGAATGCCTTCTGCGAGCCTGGTGCGGCGTCGGTGACGACCTGCCACTGGGTCAGTCCGGTGGCCGACTGGCCGGCGGGGTTCACCGACACCACGCCGGGGGTGCCCTGGATCGCGGCGGCGACGGCGTCGGCCTTGTCGGTGTGAGCGAACACCCGGGTCGGATCGGTCAGGCCGCTGGGGTAGTGCGCTGACAGGGTCTTGAAGCCGGTGACGGAGTCTGCGCTGACGCGGAACTGGTCGATCTGGTTGAGGCCCACCGGGGTTGCCAGCAGGCCGGTGGCGAGCACGGCCAGTGCCGCGATCGAGATGACGGCGACCCGGGTGGCGTGCCGGGACACCCAGTCGGCCACCCGATGCCACGCGCCGGTGGTGGTGATCTCCTCGGAGCCGGCCTTGGGGACGAAGGGCCAGAACAACTTCCGGCCGAACAGGGCCAGCAGCGGCGGGAGTGCCAGCAGCACGAATACGGCGGCCACCAGCAGCCCCGACGCGGCCTGCACGCCGAGGCTGCGAGTGCTCGGTGACGACGCGAACAGCAGTGTCAGCAGCGCGAGTACCACGGTGGCGTTACTGGCCACGATGGCCGGGCCGGCGTGGCGCACCGCGGTCTGCAGGGCCCGGCGGTGATGCTCGGTCTGATGTCGCCGGCCGCGCGGCTCCGGTGTGCGGCGCAGTTCCTCGCGGTAGCGCGAAATCAGCAGCAGCGCATAGTTAGTGCCCGCACCGAACACCAGCACGCTGGTGATACCCGACGTCGAACCGTCCGCCGTCATCCCGCTGGCGTCGGCGATGGCCGAGCCCAATACGGCCGCCACCCGGTCGGCGAATGCGATCACCAGCAGCGGGACCAACCACAGCACAGGGGAGCGGTAGGTGACGATCAGCAGCAGCGCCACCACCGCGCCGGTCACCGCCAGCAGGGTGATGTTGGCGCCGGAGAAGGCGTTGGCGATATCGGCGCCGAACGCCGGCCCGCCGGTGACGTTGACCACCAGATCGCCCGGCAGGCCGTCCTTGGCGGCCTCCCGCAGTTCCTTGACCTTGTCGGACAACGCAAACCCGGACAGCGTGGCGTCCAGCGGCACCGGCGCCAGGGCTGCCTTGCCGTCGGTCGAGGGAACGACTGGGATCGGTGGTCCCGCGGGGCCGGCGACGGACACCATGCGGGCGCGGGCGTCCTCGGCGGCGGCGAGATCCGATGGCGACAGCGTGCCGCCGTCACCGCGGGTGACGACGAGGATTACCGGCGCCTGGTCGCCGCCGGGGAATTCCTTGAGCAACGCGGCTGCTTTCGCCGACTCCGCACCGGGCGGCAGGGAGACCGGCGACTTGTCGGCCGAGGCGCTCTCCCCGAGCGCGCCCATCAGCCCGACGCCGATCATGGCCACGAGCAGCGCGATCACCCAGGAGAAGCGGACTGCGAGCAATTCGCCGAGGCGGTCCCACAGCGGCGGGGCGGGTTGAGGCGTCTTACGCATGGCGATCAGCATAGCTTCATTTTCTTAACAGTTCATCTACTTAAGGGATATGCTGGGAGTCATGGACGAAACGCGGCGGGCATCGCTGGAATCCGCGGTGGTCGCCGACGTACAGGCACTGTCCGCTGAGTCCGACCAGATCGGCCGGGTGTTCGCCGCCGTCCATGACATGTCCGCGAACGACTTCCGCGCGCTGACGCACATCATGGTCGCCGAGAACGCAGGTACCCCGCTGACCGCGGGGGAGCTCAAGAGCCGGATGGGGATGTCGGGCGCGGCCATCACCTACCAGGTGGAGCGGATGATCGAATCCGGGCACCTACGCCGCGAAGCCCATCCGGCCGACCGCCGCAAAGTGATCCTGCGCTACGCCGACCACGGCATCGAGGTAGGCCGCGCGTTCTTCACCCCGCTGGCCACCCACACCCATCGTGCGCTGGCCGAGTTGTCGGACTCCGACCTGGAAGCGGCCCACCGGGTCTTCGCTGCGGTGCTGGCCGCCATGGGCGGGTTCCGCGCCGACCTGTCGGCACCGCCTGGTTAGCTGACGCCGTGCTCGACACCGTCGCAGTGGAGAACTACCGATCGTTGCGCCGGCTGGTCGTCCCGCTGCGGCGCTGCAACGTCGTCACCGGCCCCAACGGCAGCGGCAAGTCAAGTCTGTACCGCGCCTTGCGGTTACTCGCCGACTCCGCCCGCAACGGGGCGGTCAGCGCGCTGGCCCGCGAGGGCGGCCTGAGTTCGACGATGTGGGCCGGGCCCGGCAAGAAGGGCCCGGTGAGCCTGAAGCTGGGCTTCGCCGGCGACGACTTCGGCTACGCCGTCGACTTCGGGATGCCCGTCCCCGGTCGCACCGCGTTCAACCTGGACCCGGAGATCAAATCCGAAGCGGTGTGGGCCGGTCCGGTGCTGCGGCCCTCGGCGCTACTCGCCGAGCGGACGGGGCCGGCCGTGCGGCTGCGTGACGCCGACGGCGCCTGGCGGGTCAGCCCTGCCGGACTGCGCCCCTTCGACAGCATGCTCAGCGAGCTCGGCGATCCGCAGTCCGCGCCCGAACTACTGGTCCTGCGTGAGCGCGTGCGGTCCTGGCGGTTCTACGACTACGTCCGTACCGACGGCGACGCCCCGGCCCGACAGCCCCAGATCGGCACCCGAACCACGGTGATGAGTCACGACGGATCGGACCTTGCGGCGGCACTGCAGACCATCACCGAGATCGGCGACGCCGAAGCGCTGGCCCGCGCGGTCGACGCCGCCTTCCCGGGTAGCCGGGTGGAGATCGACTGCACCGAGGGCCGCTTCGGGGTGACCCTGCACCAGCCCGGCATGCTGCGTGCCCTGACCGCCGCCGAACTCTCCGACGGCACCCTGCGCTACCTGTTGTGGGCGGCGGCGCTGCTGACACCGCGTCCGGCCGAGCTGACGGTGCTCAACGAACCCGAGGCCAGCCTGCACCCCGATCTGCTGTCCGCGCTGGCCGGGCTGATCACCCGCGCCGCGGAGGGATCGCAGATCATCGTCGTCACCCACGCCGCACCGCTGGTGGCCGAGCTGACGGCCCGAGGCGAGGTCAACACCGTCGAACTCACCAAGGACAACGGCCAGACCGCCATCGTCGGCCAGGGTCTGCTCGACGAGCCGTCCTGGCATTGGCCTGGCCGGGGCTGAGCGCACCTATCCTTGGGCATCATGCGTGTGATGCTGGTGGGATCCGGTGAGCTGAGCCGCGAGCTGGTGCTGGCCTTCCAGCGCCTGGGCGCCGAGGTGATCGCCGTCGACCGCTACGCCGGGGCCCCGGCACACGACGCCGCCGACGAGGCCCTCGTGGTGTCGGTGACCGATCCCGAGGAGCTCGCCGCCGCGGTCAGCCAGAGCCGTCCCGACTATCTCGTGGTGAACACAAACGCGGTGGCCATCGATGCGCTGCGCACCGTGGAGGACAGCGGTGCCGCCCAGGTGGTGCCCTCGGTGCATGCCACCCGGCTGAGCCTGGACCGCGAGGGCATTCGCAAGCTCGCCGCCGACGACCTGGGCCTGCCGACGGCACCCTTCTGGTTCGCCGGGTCGGTCGCAGAGCTCACGGCGATCGCCGAGCACGCCGGATTCCCGCTCGTGGTCAAGCCTGTAGTGGGCGCACCCGGCCAGGGCCAGTCCGTGCTGCTCCGCCCCGATGATGTCGAGCCGGCCTGGCAGCGGGCCGCCGACGCCGGCGGGCGGGTGCCGCACAACCGGGTGCTCGCCGAGACCGTCGTCGAGATCGACTACGCCGTCACGCTGCTCACGGTGCGCACCGAGGGCCCCGCCGGGCCGCAGCTGCATTTCTGCGAACCGATCGGCTACCGCCAGCTCGACGGCGTCGTCCTGGAGTCCTGGCAGCCGCAACACATGACGCTGGCCGCGCTCGGCGCGGCGAAGTCGGTCGCCGCGCGGATCGTGCGGGCCCTCGGCGGTCGCGGGGTGTTCGCGGTAGAACTGCTGGTTCGCGGCGACGAGGTGTACTTCTCCGACGTCCGGGTGCGGCCCAGCGACAGCGCCCTGGTGACGTTGCGCACCCAGCGGCTCTCGGAGTTCGAGTTGCACGCCCGCGCGGTGCTTGGCCTGCCTGTCGACACCATCATGATCTCGCCCGGCGCCGCCGAGGTCACCTACGCCGGCGAGGCCGATGGTCGACCCGAGCGACTGCCGGAACCCGCCGCGGTGCTCGCCGAGGCGATGACCGTGCCCGAAAGCGACGTCAGGCTGTTCGGACGCCACGAGGACGCGTCCCGCCGCCGGCTGGTCCTGGCTTTGGCGACGGCAGGCGACGTCACCACCGCCCGTGACCGGGTGCGCCAGGTTTCGACCACCCTGCGGAGGCTGTGGCAGTCATGACCGACGAAGACAACACCGGGTCGAGCCCGATGCCGATCCTCATCGCGCTGGGGGTGGCTGCGATCGTCCTGATCGGATTCGGCATCTCGTGGCTGATCCGCGGTGACGGCATGACCGAGGACACCCGGGTGGGCCGCGCCGCGGTGGGCCAGAACGACGCCCTGCAACGCGAGAACTATCCGGACTTCCGTAAGTACACATGCGCCGCGCAGCAGGCCACCGAAGCCGATGTGCTTGCGCACCAACAACAGTCGAAGTCGGCGCGCGGAGCTCGGTACGTCGACGACGTCACGGGTGTGAAGATCGACGGCGATCGGGCCACCGCGACCGTGGTCTATCACTTCGAGCGCACACCCGACAAGCGCCTGGATACGCCGATGACGTTCGTCCGGGAGAGCGGGGACTGGAAGGTCTGTTCACCGAGTCCTGCCTAGCCAGCACTCGATTCATCTCAGGGGCATGTGCGAGACTCACGGCCGTGAGCTATGCAGGTGACATCACCCCCGAGGACAGCTGGAAACTGCTCAGCGAGAACCCGGAAGCGGTGCTGGTCGACTGTCGTACCGACGCCGAATGGCGGTGGGTGGGCGTACCCGATCTGACCAGCCTGGGCCGCGACGTGGTGTTCGTGGAGTGGAATCGCAGCAACGGCCAGCGCAACGCCGACTTCGTCGCCGAGCTGATCGCCGCCGGGGTCACGCCCGGCGAGCGCCCCGTGGTCTTCATCTGTCGCTCGGGCAACCGCTCGATCCCCGCGGCCGAGGCGGCCACGGCGGCCGGTATCGCACCGTCCTACAACATGCTCGACGGCTTCGAAGGACAGCTCGACGAGCAGGGCCACCGAGGTGCCAACGGCTGGCGGGCCCTCGGCCTGCCCTGGAAGCAGTCATGACCGACCGAAGACGATCGCGAGTGAGGATCGCAGCGAGGTACGAGCGAGGACCGGAGCGAGTGGGAGTCGAGCGATGACAGACGTGCCCTCGGTGCGCATCCCCGCGCCGCTGCCCGACGGGGTCAGCCAGGCCACCATCGGCGTGCGCGGCGGCCTGCTGCGGTCGGGCTTCGAGGAGACCGCCGAAGCGATGTACCTGACGTCGGGCTACGTCTACTCCTCGGCGGGCGAGGCCGAGAAGGCCTTCACCGGCGAGATCGACCGCTACGTGTACTCCCGCTATGGCAACCCGACGATCTCGATGTTCGAGGAGCGGCTGCGCCTGATCGAAGGCGCCCCTGCGGCGTTCGCCACCGCCTCGGGGATGGCGGCGGTGTTCACCTCGCTGGGTGCGCTACTGGGTGCGGGGGATCGGCTGGTGGCCGCCCGCAGCCTGTTCGGCTCGTGTTTCGTCGTCTGTAGCGAGATTCTCCCGCGCTGGGGAGTCGAAACCGTCTTCGTCGACGGCGAGGACCTCTCGCAGTGGGAAGAAGCGCTGAGCAAACCTACCAAGGCCGTCTTCTTCGAGACACCATCCAACCCGATGCAGTCCCTGGTCGACATCGCGGCGGTCTCGGATCTGGCCCATGCTGCCGGCGCGAAAGTGGTGCTGGACAACGTTTTTGCCACCCCGCTGCTGCAGCAGGGGTTCCCGCTCGGGGTGGACGTCGTGGTGTACTCGGGCACCAAGCACATCGACGGTCAGGGCCGGGTCCTCGGTGGGGCGATCCTCGGTGACAAGGAATACATCGACGGGCCGGTCCAGAAACTGATGCGCCACACCGGGCCAGCGCTGTCGGCGTTCAACGCGTGGGTGTTGCTCAAGGGCCTGGAGACGATGTCGGTCCGGGTGGACTACTCGAACCGCTCCGCGCAGCGCATCGCCGAGTTCCTCGAAGCCCAACCCGGCGTGAACTGGGTGCGGTACCCGTTCCTGGAGTCCCATCCCCAGTTCGACCTGGCGAAGCGTCAGATGCGCGGCGGCGGAACTGTGGTGACCTTCGAACTCGACGGTGGCAAGGACCGCGCGTTCGAGGTTCTCGACAAGCTGCAGATCATCGACATCTCCAACAACCTCGGCGACGCCAAGTCGCTCATCACCCACCCGGCCACCACCACCCACCGGGCAATGGGGCCGGAAGGTCGCGCCGCGATCGGCCTGGGCGACGGTGTGGTGCGCATCTCGGTGGGCCTGGAGGGCACCGAGGACCTGATCGCCGACCTGGATCGGGCGCTGAGCTAGCGGTGTCGCGGCACTCCGATGCCAAGAAGGCCCGCCGCAGGAAGCGGCAGGCCGCCCGCGACTCACGGTGGATTCCCGAGCCGGTGATGGACGCGCTGCTCGGCGACCAATTCGACGACGCGCCACACTTACTCGAGCAGGCCGCGGAGACCTTCGATGAGTGGCTGCTCGCCCGCGGATGGACGTTCGACGCCGAATTCTCCAGCGAGACGGTTCTCAGCTGGTACTTCGCCCCGTCGGCCGCGGAATTCGCCGACGAGCAGTACGAACCCGTGACCAGAATCTGGATCACGTTCGCCGGCACCGAGAACGACTTCCCCGAGCGAGTCACCGCCGTGCTGGTCGGTACCGGGGGAGAGCAGGGCAAGCTCTACACCGTTGAGCCGGAGACGCTGCTACAGAGCATCGAGCCGATCGAGGCATACCGCCCCGGCGATGCCGTACCGGTTCTCGGCTAGTCGTTCTTCGGAGGTTCCACCACGCCGGTGGCTGCCTGGGCGCGCTGCTCGTAGGCGGCACGCGCCGTTGTGTCGAAGTCGAGGAACACGCGGTCGGTGCCCGACTTCGCGCTCAGCCAGCGCCGGGCGCGCGGCGGCAGGAACGCCGTCCCAGCGGCGATGAACCGCAACGGATAGGGAACGGAGACAGCCGTTTTCGGCTTGTCGAGCGTCTTGACGACGGCAGCGGCGATGTCTTCGGGCTGGACGGGCCTGCTGGCGCCGGTGGCGTTGGTGCCGGCGATGAGCTCGGTATTGGTGAACGTCGGCATGACGCAGCTGACGTGCACTCCCTGCGGCGCAAACTCGTCGGAGAGCGCCGTGGACAACCCGACCACCGCGAATTTGGTTCCGGCGTAAAGGGCTTGGCCCGGCACGGCCAGCATGCCTGCCATCGAGGCGATGTTGACGATGTGCCCGCTGCGGCGCTTGACCATCTCGGGAAGTACCAGTCGGCAGCCGGTCAGCACACCGTAGAAGTTGACCTCCACCGCGGTGCGGACGGCTTGTTCGGAGTGGTCCAGGAACGGCCCGACCGGCATCACCCCGGCGTTGTTGATCAGCACGTCGATGTGGCCGCCGCCGTCGGCGCGGGCCTTGTCCAGGAAGGTGGCGAACGACTCGGCGTCGCTGACGTCGAGCGGGTAGCCCGACACCGGCCCGATCTTGCTGAGCTGGGCGACCGCGGATTCCTCCAGCGCGACGTCACGATCACCGATCACCACGCGGGCACCCCGCTGCAGCAGGGCGCGGGCAGTGGCGAAGCCGATGCCCCGGGCAGCTCCGGTGATGGCGATGGTCTTGCCGCGGATGTTGTCCATGGGGACGAACTTTACAGGTGTCAACTATGGGTGGGAAGGGGTCCCGGGTGCGTAGGCTGTGGCCCCGTGAGCAGGGCAGTTCTGATGGCGGTGGTCGTGGCCCTGATCGTCGCCGCATGCTCTCCCGCGCCCCGTCTGACCCCGGCACAGCAGGCCGCGCTACCCGGCGAGCACATCGTGGTCATCGGAGACTCCTACACGGTCGGCGTCAACAACGACCCCGAGGACCCCGACCTGTGGCCCGCGATGGTGTGGAGCCGGCTACGCGACCTGCACTACGAGATCCAGCCGACGGTGGCCGGGGAGGGTGGCGCCGGATACGTCCACATCGGCACCCGCGGCGGGGTGTTCGCCGACCGGCTGGACGTGATCCAGCCGTCCACCGACCTGGTCGTGCTCTTCGGAAGTCCCAACGACGTCGGAACCGCGCCGGACACCCTGCGGTCGGCCGTGCGGGACACCTTGGCGCGGGCGCGCAGCGCCGCCCCGTCGGCACGTCTGCTGGTGATCGGGCCGGCCTGGCCGCGGCCCGATCCGTCAGCCGAGGTGTGGCAGGTGCGCGACATCGTGCGCGACGAGGCCGCCCGGATCGGTGCGACATTCGCCGACCCGCTCGCGCAGCGCTGGTGGTGGGATGACCCGAACCTCATCGGGTGGGACCGGGTGCACCCGAACCGGGCCGGCAACGAGTACCTGGCGCGGCAGATCCTGCCGCTGATCGAAGCCCAGCTGCCCCCGCCGAAATGACCGCGCCGACCGTCGACCTGGGCAGATTTTCAATCACGGCGAGCTGATCACCCGCCAGCGGAATGCGCTGGGCCGCGGCGCGGTAGACAGGTAGGTGATGACTGTGACCGCCGGCAGCGAATTGCGGTTCGTCCGCGTTCGACAGGATGACGACCTGGCTCAGCCCCTGCTGGGCGAGCTCGCCGTGGAGTATGCGACCCGCTATGGCGGGTCGGTCGATGCGGTTCTGGGCGGCCTGCGCAACTACCCCGGCGACGAGTTCGCGCCGCCGCACGGCGGATTGTTGATCGGCCTTCTCGACGGCGAGCCGGTGACCGGTGGCGCGTTCCGCAGGTTCGGTGTGGTCGACGGGCACGAGACCGCCGAACTCAAGCGGATCTGGACCGACAACCGATTCCGTCGCCGCGGCCACGCCGGCCGCCTGCTCGACGCACTCGAGGCCGAGATCGTCGAGCGTGGCTATCGGCGGATCTACTTGACCACCGGGGACCGTCAACCCGAAGCCGAAGCGCTGTACCTGTCCCACGGCTACACCCGACTGAGCGAGCCGCTGCCCGCAGCAGGCGAGGGGTACCCGGTCGCCTTCGAGAAACTCGTGCAACCGTGAAACCGCTCCATCTCGGCGTCGCGCTCGACGGGTACGGCTGGCACCCCGAGGCCTGGCGGCGCACGCTGTCGGCCGACCCGGCCGCGGCACCGGTGACCAGCGGCCGGCACTGGGCCCGGGCGGCGGGCATCGCCGAACAGGGTCTGCTGGACTTCCTGACGGTCGAGGACACCTTCGACACCTACCCGCCGGCCGTGCGCCCAGACGCCGTCCTGGTGGCGGCGCGGATCGCACCGGTGACGCGGCACATCGGACTGATCCCCGTCGCCACCGTGACGCACACCGAGCCGTTCCACCTCTCCAAGGCGATCGCAACCCTGGACTACGTCTCGGGCGGTCGCGCGGGCTGGCAGGTGCGGGTCAGCCCCAGCACCCAGGCCGCGGCCCTGTTCGGCCGCAGAGCCAAGCCCGAGCCCGGCGAATTGTTCGGTGAGGCAGCCGATGCCGTCGAAGTGGTACGCCGGCTGTGGGACAGCTGGGAGGACGACGCGGTGATCCGTGACGTGCCCAGCGGGCGCTACATCGACCGCGACAGGCTGCACTACATCGACTTCACCGGCCGCTACTTCTCGGTGAAGGGACCCTCGATCACGCCCCGGCCGCCGCAGGGTCAGCCGGTGGTCGCTGCCTTGGCCCACGCGGCGCCGGTCTACGAATTCGCTTCCGGTTCCACCGATATCGTGTTCGTCACGCCGACCGACGAGGCGTCCCTCGGCTCTATCCTGGGTGAGGTCGCCGCGGCCGGCGGCGCCCATCTCAAAGTGATCGCCGACGTGGCGGTGAGCTTCACCGGGGACACCGACCTGCGCTCGGACGCGCTGGTATGGGGCGGTACCCCAGCAGAATTGGTGAATCTTCTGCTCGCATGGCACGACGCCGGCGCCGACGGATTCCGGCTGCGCCCCGCGGTCACCGCCACCGACCTGCCCGTGATCACCGACGAGGTGGTTCCGGCACTGCAGCGTGCAGGCCGCTTCCGGTCGAGTTACCGCGACGGCGAGACACTGCGAGAGCGGTTCGGGCTGCCGGCCGCCACAAACCGTTACGCCCCGGTGAGGTTGTCATGACTGTCCCACTGTCCATCTTGGATCTCTCGCCCATCAGCGATGGCTCCGATGCCGCTGCGGCACTGAGCAATTCGGTCGATCTGGCCCGGCACGCCGAAGGCTGGGGATACCGGCGCTACTGGGTCGCCGAACACCACTTCGTCGCCGTCGCCAGCTCCCGCCCGGCGGTGCTGATCGGGCAGATCGCCGCGGCCACCGAACGCATCAGGGTCGGCGCTGCCGCGGTCCAACTCGGCTACACCACCGCACTGTCTGTCGTGGAGAGCTTCGGTATCCTCGATGCCTTCCACCCCGGCCGCATCGACCTGGGGCTGGGCCGATCGGGGCAGCGGCGCCGAGAAGTCGAGAAGGGCGGTCCGGCACCGAAAGAGGCTTCCGATCAACAGGATTGGCGTGACGTCGATGGCGTGGTGATCCCACCTCAGTTCGACGTCCGGTTGCTGTTGGCGAGCCCGAAGATGCGTGCACTTGCCACGGTGCTGACCCAGCCGGAGGCCCAGCCACCGGACTTCGCCGACCAGGTCGGTGACATCCTGGCCTTGCTGGAAGGCAAACACACCGCCGACGGGTACCCGGTCCGCGCCGTACCCGGAGAGGGCTCGGCCCTGACTCCGTGGGTCTTCGGCAGCAGCAAGGGGCAGAGCGCGGCGGTCGCCGGAGCCCGCGGCCTGCCGTTCGTGGCGAGCTACCACAGCACCCCCGGCACCGCCCTGGAGGCCGTCGACGCCTACCGGGCGGCGTTCAGCCCGTCGCCGTTCCTGTCGAAGCCCTATGTTGTGGTCTCCGCCGACGTCCTCGTCGCCGACGATTCCGCGACGGCCCGCCACCTCGCGGCGCCGTTCGGCCACTGGGTGTATTCGATTCGGGCACAGGGCGGTGCGGTGCCCTACCCGGACCCCGATGCCTGCCCGGCGCTGACCGACGAACAGCGCGCCGTCGTCGAGGACCGCCTCGCCACCCAGTTCGTGGGAGACGCCGACGAGGTCGCCGACAAGCTTTCGGCGCTGCAACGGGTCACCGGCGCCGACGAACTGGTGGTCACCACCGCCACCCACCGCCACACCGACCGCCTGCGTTCCCACGAACTGCTGGCCCGACGCTGGGGGCTGGCGGCATGACACGGCAAGGCAAGCAGCGCAAGCAAATTCATCTCGCCGCGCACTTCCCCGGGGTCAACAACACCACGGTGTGGTCGGATCCGACGTCGGGCAGCCAAGTCGACTTCGACTCCTTCATCCACCTGGCGCGCACCGCCGAGCGTGGGCTGTTCGACTTCTTCTTCCTCGCCGAAGGGCTGCGGCTGCGCGAGCATCGCGGCCGCATCCACGACCTCGACGTCGTCGGACGACCGGACACTTTCACCGTGCTCGCCGCGCTGGCCGCCGTCACCGACCATCTCGGCCTGGCCGGAACCATCAACACCACCTTCAACGAACCTTTCGAGGTGGCACGACAATTCGCCACCCTCGACCACCTGTCCGACGGGCGGGCAGCCTGGAACATGGTCACCTCGTCGGATGCGTTCACCGGGGAGAACTTCCGCCGCGGCGGCTTCCTCGACCATGCCGACCGGTACCGCCGCGCCGAAGAGTTCGTCACCGTCGCCCGGGAGTTCTGGGACAGTTGGGCTCCCGGCGCGGTCGTGGCCGACACCGCCGCCGGCGTCTACCTCGACATCGACAGCATTCACACCGTCACCCACCACGGACACCAGTTCGACATCCGCGGCATCGCCACACTTCCCGCCACCCCGCAGGGTCACCCGATCCTGCTGCAGGCCGGCGACTCAGACGAGGGCCGCGACTTCGGCGCCAAACACGCCGACGCGCTGTTCACCGTGCACGGGACGCTGGAAGCCGGGCAACGCTACTACGCCGACGTCAAAGCCCGTGCCGCCGCCAACGGCCGAGATCCCGACCAGCTCAAGGTGTTTCCCGGTGTGACATTCGTGCTCGGCGACAGTGCCGCCGATGCCGAGGACAAGGCCCGCCACATCCGCAGCCAACAGGTCAGCCCCCAGACCGCCATCGCGATGCTCGAACAGGTCTGGCAACGCGATCTGTCGGGATACGACCCCGACGGTCCGCTTCCCGACGTCGAACCCGCCGACGATCCCACGGTCACCCAGGGACGGGTCCGCCACGGCGACCCCAAGGCGTTGGCCGCTGCCTGGCGCGAACGCGCCGAAGCCGAGAACCTGTCCATCCGGGAACTCGTCATCGCCGTCACCAGCCGCCAGCAGTTCGTCGGCACCGCCGACCACGTCGCCGCCGAGATCGACCACTATGTGCAGTCGGATGCCTGCGACGGGTTCATCCTGGTGCCCCACCTCACGCCGCATGGCCTCGACGAGTTCGTCGACACCGTGGTGCCCCTGCTGCAGGAGCGCAGCGTGTTCCGCACTGAGTACAGCGGTGCCACGCTGCGGGAGAACCTCGAACTCAAGCAGGTGTCGCCTGCCGAACGGCTTCCCGGATAGGCCCCCGCCACACCGGCCCGTGGCCGGGGATCAGCGTGTCGGTCTCCAGCATGGCCAGCGCCGCCAGGCTGCGTACGCAGCCCTGCTCGTCATGGTTGAACAGCCCCGGCAGAAGTTGCGGCCCGCGGCGGCGGGCCAGTGGATGACCGGTCACCAGCGCGTCGCCACTGACCAGCACGCCGTCGACCAGATACGAACAGTGCCCGCCGGTGTGGCCCGGCGTCGGCACGGCCAGTGGCCTGCCGGGCAGCCTCTCGGCGACCTCGTCGGTGAGCGCTTCGGTGCTGGGGATACCCGCGCGCACCAGAGCACCCTTGGCTGCGATCTCCAATGACCACTTGATCCAGCGCGGCTGCCAGGCGTGGGCCAGCAGGTCAATGGGACCGGCCTGTTCCAGGTAATCGCGTTTGGAGTGCCCCACTTCGGCGGCGTGGCAGTAGACCGGTGTGCCGTGGGCCTTGGCGAACCAGATCGCCGAGCCGAAGTGGTCGACATGGGCGTGCGTGAGCAGGATCGCGGTCACATCGTACGGCCCGAATCCCAACTGGCGCAGCGATGTCAGAACATCGTCACGACTACCGGGGAAGCCGGCGTCGATCAGCATGACGCCCGCGCCGCCGGTGACCAGTGTCCAGTTCACCAGCTCGGTCCTGGCGACGTGCACGGTGTCGGTGATGGCTTCCAGTGCCGCGGGCATGTCTGAAGTCTATGTACCCTGGTCCGCCGGTCCCGCGGCCATTGGAGTACAAACGAAGATGTGGCTGAACTGAAACTGGGATACAAGGCGTCGGCGGAGCAGTTCGCGCCGCGTGAGTTGGTCGAGCTGGCAGTGCTCGCCGAGGCGCACGGAATGGACAGTGCGACGGTCAGCGACCACTTCCAGCCGTGGCGGCACGAAGGTGGCCACGCCCCCTTCTCGCTGGCCTGGATGACCGCGGTGGGCGAACGCACCGAGCGGATCGTGCTGGGCACGTCGGTGTTGACCCCGACCTTCCGCTACAACCCCGCCGTGATCGCCCAGGCCTTCGCGACCATGGCCTGCCTGTACCCCGACCGGGTGTTCCTCGGGGTGGGCACCGGTGAGGCTCTCAACGAGATCGCCACCGGGTTCATCGGCGAGTGGCCGGAGTTCAAGGAGCGCTTCGCCCGGCTGCGCGAGTCGGTCCGGCTGATGCGCGAGCTGTGGCGCGGTGACCGGGTCGACTTCGACGGCGACTACTACCACCTCAAGGGTGCGTCGATCTACGACGTGCCCGAGGGTGGCGTCCCCGTCTACATCGCCGCGGGCGGCCCCGCGGTGGCCAAGTACGCCGGGCGGGCCGGCGACGGGTTCATCTGCACCTCGGGCAAGGGTGTGGAGCTCTACACCGAGAAGCTGCTGCCCGCCGTCGCTGAAGGTGCCGCGGCCGCTGAGCGCAATGTCGACGACATCGACAAGATGATCGAGATCAAAATCTCCTACGACACTGATCCCGAACTGGCGCTGGAGAATACGCGCTTCTGGGCGCCGCTGTCGTTGACCGCCGAGCAGAAGCATTCGATCGACGACCCGATCGAGATGGAGAAAGCCGCCGACGCGCTGCCGATCGAACAAGTGGCCAAGCGGTGGATCGTCTCCTCGGATCCCGACGAAGCCGTCGAGAAGGTCGGCGAGTACGTCAAGTACGGGCTCAACCACCTCGTCTTCCACGCCCCGGGCCACGACCAGCGCCGGTTCCTCGAACTCTTCGAGAAGGATCTGGCACCGAGATTGCGAAAACTCGGTTAACTCGCTGGCGGTCGTCGCGGACTAAGGAATGCTGTAGCCCGTGACCTCCGCGCGCGCAACGACCTCGATCTACATCGCCTCCCCGGAGGGCGACACCGGGAAGTCGACCATCGCGCTGGGCATCCTGCACCGTCTGACCGCCACGGTGCCCAAAACCGGCGTGTTCCGGCCTATCACCCGCCGTGAGGACCGCGACTACATCCTGGAGTTGCTACTGGCCCACAGCAATGCGGGACTGAGCTACGACGACTGCGTCGGGGTGAGCTACCAGCGGCTGCACGAGGATCCCGAAGGGGCCATCGCCGACATCGTCGACCGCTACCACGCGATGGCGGCCCGCTGCGACGCCGTGGTCATCGTCGGGTCGGACTACACCGATGTCGCCACTCCGACCGAACTGAGCGTCAACGCCCGCATCGCGGTCAACCTCGGCGCGCCCGTTGTGCTCTCGGTACGGGCCCGCGACCGCACGCCGCGGGAAGTGGCCCAGGTCGTCGAACTGTGTCTGGCCGAACTGGCTTTGCAGTACGCGCACACCGCCGCGGTGGTGGCCAACCGGTGCGACCCGGCCCAGATGGATGCCGTGGCGCAGGCGTGCAAGGGGCTGGGCCCGCATGTCTACGTGCTGCCCGAGGAGCCGCTCCTGGTGGCGCCGACGGTGGCCGACTTGCGCACCGCGGTCGACGGTGTGCTGATCCACGGCGACGAGTCCTTGCTGGGCCGCGAGGTGATGGACGTGCTCGTCGCGGGTATGACAGCCGAGCATGTCGTGGAGCGACTGACCGAGGGCGTTGCCGTCATAACCCCGGGCGACCGCTCCGACGTGGTCCTGGCGGTCGCGAGCGCCCATGCCGCAGAAGGATTTCCGTCGCTGTCGGCGGTCATCCTCAATGGCGGTCTGGCGCTGCACCGCAGTATCGCCGAGCTGGTGACCGGGCTGGGCCTCCGGCTTCCGATCATCGCGACCGACCTGGGCACCTTCGAGACCGCGAGCGCGGTGGCAGGTGCGCGGGGCAGAGTGACGGCCACTTCGCAGCGCAAGGTCGACACCGCCATCGAACTGATGGAACACCACGTCGACATCGCCGACCTGCTCGAGCGGTTGTCCATCCCGATCCCGACGGTGACCACCCCGCAGATGTTCACCCACCAGCTGATGGAACGGGCCCGGGCGAACCTCAAGCGCATCGTGCTGCCCGAAGGCGAGGACGACCGCATCCTGCGCGCCGCGGGCCGGCTGCTGCGCCGCGGCGTCGCCGAGTTGACGATCCTGGGTGAGGAAACTCAAGTCCGTTCCCGTGCAGCCGAACTGGGTGTCGACCTGAGTGCGGCCACGGTGCTCAATCCGCGCACCAGCGAGCTCTGCGACCAGTTTGCCGCGCAGTATGCCGAGCTTCGCAAGAAGAAGGGGGTCAGCCTGGAGCAGGCCCGCGAGATCATCCACGACGTCTCATACTTCGGAACGATGCTGGTGCACAACGACATCGTCGACGGCATGGTGTCGGGCGCGGCCCACACCACCGCGCACACGGTGCGCCCGGCATTCGAGATCATCAAGACCCAGCCCGACGTGTCCACGGTGTCGAGTATCTTCCTGATGTGCCTGAGCGATCGGGTGCTCGCCTACGGGGACTGCGCGATCGTGCCGGACCCGACCGCCGAACAGCTGGCGGACATCGCGATCAGCTCGGCGCGCACCGCCGCCCAGTTCGGTATCGAACCCAGGGTGGCGATGCTGTCGTACTCGACCGGTGACTCCGGCAGCGGAGCCGGTGTCGAGAAAGTCCGCGCTGCAACCGAACTCGTCCGAACACGGGCCCCGAGCCTGCTGGTGGAGGGGCCGATCCAGTACGACGCCGCCGTCGACGAGACCGTGGCCGCCGCGAAGATGCCCGGCTCGCAGGTCGCCGGCCGGGCCACGGTGCTCATCTTCCCGGACCTCAACACCGGCAACAACACCTACAAGGCTGTGCAGCGCAGCGCGGGTGCCATCGCGATCGGACCCGTCCTGCAGGGGTTGAACAAACCGGTCAACGACCTGTCCCGAGGTGCCCTCGTGGAGGACATCGTCAACACCGTCGCGATCACCGCGATCCAGGCGCAGGAGGACTGACGATGGGTACGGGAGCCGCTGTGCCGGCGACATCAGGAACCGTTCTGGTCCTCAACTCCGGATCTTCATCGCTGAAATACCAACTCATCCAACCGGATACCGGCGAATCCGTGGCGCACGGCATCGTCGAGCGGATCGGCGACGACGGTGGCGTCCCCGACCACGAGGCAGCGCTGCGGCTGGCATTCGACAGCCTGACCGCAGACGGTCAGGACCTCGACAGCCTCGGTCTGGTCGCCGTCGGCCACCGGGTGGTTCACGGCGGGCAGCAGCTGTTCCGCCCGATTGTGGTCGACGAGTCGGTACTCGACCAACTGCGCGAGCTGTCGTCGCTGGCCCCCCTGCACAACCCGCCGGCCGTGCTCGGGATCGAGGTGGCTCGCCGGTTGCTGCCCGACCTCCCGCACGTAGCCGTGTTCGACACCGCGTTCTTCCATGACCTGCCCGCCGCCGCCGCGACATACGCGATCGACCGGGAGTTGGCTGCGCGCTGGCAGATTCGCCGCTACGGCTTCCACGGCACCTCGCATCAGTACGTCAGTCGGCAGGCGGCCGACTTCCTCGGTGTTCCCCCGGAATCGCTGAATCAGATCGTGCTGCACCTCGGCAACGGCGCGTCGGCCTCAGCCATCGCCGGCGGGCGGCCCGTCGACACGTCGATGGGCCTGACGCCGATGGAAGGCCTGGTGATGGGCACGCGGTCCGGCGACATCGACCCCGGCGTCATCAGCTATCTGGCGCGCACCGCCGGGATGGGCATCGAGGACATCGAGTCGATGCTCAACCGCCACTCCGGAATGTCCGGTCTGGCCGGTGAGATCGACTTCCGGGTGGTTCACCAGCGCATCGAGTCCGGCGACGAGCATGCGCAATTGGCCTACGACGTCTACATCCACCGGCTGCGCAAGTACGTCGGCGCATACTTGGCGATCCTCGGCCACACCGACGTGCTGACGTTCACCGCGGGAGTGGGGGAGAACGACGCGTCGGTGCGGCGCGACGCACTGACGGGGTTGGCTCCGTTGGGCATCGAACTCGACGAGCACCTCAACGAAAGCCCCTCGCGCGGTGCGCGTCTCATCTCGGCCGACAAGTCACCGACCACCGTGCTGGTGATCCCCACCAATGAGGAGCTGGCGATCGCCCGGGAGTGCCTGACCGTCATCTAGGCCAAGTTGTACAGCAACGTCACGGCTGGTTCCCAGGCAATGCACGGTAGCGTCATGGTTCATGGTCCTGCTGTCGTGGACTCTCGACGCGCTCGCGCTTGCGGTGATCGCGGGGCTCGCTGCTGTCTACTTCGGTTGCCGGCGAGCCGCGGGCGCAGCGGTGGGCCGCGGCCAGGCCGTCTGCTTCGGGACGGGACTGGTGGTCTGGGTGCTGGCTGTGGCCAGCGCCGTGGGCGTCTACGCGCCGGTGCTGTTCTGGGTCCGGGCGCTGCAGGTCCTCCTGCTGTTGTTCGTCGTACCGTTCCTGTTGGCGCTCGGACGGCCGTTCACGGCGCTGCGCGCGGGATCGCAGCGAGGTCGCCGGATGGTCGAGTGGGCGCTGCAGTCCCGGCTGATGCGGGTGGCCTTGTCGCCGCCCGTGACCTCGGTTGCCATGTTGGCCACACCGTGGCTGCTCTACCTCACACCGTGGTACGTCGCGTCGATGACGGGACCGCTGGCGGCGCTGACGCGAGTCGTCCTGGTGGTCATCGGGTTCGGGTATTTCTATGCGCGCCTGCAAGCCGACCCGGTGCCCACGCCGTACTCACCGCTGCTGTCCATCGGGATCAGCGTGGTGGAGGCCCTGGCCGACGGCCTGCTCGGTGTGGTGCTCTGGCTCGGCCCGATCGTCGCTGGGCCGTATTACGCCTCGCTGCACCGGGACTGGGGCCCGAGTCAGCGGGTGGACCAGTCCGTCGGGGCGGGCATCCTGTGGATCCTCGGCGACGTGGTCGGCATTCCGTTCATCCTGGTCCTCATGCGGGCCCTCGGCCGCGACGAGAAGGCCAAGGCCGCCCGGGTGGATGCCGACCTGGCCGCGACCCCGGAGGCCGGGGCGTCGACGCTGTGGTGGGAGAACGATCCGGTGTTGCGGGAGCGTTTCGGACACCGTTGAGTGTGCACGCTAGAACGTACTGGTCGGGCGAACGTTGTTGGCCATGTCGACCAGCGCGTAGCGGTGCGCCTGGCTGGTGGCCACCCGCGCCAGGTTGCGCAGCGCAGCCTCGACGCCCAGTCGCAGACCGTGGTCGGTGAACGGGAACCCGAGAATGTGATTGGTGCTGGCCGCGTTGTCGGCGATCCAGTCCATCGCCGTACCCAGCACCAGAGCCCGGATCTGCAACACCCTCGGCTCGCTGTCGGGCAGCGCCTCGACCCGGTGGGCCGCGTCGCGAATCTGCTCCTCGGTGAGTTCCTGTGCCGAGCGGCCGGAGAGCAGGGTCACCGCGCTGGTCAACCGCGCGGTAGTGAAATGCCTTGAGGAAGCCGGCACTTCGTCGAGCGTGCGCACGGCGGCCGCACGTTCACCCTCCACCGACTGCGCGCGTGCCAGGCCGAAGCCCGCCGAGATGATGTTGTTGTCGGTATGCCACACCGTTTGGTAGAACGGTCGCTCACCAGAGGTTCCCGCCAGTTCAGCCGTCGCCGCAAGAGCCAGCTTCGGCGCCTGCTCGCCAGGAAAGGTGTCCAGGACTTCGGTGAAATGCTTTGTCGCCGAGTCATAATCGCCGGTCAACAACTCCGAGACGGCCTTGAACCACACCAGCCGCCACCGCCAGCCCACCCGATCGGCCAGGTCGTCGAGCTTACGGTTCGCTTTGGCCACGTCACCGAGGTCGAGCAGGGCCCGCACTTCCATCAACGGAAGCTCCACCGACTCGCTCAGATCGATGCCCTCGGAGTCCAGTGAGCCGTGCCGGGCCGCACGCAACGAATCCAGCGTCTGCACCGGCTGGGACAGCACCGTCGCCGACAGCACCGTGGCCGCCACGTCGGAGGGGTCGACCAGCGGGACCGGGAGCGCCGTCACGATCTCCGGCGCCGTCAGCTTCTCGGCGTGGGCCAGTCCGTCGAGGTACACATCGGTATGTGCGACAAGCAGTTCCACCCCGAACGTGGAGCGGGTTCGGGTGAACACCGTCGACAGACCGGGCCGGGGCACCCCGGTGTCCTCGGCGACGACCTCCCGGAGCACGCCGAGCAACTGCGAGGACATCTCCTCGGCGGTAGCGAACCGGCGCCGCGGATCGGGGTTGATCGCGCGGCGCAGCAGCCGGCCGAACGAGTCGTACTTGGCCAGCACCGGATCATCGGGCGGCAGCCCGTCGACGTAACGGCCCTTGCGGGTGCGCAGATTCAGCGTCAACGCGGCCAGGGTGCGGCCCACGGTGTAAATGTCAGAGGCAATAGTCGGCCCGGTGCGCACGATCTCGGGAGCCTGGTAACCCGGGGTGCCGTAGAGGTAGCCGAATGAGTTGATTCGCGAGACGGCGCCGAGGTCGATGAGCTTGAGCTGCTCCTCGGTGACCATGATGTTCTCCGGCTTGAGATCGTTGTAGCACAAGCCGATCGAGTGCAGATAGCCCAGCGCAGGCAGAATCTCCAGCATGTAGGCGATCGCCTCGGAGACCGCCAGTCGCTCACCTTTGGGAAGTTTCAGCGACTTGCCGCCGACGTACTCCATCACGATGTAGCCGACCGGTTCGCCGCGGGAGTCAGGGTGTTCGACGAAGTTGAAGATCTTCACGATCGACGGGTGGACGACCTCGGCCAGGAACTGCCGTTCGGCCATCGCGATCGCCTGGGCCTCGGCGTCGCCGGAATGCACCAGCCCCTTGAGAACCACCGGCCGTTCGTTGACGTTGTGATCGACCGCCAGATACACCCAGCCGAGCCCGCCGTGGGCGACGCAGCCCTTGATCTCGTACTGGTCGGCCACCATGTCACCGGGAGCCAGCTGCGGCACAAAGGAATAGATGCTGCCGCAGTGCGGACAACTACCTTCGGACTCCGCTGGGTGATCCTTCGACGAACGACCCACCGGCCGGCCGCAGTTCCAGCAGAACCGCTTCGACTCGGCCACCACGGGATTGACCATCAACGCCGCGAGCGGATCGATCTCGGGGACCCGGGGAATCTCGACCAGGCCGCCGCCGAGCCTGCGGGTCGGGGACAGCAGCCGCGCCACCGTGGTGTGGTGCATGTCTTCGGGCTCGGTGCCCACACTGCCGACGGAGTCGTCATCGTCGTCGAAGTGCGGACGGAAGATCGCCTGGGTGGCCATCGGGCGCATCGTCGACATCGAATCCATGCCGAGGTCGTCGAAGTTCGCCGGCTGGGTGCCGACGTCGATTTCGGGCGGATCCGGCGTGTCCATCAGTCCACGTACCTTGGAGTCGGCGGTGCAGGAGCGGGACCCAGAACCGTCAACCACTTGCGGTACAACGTGTTCCACGTGCCGTCGCGGCGGATGCGCTCCAACGTTCCGTTGACGAATCGCACCAAGGGTGTGTTCTCCAGGTTGATGCCGATGCCATACGGCTCCTGGGCCATGTTCGGTCCGATGATGTGCAGGTACGGATCCTGGGCGACCAGCCCGGCCAGGATCGAGTCGTCGGTGCTGACCGCGTCGACCTCGCGCTGCTGCAATGCGACCAGGCAGTCAGCCCACGTCACCACCGTCACGATGATCGGCGGCGGCGCGATCTGCTGCACCCGCTTGAGCGACGTGGTGCCGCGGGCCACGCACACCCGCCGGCCCGACAAGTCCGACGCCTGGGCGATCGGAGACTCCCGCGGAGCCAGAATGCGTTGGTAGGCAGTGAAATACACCGTGGAGAAGTTCACCTGCTTGCGGCGCTCACAGGTGATCGTCATCGTCTTGACGACGATGTCGACGGTGTTGCTCTGTAGTGCGCTGATCCGGTCGGCCGAGGACAGGATGCGGTACTCGACCTGAGAGGGCGTACCGAAGATGTCCCGCGAAACCTCACCGGCGATGTCCACGTCGAAACCGGTGATCTCGCCGGTGATCGGATCGCGGAAGCTGAACAGGTTGCTGCCGATGTCCAGACCCACGATCAGCCGGCCCCTGGCCCGGATGGTGGCCACCGCGGCGTCGGCGTCGGCCTTGTTGGTGAACGGTCGAAGGCTGGCGGTGCGGTCGCAGTCGTTGTCGTCGGGGTTGGGCGGCTGCGGCGGTTCCGGCGGCAACTCGGCCATCCCGGCCGGGGAGGGCGGCGCCAGCGTCGGTACCGGCGGGGAGTTCGTGTATTCCGTGGTGCTGCAACCGCTGAGCACCGTCACCGCGACGACTGCGAGGCAGGCGAGCACACGAAGTCTGCTCATCGCGGGCTTTTTGGTCTTCGCGCAAGCGCTCATCGCGGGCTTTTTGGTCTTCGCGCAAGCGCTCATCCCGGGCCCTTTGGTCTTCGCGCAAGCGCTCATCCCCGGTACTCGCTCATCCTCGGCCACAACCCCAGCGCCACCGCCATCGCCGCACCGATCGAGAGCACGGCCCCACCGACCGTCGTCCCCGACAACACCCGGCGGGCCGACAGGATGTCGTTACGCAACTGGTTGCGGCTCTCCCGGATACCGCTGGACAGTGCGGCGTCGAGCTTGTCGAACGCGGGCGTCGAATCGTCCTCGCCGGTCCCCAACGCCACCTGGGTCGCGGCTTGGTAGTTGCCCACCGAGATGTAGGCGTTGATCCGCTCGTCGGCCTGGCGCCACTTCATCAGCAACTGGTCGGCGCCGGCCAGATCGGTCTTGTCGATCGCGTCCTCGCGGGCGAGGTAGTCGGTCAGTTGCTGGTGCATCGTCTCAACGCGCTGGTAGTAGGACCGCTTGCGAAGGTCTTCGTCACCGCGGCGGATCAGGGACAGCGTCTCGTCGGCGCGGGCCTGCTGCGCGGTGATCGCCAGGGTAGTCACTGTTTTCAGTGATTCGGCCGCGGTGCCCTTGGCGGCCCTGCTGCCCGCGGTGGAGATGGCCAGCGCCGAGCCCACCCAGATGATCATGATCACGATCGCCAGCCCACCGGCCACCAGGCCGACGTTCACCCTGCGCTTGGTGTGCGACGCCAGCCAGCGGTGGGCGAACGCACCGAACACCAAGGTGATCGCGACGACGACGATCACCGGCGCCGGAATCCGGGTGGAGGCGGTGGTCTCGGCGTCGACCCGCGCCGAGGTCTGCTCGTAGAGCTGCTGGGCATCGGGCAGGATCTGCTGCTGCATCAGGGCCGAGGCCTCCGACAGGTACGACGAGCCCACCGGGTTGCCCATCCGGTTGTTGGTGCGCGCCGTCTCGATGAGCCCGGTGTACACCGCCAGCCGGGCGTTGATCCGGCCGAGCAGCTCGATCAGCGGCTCGTCGGTCAGGCCGCTCGCCGCCCGCGTCACCGCGACGGCCGCGTCGGTGATCGCCTGCTCGTAGCGTTGCCGCACCGCACGAGGTTCGGAGCCGGCGATGAACGCGGTGGCCGCGGCGGCGTCGGCCACCGACAGCGTGGTGTAGAGCTGCCCGGCGGCGAACGCCAACGGCTCGGTGTGGTTGAGCACGGTGGTCAGCTGGCTCTGCCGATTGTTGATCGTCGTCGAGGTCGCGAAGGCGCTCAGCAGTCCGAGGGTGGCAAGGATGATGCCGATGGCAAGGATGCGTCCCGGGCTGGTTTTGAAGAACCACCACCGGGGATGGGCGGGCTCGGTCGGCGACCGCCATGCCAATGGTTCGGTCGACGGGTGCGCCACCTCAACGGTCACCTCGCGCGGACCTCATTTCCTTCGCCCGGATCCCTATCGCGCATTCTGAGTGAATTCTAAGAGCACCTGTGACGGATGGGGCTGGATCGGCCGACGAGTAGCGGCGTGGCGTGCTTATCCTGAACGCGTGCGAGGCGACGGAGACGGCTGGGTGGTGTCCGAAACCGGCACGCCCTACTGGGGCCGGCACGGCGCCGCGGGGCTGTTGTTGCGTGCGCCCCGCCCCGACGGGACCCCGGCGGTCCTGCTCCAGCACCGCGCGCCATGGAGCCACCAGGGCGGCACCTGGGCCCTGCCGGGCGGCGCCCGCGACAGCGACGAGACTCCCGAGCAGGCCGCCATCCGCGAGGCTCACGAGGAGGCCGGGCTGCTCGCCGAACAGCTCAACGTGCGCAGCACCATCGTCACCGCGCACGTCGCCGGCCGGGACGACACCTCGTGGACCTACACGACCGTCATCGCCGATGCGCACGAACAGCTGACCACCATCCCCAACCGGGAGAGCTCTGAGTTGCGGTGGGTCGCCGAGGACGACGTGGCCGACCTGCCGTTGCACCCCGGTTTCGCCGCGAGCTGGCAGCAGTTGCGCATCACCGAGGTGCGGCCTCATGAGCACGACGCCTGCCGGCTGCCCGGCGCGCACACCGTGGAGATCGAGACCGGCGTCTTCATCTGGTGCGCACCGGTCGAGGTCATCCGGCAGTTCTGAGCGCCGACGCGAGGCGGTGCGCCGCCGCGGCCGGATCGGCGGCAGCCGTGATCGCGCGCACCACCACCACCCGGCGGGCGCCGGCGGCCAGCACATCGGGCAGGCGCGCCTCGTCGATACCGCCGATGGCGAACCACGGCTTGTCCGGACGCATCCCGGCCACCTCGCGCACCAGATCAAGCCCCGGCGCGGGGCGGCCCGGTTTGGTCGGCGTCGGCCAGCACGGTCCCACGCAGAAGTAGTCGACGTCCTCCATCAGCGCGCGGGCGGCCTCGCCGGAGGCGTGCGTGGAGCGGCCGATCACGGTGTCGGGGCCGACGATCTCGCGGGCGACGTCCAACGGCAGGTCGTCCTGGCCCAGGTGCAGCACGTCGGCACCGGCGGCACGGGCGATGTCGGCGCGGTCGTTGACGGCCAGCAGGGCTCCGTGCCGGCGCGCCACGTCGGCCAGGATCTCCAGCGCACCCAGCTCGGCGCCGGCCTCCAGCGGCCCGAACCGCTGCTCGCCGGGCGAGCCCTTGTCCCTGAGCTGGATGATGTCCACCCCGCCGGCCAGTGCCGCGTCGGCGAACTCGGCCAGGTCACCGCGCTCGCGGCGGGCATCGGTGCACAGGTACAGCCGGGCAGCGGAGAGCCTCGAGCCGAGCTTGGTTCGACGTTCGTGCACACCGCGACGGTAGCGGCTAGCGTGGAAGGTCGGCACGGGAGTCCCTGGAGCGGGACTGAGAGTGGAGGCCAATACCTCCAGACCGTCACCACCTGATCCGGGTCATGCCGGCGAAGGGAAGCGAAAGGGATATGTCGGTGGAATCGCTGGGCGTCGTCGGGGGCGGCGTCATCGGTCTGGCGGTGGCGCGTCGCGCCGCGCAGGCGGGACTGTCGGTGCGGGTGCATCGTGCCCCGCAACACGGCGCCTCGTGGGTGGCCGGTGGGATGCTCGCCCCCCGCAGTGAGGGCTGGCCCGGTGAGGACCAGTTGTTGGCGATCGGCCTGGAGTCGCTGCGGCTGTGGCACGACGGCTTCCTCGACGGTCTGCCCGACGACATCGTCACCGCCCGGGAGTCGCTGGTGGTCGCCGTCGACCGGGCTGACGCCGCCGACCTGCGTACCGTCGGGGACTGGCTGACCGACCAGGGCTACCCGGTGACCGTCACCACCGCGGCCCGCGATATCGAGCCGCTGCTGGCCCAGGGCATCCGGCACGGTTTCCTCGCCGAGGACGAACTCGCGGTCGACAACCGCAAACTCGTGCAGGCGCTGCAGGACCACTGCGAGCAGCTCGGGGTGCGCTGGGCGGGGCCCGTCGAGCGCCTCGACGACGCCCGCGACGGCGTGGACACCGTCGTCATCGCCAACGGTATCGACGCCCCATCGCTGTGGCCCGGGTTGCCGGTGCGGCCGGTCAAGGGTGAGGTGCTGCGGCTGCGGTGGCGACCGGGCTGTATGCCGGTGCCGCGCAGGGTGATCCGGGCACGCGTGCACGGCCGGCCGGTCTATCTGGTGCCGCGCGCCGACGGCGTGGTGGTCGGTGCCACCCAGTACGAGCACGGCCGCGACACCGCCCCGTCGGTCAACGGTGTCCGCGAGCTGCTCGACGACGCCTGCGAGGTGCTGCCCGCCCTCGGCGAGTACGAACTGGCGGAATGCTCGGCCGGCCTGCGGCCGATGACGCCCGACAACCTGCCGATCGTCGGCCGCCTCGACGAGCGCACCCTGGTCGCCACCGGCCACGGGCGTTCCGGATTCCTGCTGGCGCCGTGGACGGCCGAACGCGTCGCCGCCGAACTTCTGGTGGGGGCACGCGCATGAAACTCACGGTCAACGACTCCGAGATCGAAGTCGGCGAGGACACCACGGTGGCGGCGCTGCTCGCCGACATGGACTTCCCCGTCAAAGGTGTGGCCGTCGCGGTCAACTGGGCGGTATTGCCGCGCTCACAATGGAATTCGGTGCTGCCCGACGGGGCGCACGTGGAAGTGGTGACGGCGGTGCAGGGTGGGTGACATCAAACAACTGACCATTGCGGGCCGAACGTTCGGCTCACGGCTGATCCTGGGCACCGGCGGCGCGCCGAACCTGACGGTGCTCGAGGAGGCCTTGATCGCCTCCGGTACCGAGTTGACGACGGTGGCCATGCGGCGGGTCGACGCCGAAGGCGGAACCGGGGTCCTGGATCTGCTGAGCCGTCTGGAGATCACCCCGCTGCCCAACACGGCGGGCTGCCGCGGCGCGGCCGAGGCGGTACTGACCGCCCAGCTTGCCCGCGAGGCGCTCGGAACCGACTGGGTCAAGCTCGAGGTGATCGCCGACGAGCGGACGTTGCTGCCCGATGCTGTCGAATTGGTGCGTGCTGCAGAACAATTGGTCGACGACGGCTTTGTTGTGCTGCCGTACACGAACGACGATCCGGTACTGGCTCGCCGCTTGGAGGACACCGGCTGCGCCGCTGTCATGCCGCTGGGCTCGCCGATAGGTACCGGTTTGGGTATCTCCAACCCGCACAACATCGAGATGATCGTCGCCGCCGCCGGGGTACCGGTGATCCTCGACGCCGGCATCGGTACCGCCAGTGACGCGGCACTGGCGATGGAACTGGGTTGTGACGCAGTACTTCTGGCCAGCGCGGTAACCCGGGCGGCTGACCCGCCCGCGATGGCCGCGGCGATGGCCTCGGCGGTCACCGCCGGTCTGCTGGCCCGCCATGCCGGCCGCATACCTAAGCGGTTCTGGGCGCAGGCGTCCAGCCCGAGCGTGGTGTGATGGCCAAAAGATATGTCGCCCTGGGCAGTTCGATGGCCGCAGGGCCCGGCATCAAGCCCAGGGCAGTCGGCTCGCCGTTGGCCGCGGGCCGCTCGGCGCGCAACTACGCGCACCAGGCCGCCGAGCGGCTCGGCCTCGACCTGATCGACGTCACCTACTCCGGTGCCACCACCGCCCACATCCTGCGTGAGCGCCAGAACGGTGCGCCGCCGCAGGTCGACGCGCTCAACGGCACCGAGGATCTGGTCACCGTCACCATCGGCGGCAACGACGTCGGCTACGTACCCCTGCTGTTCGCCGCGACCATGCCGCCGCTGCTGCGCCGGCTGCCCGTGCTGGGCGCCAGCCTGGGCGAGCTACTGGACCCGGCGGCCCGCGAGCGGGCGCTCGACGCGGTCGGCGGATCGCTACGGGAGGTGGGGGAGGCCCTGCGCCTGCGCTGCCCGCGGGCGCGAATCCTGTTCGTGGACTACCTGACTCTGCTGCCCCCCGCGGGCGTGGCGGCTCCGCCGCTGCCCGACGACGTCGCCGACCTGGGCCGCCACGTCGCCGACCGGCTGGCCGAGATCACCGCTGAGGCGGCCCGGGACACCGGCTGTGAGGTGGTGGGCGCCGCGCACGCCAGCCGCGAGCACCACGCCTGGTCGGCGCAGCCCTGGACCATCGGCGCGGGCTCGCTGCTGGCGTGGTGGCGGCCGAAACCGTTCCACCCCAACGAAGCAGGCATGCGCGCGGTGGCCGACCTGCTCGTGGCGAGGCTTCAGGAACCGTAGGTGTTGGTCGGCGGGTCGATCCGCACCACGCTGGACACCTCGATCCTGGGAATCGAGTCGGTTCCCGAATACCGTTGGCCGGGTGGCACGGCGCCCTCGACCCGCACCCAGGTGTTGTCCGGCAACCCCGCCGCGACCGGCAATGCCGGCCCCGACAACTGCAGCCGGGCCAGCTGCGCGTCGGCGGCACAACAGAAGATGACGATCTTCGCCAGATACACCCGATCGCCGTCGTGCATCGTGAACCCGGTGACGGTGAGTTCGCGACCGTCCAGGCCGCCGACCCGGCCGACCGCCACCCGCATCAACACCTCGGGCAGTGACACCGTGGGCGCCCGACCGCCGGGTAGTGGCGGAAACGACTGCGCCTGAGTCACTGTCACCGTTGCCGGTGGTGTGGCCTTTGCGCTCAGCGGCGGCGGCACCACGAAGATCAGCAACACGACGGGGACCACCAGCAGCCAGACCACGCCGTTGCGGTGGGTGTGCCCGTGGCCGTGCTCGCCGCCGCCGCGGATGTCGCGCACGATGGCCACCAGCGCCAAACCGATCAACACCGCAGCGGAGGCGGCCAGCCACGGCAGCATCCCCGGCTTGACGTAGCGGGTGTAGGCGCCCGTCACCGTGACCATCGCCACGGCGATCCCGACGACCAGCAGCACCACGTTCTCCGTCTCGCGCCTCACAACAGCACCAACCCCACCGCTGTCGCCAACACGGCGGCGACCACCAGGGTGACCGGCGCGAACCGCAGCGCGAACGCCCGCCCGAACAAACCCGCCTGCATCGCAACAAGTTTCACGTCAACCGCCGGGCCGACCACCAGGAACACCAGCCGCGGAACCAGCGGCACCATCGTGAGGCTGGCCGCGACGAACGCGTCGGCTTCCGAGCACAGCGCCAGCACGAACGCCAGCAGTGCCATGGTCACCACCCCGAGCAACAGATGCCCGGCCACATGCTCGAACACCCACGGCGGCACCACAACCCGCAGTGTCGCGGCCGCGGCGGCGCCGATCACCAGATACCCTCCGGCCTGCAGGAAGTCATGGCGGGCGGCCTCGCTGAACACCGTCCAGCGCGACGCGTCGTCGTCCTCGGAACGCGGCATCCGGCGGGTGACCCACCCGGGCCGGCCCCACCGCGACCACAGGGTGCCCATCACCACGGCGGTGGCCAGCGAGGCCACGCAGCGGGCCAGCACCATCTTCGGCTGACCGGGAAAGGCCACCGCGGTCGCCACCAGGACCACCGGGTTGATCGCCGGGGCGCTGAGCATGAAGGTCAGCGCGGCCGCCCCCACCGAACCCTCGCCGTAGAGCCGCCGGGCCACCGGCACCGAGCCGCATTCGCAGCCCGGCAGCGCCGCCCCGGCCACCCCGGCGGCCAGCACCGCCACCGGGGTCTTGCTGGGCAGCCAGCGGGCCAGCCGTTCGGTGGACACGTAGGCGGCGATCAGCCCGCTGATCACGACACCGAGGACCAGGAACGGCACCGCTTGCAGGAACACTCCGCTGAACACGGTTCCCGCCGTCGCCAGCCGTTCGTTGCCCGCGACGCCGTCACGCATCCAGGTGCCGACCAGTGCGCACACCACCAGCCCGGCCACCAGCACCTCGGTCGAGGTGATCGCGGGGCGGCGGACCGTGTCGACCTCGGTCGGGGCGGCAGGGTCCACGGCGTCGAGATTAACCGCGCGGTGACCGGGATGCGAACGTCTACCCTGGGCGCAGTGAAGCGCACTTACCCGACGGTGATGACCTGGCTGGCCGTGCTGGCCGCCGCCGTCGCCCTGACCGGCTGCAGCAGACCGGCTGTCACCGCCACACCGGTCCCCGCCGGCAAGCCCGCCGCCGAGTTCGCCGAGGCATTACGCAAACAGGTCAGCGTCGACGCCCTGGTGGCGCACCTGCAGAAGCTGCAGGACATCGCCAACGCCAACAACGGCACGCGGGCGGTGGGAACGCCGGGGTTCGACGCCAGCATCGACTATGTCGCCGGTGTGCTGCGCGGCAAGGGCTTCGACGTGCAGACCCCCGAGTTCACCACCCGCATCTTCCAGACCGGCAAGACCGAGATGACCGTCGGCGGCGCCACCGTGGAGGCCCGTGCGCTCGAGTTCAGCCCGGGCACGCCGCCCGCGGGCGTCAGCGGCTCGCTGGTCGCCGCGCCGGCCGACGAGACCCCGGGCTGCGCGGCCGCCGACTACGCCGGCCTACCGGTGCGCGGAGCGATCGTCCTGGTGGACCGGGGCAGCTGCCCGTTCGCCGAGAAGCAGGCGATCGCCGCCAAGGAAGGCGCGGTGGCGATGGTGGTGGCCAACAATGTCGACGAGCAACATATGGGCGCCACCCTCGGCGAGAACACCGACGCCACGATCCCGGTGGTCGGGGTGAGCAAGGCCGACGGCCAGCGGCTACGCGCCAACCCCGGGCCGACCACGATCAAGCTCGAGGCGACCACCAAGACCGTCACCGCCCGCAACGTGATCGCCCAGACCAAGACCGGCTCGGCAGGCGACGTCGTGGTGGTCGGCGCGCACCTGGACAGCGTCCCGGCCGGTCCCGGGATCAACGACAATGGGTCCGGCGTGGCGGCCGTCCTGGAGACGGCCACCCAGCTCGGTCCCAATCCGCCGGTGAAGAACGCCGTGCGGTTCGCGTTCTGGGGTGCCGAGGAACTCGGGACCGTGGGGTCCACCAAGTACATCGAGTCGCTCACTGTCGAGCAGCTCAAGGACATTGCGCTCTACCTCAACTTCGACATGATCGGCTCGCCGAACCCCGGCTACTTCACCTACGACGGTGACCAGTCCACTGCACCGGGCCGCAACGAGACCGTGCCCCGGGTGCCCGAGGGGTCACCGGGTATCGAACGCACGTTGGTCGCCTACCTCAAGGCGGCCGGAAAGCCCGCCCAGGACACCTCTTTCGACGGCCGCTCTGACTACGAGGCGTTCACCATGGCCGGTATCCCCGCCGGTGGGCTGTTCTCCGGCGCCGAGGAGAACAAGACCGAGGAGCAGCAGAAGCTGTGGGGCGGCACCGCCAATGCGCCGTTTGACCCGAACTACCACAAGCCGACCGACACCCTGGACCACATCGACCGGCCCTGCCTGGAAATCCAGGGCGGCGGTGTGGCGTTCGCGGTGGGTCTCTATGCCCAGGACATCTCCGGCCGCAACGGCGTCCCGGTCCGTGACGACCGCACCCGCCACCTACTCACCGAACCCTGAGTTCGGTTCAGCGAGTCTGCGTGTAGATCGTGTTTTCTCGCGTCAGCGCGATCTGTGCGCAGACTCGATGGTCGGCCCGGAGGTCGCGCGCACCGCGCCTAGGGCCCGCATACCGTGGTAGACCACCAACGCTGCGATCGAACCCAGGGCGATTCCGGTGAACGTGAGACTGCCGATGTGCCAGGTGAAGTCGGCGATGCCGATGATGAGCGCGATCGCGGCCGTCATCTGGTTGATCGGTAGGCCGAAGTCCACCTGATTGGTCAGCCAGATCCGCACCCCGAGCACCCCCACGAGCCCGTACAGCACGATCGTCGCACCGCCGAGCACACCGGCTGGGATCGCCGAGATCGCGGCGCCGACCTTGGGACACAACGCCAACAGGATCGCCGTCACCCCGGCCACCCAGTACGCCGCGGTGGAGTAGACCCGGGTGGCCGCCATCACCCCGATGTTCTCGGCATAGGTGGTGGTGGCCGACCCGCCGCCCAGGCCGGCCAGCACGGTGGAAACACCATCGGCGGCCAGGGCGCGTCCGGTCAGCGGGTCGGTGTCGACCCCGGTCATCTGGCCGACTGACTTCACATGGCCGATGTTCTCGGCGACCAGCGCGATCACCGCGGGCAGGAACATCGGCAACACGGCCAGGGTGAAGGTGGGCGTCTGGAACGTCGGTAACCCCACCCAGCCCGCTGCGGCGATGCCGGACGTGTCGACCTCGCCGAGCGCCAGCGCCAGCAGGTAGCCGACGGCGACCGCGAGGAAGATCGCCAGCCGGCCCAGGATGCCGCGGAAGAACGCCAGCGCCGCCACCAGCAACACCAGGGTGACGATGCCGACCAGCGGGCCCTTCTCGAAGTTCGTCTTGGCCGCGGGCGCGAGGTTGAACCCGATGAGCGCGACGATGGCGCCGGTGACCACCGGCGGCAGCGTCACCTCGATCCAGCGCGTCCCCACCACCTGCACAGTGACGCCGATCAGGATCAGCAGCACCCCGACGGCGACCAGACCGCCCAGCGCGCTGCCGGAACCGTGGGAGGCCACCGCGGCGGTCACCGGCGCGATCACTGAGAAGCTCGACCCCAGGTAACTCGGTAGCCGGTTGCCGGTGACCACCAGGAACAGCAGTGTGCCGACACCGGAGAACAGCAGGGTGGTGGCCGGCGGGAAGCCGGTCAGCACCGGCACCAGGAACGTCGCCCCGAACATCGCGACCACGTGTTGGGCCCCGAGGCCCACCGTGCGCGGCCAGCTCAGCCGCTGATCGGGGCCGACGACCAGGTTGTCGCCGGGCCGGGAGTCGACGCGCGTCCAAGTCAGCGGGATCACGGTCAGCACTCAACCGCATGCGGGCGCGACGCGCACGGTGATCGGGCAAGACGCTGTCCACCGGGCAGGCCTACCGCGCCCGGCGCACCGCGTAGACCACCGCACCCAGCACCAGCACCGCCGCCCCGACAACCACGGATTGCGCCGGCAGCGCGAATGCCAGCACCACACACCCCACCAGTCCAGCGGCCGGGATCACCCGGCGCAGCCCCAAAGTCCATGCCGAGGCATTGGCGATCGCGTAGTACACCAGCACGGCGAACGACGAAAAGCCGATCACGCCGCGAAGATCGGCTACCGCGGCCAGTGCGGCGACGACCACGCCGACCGCCACCTCGGCCCGGTGTGGCACACCGAAGCGCGGATGCACCGCAGCCAGCCCGGCGGGCAGATGCCGGTCACGCGCCATCGCCAGTGTCGTCCTCGACACCCCGAGGATCAGCGACAGCAGCGACCCCAGCGCGGCGACCGCCGCACCCGCGCGCACCACCGGCTCCAGCCAGCCCGCACCGGCCGCGCGGACCGCATCAGCCAATGGTGCTGCGGCAGTTGCCAACCGGTCGGGCCCGAGCACACTGAGCACGGTCACGGCCACCGCGGCATACACCACGAGCGTCAACCCCAACGCGATGGGAATGGCACGCGGGATCGTCCTGGCCGGGTCGCGCACCTCCTCGCCCAGCGTCGCGATGCGGGCGTATCCGGCGAATGCAAAGAACAACAGCCCGGCTGCCTGCAACACACCGAGCAGCGTCCCATCGCCGAGCGCCAGCCGCCCGGTCTCGGCCACACCCGAAAACCCCACGGCGACAATCACTCCGGCGAGAACAGCAAGCACCACCGCGACGATGATCCGGGTGAGGAGCGCCGACTTCTGCACGCCGCGATAGTTGACCGCGGTCAGTGCCACCACCGCGGCGACCGCGACCGCATGCGCGTACTGCGGCCAGACGTAGAACCCGACGGTGAGCGCCATCGCCGCACACGATGCGGTCTTGCCGACCACGAAACTCCACCCGGCCAGATACCCCCAGAACGGGCCGAGCCGTTCGCGGCCGTAGACGTAGGTTCCGCCAGAGGTCGGATAGCGGGCGGCCAGCCATGCCGAGGAGGTGGCGTTGCAGTAGGCCACCGCCCCGGCCAGCGCGAGGCCGACCAGCAGCCACGAACCCGCCGCTGCCGCAGCCGGGGTCAGCGCGACGAAGATGCCGGCGCCGATCATTGACCCCAGTCCGATGACGACGGCGTCGCCCGTGCCTAGCCGCCGTTGCAGATTGCTCACCGGCGGCATGGTAAGCCCCGAACATGAATGCGGACCGGTGTGGGAGCGCAGAGCGCCCCCACGCCGGTCCGGCACGGTCCCCCGACCCGGATTAGCGTGGCATCCTCGCGAGCCAACGACTTACGGCGTCGCCGTGCTCGATCAGATTAAGCCAAAATTCTGACGCGGTCGTAAACCTTGCTGAAGTTGTGACCTTCGGGCTCAGCGGTTCCGGGCGATGTTTGCGCCCAGATAGGCGCCGTAAGCGAGCAATCCGGCGACCGCGAGCTTGCGGGTCTTCGGCGCCACCAACGCCAGGCCGATCGCGGTTTCGATGCCGCCGTCGATGTAGGTGTGCGCCACGGTGTTGTTCGGGAACGCCTGGGCCGTCACCGACTCGTAGAGTGCGGGGCGCACGAAGTGCGACAGCCCGGTGGCGGCCACGGCAACTCCGGTGAGCTTGATCAAACCCTCTGCAGACATCGACGTCCTTTCGTGGTTCTAACTGATGTGGTAGTCGCTGATCGGATAGGTCGTGGCCTCACGCACCGCGGTACGCGTGGACATCGGCCGCAGCAATGTTGCCTCACCACTGGGATTGAAATAGTACGACCGCGCCGAGCCGCAGTTGCCGTTGGCGAACAAGGTGTCTCCGAGAAGCTCGGTCATGCGGTCGAGGTAGCGGCTGTTGGCATCCTCGGTGATCTCGAATGTGGTTGCGCCGCGGCGCTTGACCTCGCCCAGCAGGCGGTCCATGTGCCGCATCTGGTATTCCATCGAGTTGAAGAAGTTCAGGCCGAGGAACGCATACGGGCTGGCCAGGCTCAGGAAGTTCGGGAAGTACGGCACTGACACGCCCTGGTAGGCCTGGAACCGGGTCTCCCGCCACCACTTCCCGAGGTTGCGGCCGTCGCGGCCGATCACCTCGAAGGCCGGGAAGTTCGCTTCCCAGATGTCGAAACCCGTTGCCAGAACCAGGGTGTCGATCGCGGCCTTGGTGCCGTCGTTGGCCACGATGCCGTCGGCCTCGACATGGTCGATCCCGCTGGTCTGCAGGTGCACGTTGGGCTTGGTGAAGGTGCGGTAGTACTTGTTGGAGAACGTTGGCCGCTTGCAACCGAAGTCGTAGTCCGGGGTGAGCTTGCGGCGCAGTTCCTTGTCCCGGATGGTCGCGAACCGCCACATCTTGGCCAGGTCGGCGGCGGCGATGGTGATCCGCCCGAAGTGCTTCTGGCGCAGTACCCCGACGTAGACCATCCACTCGTAGAGCGAGTCGGTGATCGTGCGGATGGCCCGCTGCGTCAGCGGCACCCGGGCGAACAGCCGTTTGGCCCGCGCCGAGAACCTGATATCCACCTTGGGCACGACGTAGATCGCGGTCCGCTGGTAGACGGTGAGGTCGGCGGCATCCTTGGCCAGCTCCGGGATCACCTGCACGGCGGTGGCCCCGGTGCCGATGATGCCGATCCTGCGCCCGGCCGAGTCGAAGGAGTTGTCCCAGTCGGCGGTGTGGATAACTGTGCCTTCGAAGTTCTCGATACCCGGGATCTCGGGGGTCTTGGGCTGTGACAGGAACCCGGTCGCGGTGATCAGATAGCGCGCGGCCAGGCTGTCCCCGCCGGCCAGCGTGACCCGCCACAGGGCGGCGTCCTCGTCCCAGCGGGCGCTGTCCACGGCCGAGTTGAACCGCATGTGCCGCCGGATGTCGTACTTGGCGGACACGTCGTCGGCGTACTGCTTGATCTCGGCCCCGGTGGAGAACAGCCGGTCCCAGTTCGGGTTGGGCTCGAAGAAGTAGGAGTACGTGGTGGTGGGCACGTCGACGGTCAGTCCGGGGTAGTGGTTGACGTACCAGGTCCCGCCCAGGTCGTCCTCACGGTCCAGGATCACGAAATCGTCGAAGCCCAGGCGCTTCAGCTGGATTGCCGCGCCGATTCCGGCGAAACCGGCGCCGACGATGATCGCGTCGAACTGCTGCTCGGTCATGCAAAGACGGTACCTGACTCGCCGGTAACCACCCGGGACCAGCGCAGCCTCAGTCGATGGGACCAAGGTCCCCGATCGAGGTCACTCGAGTCGCCATACGCGCGCTAGGGCAGTGCCTTCAAGGCCGCGTCGACGGCCAGTGCGGGCACGTCGAGCGTCTTGGACCCCAGATCGTGGCGTGCCCCGCTGACCTCGACGATCTGCACGGGAGCCGGGATGAGACGGACGGCCTGGCGCAGTTCCTCGATGGTCCCGAACGGGTCGGCGCTGCCCTGGGTGAACACCGTCGGCACCGAGATCGCCGAGAAGTGCTCGGTGCGCAGCCGCTCGGGCTTGCCCGGCGGGTGCAGCGGATAGGAGAACGGTGTGAGCAACCCCACCAGATCGGGATGCTCGGCGACGACCATCGAGGTCTGCCTGCCGCCGTAGGAGTGCCCGCCGGCGATCACCGGGCCGTCGGCCAGGGTGCGGGCCAGGATGATGGCCTCGACGATGCCGTCGCGGTCCCCGGCCGCCGACCCCGACGGCGGTCCCTTGGGCCGACGCCGCCGGTAGGGCAGGTTGTAGCGCACCGCCAGCCAACCGCGGGACGCCCACTGGTCGCAGATCCGGATCAGCATCGGCGAGTCGCGGTTTCCGCCGGCGCCGTGGGTGAGCACCACCACGCCGGCCGGGGTGCCGGCCGGCTCGTGCGCGATGCCGTCGATGTCGTCCAGGCCCGGGCTCATGCTTGCAGCCGCCACAGCGCCGACACCGGCCCGTGCCCGGCGCCCAGCGGGTAGGCGGCGCGCAGGCACTCGGTCACCCACGCCTTGCCAAAGGCCACCGCCTCAGGCATCGAATAGCCGTGCGCCAGTGCGCAAGCGGTGGCCGCGCCCAGGGTGTCACCGGCACCGTGGTCGTGCCCGGTGTCCACGCGCGGGGCGTCGAACTCGTGGAAGTCGGTGCCGTTGTAGAGCAGATCCGGGCTGTGTGTCGACCCGCGCAGGTGGCCGCCCTTGACTAGCGCCCACTGCGGGCCGAGCGCATGCAGGGCCTTGGCGGCGTCGCGCTGGGTCTGCTCGTCGACGACGTCGATCCCAACGATCAGCCGCACCTCGTCGAGGTTCGGGGTGACCAGGCTGGCCAGCGGGAACAGCTCGGTGCGCAGCGTCTCCAGCGCCGACGGATGCAGCAGCGGATCGCCGTGCATGGAGGCGCAGACCGGGTCGACGACGAACGGGGTGGTGCCGGCCAGGCCCAGGTCGCGCCAGGTGCCCGCGACGGTCTCGATGATCGCCGAGGACGCCAGCATGCCCGTTTTGGCGGCCTGCACCCCGATGTCGGTGGCCACCGCCTCGATCTGCCCGGCGATGATATCGGTGGGAATCTCGTGAAAACCCTTGACGCCCAGCGAGTTCTGAATGGTGACGGCGGTGACGGCCACCAGCGAGTGCACGCCGAGCAGGGCGAAGGTGCGCATATCGGCCTGGATGCCCGCACCGCCCCCGGAGTCGGATCCGGCGATCGTCAGGACCCGCGGCGGGGTCTGGGTCGGCGGGGTCAACGGCAGGAAGTTCACGGCTGTGAGTTTTCCAGAGGGATGTACACCCGGTTGCCGTGTGCGGCGAACTCGTCGGATTTGGCCGCCATCGCCTCCCGGATGTCCTGGGTGATGCGCATCGAGCAGAACTTCGGGCCGCACATCGAACAGAAGTGCGCGGTCTTGGCCGGTTCGGCAGGCAGCGTCTCGTCGTGGAAGTCGCGGGCGGTGTCGGGGTCCAGCGACAGGGCGAACTGGTCTTTCCAGCGGAACTCGAAGCGCGCCTTGGACAGCGCGTCGTCGCGCTGCTGGGCCCGCGGGTGACCCTTGGCCAGGTCGGCGGCGTGCGCGGCGATCTTGTAGGCGATCACCCCGTCCTTGACGTCCTTGCGGTTGGGCAGGCCCAGATGCTCCTTGGGGGTGACGTAACACAGCATCGCGGTGCCGGCCTGGGCGATGATCGCCGCACCGATCGCCGAGGTGATGTGGTCATAGCCCGGTGCGATGTCGGTGGCCAGCGGGCCGAGGGTGTAGAACGGGGCCTCCTCGCACAGCTCCTCTTCGAGCCGGACGTTCTCGACGATCTTGTGCATCGGCACATGGCCGGGACCCTCGATCATCACCTGCACACCATGGGATTTCGCGATCGTGGTCAGTTCGCCGAGGGTGCGTAGTTCGGCGAACTGGGCCGCGTCGTTGGCGTCGGCGATCGATCCCGGGCGCAGCCCGTCGCCCAGTGAGAAGGTCACGTCGTAGCGCGCGAGCATCTCGCAGAGTTCACCGAAGTTGGTGTACAGGAACGACTCTCGATGATGGGCCAGGCACCAAGCGGCCATGATGGAGCCGCCCCGGCTGACGATCCCGGTGACCCGCTGCACGGTCAGCGGGATGTGCCGCAGCAGCACCCCGGCATGCACCGTCATGTAGTCCACACCCTGCTCGCACTGTTCGATCACGGTGTCGCGGTAGACCTCCCAGCTCAGCCGGGTCGGATCGCCGTTGACCTTCTCGAGGGCCTGGTAGATCGGGACCGTGCCGACCGGGACGGGGGAGTTGCGCAGGATCCATTCCCGGGTGGTGTGGATGTCGGCTCCGGTGGACAGGTCCATGATCGTGTCGGCGCCCCAGCGGATGGCCCACACCATCTTGTCGACCTCTTCGCCGATCGACGACGTCACCGCGGAGTTGCCGATGTTGGCGTTGACCTTCACCCCGAACGCTTTGCCGATGATCATCGGTTCGGATTCGGGGTGGTTGTGGTTGGCCGGGATCACCGCGCGACCGGCCGCGACCTCCGAGCGCACCAGCTCGGCGGGCACGCCTTCGCGGGCGGCGATGAAGGCCATCTCCGCGGTGATCTCGCCGGTGCGTGCCCTTTGCAGCTGTGTCCCGCGGTCGGTGACCACGCCCGCTCGGGGCGCCAGCCCGGCGCGCAGGTCGATCACGGCGTTCGGGTCGGTGTACGGCCCGGAGGTGTCGTACAGGTCGAGGTGCTCGCCGTCGGCGGTGCTCACCCGGCGAAACGGAACCCGGGCGCCGTCCTCGAGCTGGAGGTACCCCTTCACGCTGCCCGCGATGGGGCCCGTGGTGACGGTGGGGTCGACAAAAAGTTCGGTCATCGTGCACTCCCTACGCCGGCATTACCCGGACAGGTTCATACGGTCGACGGCACCTGGTCAGCCGTCCTCTCAGCGCACTGAGGCGTGCGCTCCCGTGTGTGGTTGTATTCCGCCGCCCACAGTAGCCCAGGCCGCGGCGGGCGGCCGAGCAACGAGTTTCACGTTTCGCAGCGGCCCACTCGACCTTTCGCTGCAGAAGGTGAAAGTCGATCGGTGTCGGTGCCCGGTGACAGGCTCCCGCCATGGCCGAGCGGGAGGTGTTCATCGGACGTGAGGCGCTGACGGATGGTCGGCTCACCAGGAGTGAGCTGGCCCGCTGGTACCAGCCGCTTTTCCGGGGTGTGTACATGCCCAAGGGCTCGGCCGTCACGCTGTGGGATCGGGCGAAGGCGGCGTGGTTGGCGACTGGCTGTCAGGCCGTGGTCACCGGCGTGGTGGCGTCCGGACTGTACGGCGCGAACTGGGTCGACGCGCACACCCCCGTCGAACTGATATCACCGCGTCACGCGCGGCCCCAACCAGGCCTGGTGGTCCGGCAGGAGTCGATCGCACCAGATGAGGTCACCAAAGTTTCGGGTATCCCCGTTGTCGTGCGGGCCCGAGCGGCATTCGATCTCGGCAGGCACCTGGGGCGCGGTGAATCGATCGCGCGGTTGGACGCGCTGATGCGCAATCAAGTGTTCTCATCCGAGGATGTGGTGCTCCTGGCCAAGCGTTATCCCGGAGTGCGCGGTCTGAAACGGCTGGCCGAGGTGCTGCCCCTCGTGGACGGCGGAGCGGCCTCGCCGCAGGAGACAAGGCTGCGGCTGTTGTACGTCGATGCGGGTCTCCCGCGTCCCGAAACCCAGGTACCGGTTTTCGACGGCAGGCGGGCGGTGCGGATTCTCGACCTGGGGTGGGAGCGTTTTCGGGTCGGCTCGGAGTACGACGGCGATGTGCACCGCACGGACCGCCGCTCCTACGTGAAGGACGTGCGACTACGCCCGGTCATGGAAAGTCTTGGTTGGGCGGTCGATCACGTCATCAAGGAACATAGCGATGACGAGATCGTCGAACGCACCCGGCGAAATCTCCTGTCGCGCGGCTGGAAGCCCTAAGCAAGGGCGGGCCCGGATCGAGTTTCACGTTTTGCGCGGGTCTACTCGGTCTTTCGCGGCGAAAGGTGAAATTCGACGCGGATTGGCCTGAAAAGATTTGTATAGCTAACATATGCGTTATTGCGCCGTGGGCGCCTGATGCTGCTACTGATTGATTGCACACGAAACGAGATAGGCCCGTGACCACCGAGATCGACGCCGCCGATATCGAAACCGACCGCCGCCGGCGGCGGATGGACCACGACCATCCCCACTACAAGTGGGTCGTCCTGTCCAACACCACGCTGGGCATCCTGCTGGCTGCCGTCAACGCCTCGATCGTCCTGATCTCCCTGCCCGCGATCTTCCGCGGCATCGGGCTGAACCCGCTGGCCCCCGGCAACGTCAGCTACCTGCTGTGGATGCTGATGGGCTACCTGGTGGTGACCGCGGTCCTGGTGGTGCCGTTCGGCCGACTGGGTGACATGTTCGGCCGGGTCAAGATGTACAACATCGGCTTCGTGGTGTTTACCCTGGCCGCCATCGCGCTGTCGTTCGATCCGTTCCATCTCGATGCTGGGGCGATCTGGCTGATCGGGTGGCGAGTGATCCAGGGGATCGGCGGGGCGATGCTGATGTCCTCGTCGTCGGCCATCCTCACCGACGCGTTCCCCGCCAATCAGCGCGGAATGGCATTGGGCGTCAACATGGTTGCCGCCGTTGCGGGTTCGTTCCTCGGGTTGTTGATCGGCGGCGTGCTCTCCGAGATCCACTGGCAGGCGGTGTTCTGGGTCGGCGTGCCCATCGGCATCATCGGCACCATCTGGAGCATGCGGTCCCTGAAGGAACTCGGGGTGCGCAATCCCGGGAAGATGGACTGGGCAGGCACCGTCACCTTCGGCGTCGGGCTGACCGTCCTGCTCATCGGAATCACCTACGGAATCCAGCCCTACGGCGACTCGACGACCGGCTGGACCAACCCACTGGTGCTCGGCTCGATCATCGGCGGACTGCTGCTGCTGGTGGTGTTCTGTCTCATCGAACTGCGCGTCGCGGAGCCGATGGTCGACATCCGGTTGTTCCGGTCCGCGGCGTTCGGCATGGGAAACCTCGCCGGGTTGATGTCCTCGGTGGGCCGCGGCGGCCTGCAATTCATGCTCATCATCTGGCTGCAGGGCATCTGGCTTCCCTTGCACGGCTACAGCTTTGAATCCACCCCGCTGTGGGCGGGCATCTATCTACTGCCCGCCACATTCGGGTTCCTCGCCGCCGCACCGATCGCGGGGTCGCTGGCCGACCGATTCGGATCCCGGCCCTTCACCGTCGGCGGCATGGTACTGATGGCGGTGACGTTCGTGGCGCTGCTGATGATCCCGGTGAACTTCAACTACTGGGTGTTCGCCGTGCTGGTGTTCCTCAACGGTCTCGGCGGCGGCATCTTCACCGCGCCCAACACCGCAGCGATCATGTCCAGTGTTCCGGCCGCCCAACGCGGGGCCGCCTCCGGCGTGCGAGCGACGTTCTTCAACGCCGGCTCGTCGCTGTCGATCGGCATCTTCTTCTCCCTGATGATCGTGGGACTTGCGGGCACCCTGCCCGATGCGATGAGCCGCGGACTGCAGGCCCAAGGCGTGTCGGCCGCGGTGGCCCAGGACGTGGCCAACCTGCCGCCGGTCGGCAGCCTGTTCGCGGCATTCCTCGGCTACAACCCGATCGCCGAACTGCTTGCGCCACACGGCGCACTCAACCAGCCCGGTGTCAATACCGAAGTGCTGACCGGAAAGACGTTCTTCCCGAACCTCATCATCGAGCCGTTCCACGCCGGATTGGTCGTCGTGTTCGGCGCCGCCGCACTGATGATGGTGATCGGCGCGATCGCCTCGCTGTTCAACCCCGGCCGCTACGCCGAGGACTTCGTCGCCGACTAGTGGCGGCAGTCCGAATCTCCGCTGTCCCGGATGACTTTCGGCCCTGCTGACAGCAGCGGGTGCGCGCCTACCGTTGAACATCCCGGAGGGGCGGAGGAGTCGACGGTGACCTGGCAGCAGATCCAGCCGTTCCTGGTCGCTCTGGCGATCGGGCTGCTGCTCGGCTTCGAGCGCGAACGCAGCCACAGCCGCAAGCTGCCGGCCGGCTCGCGGTCGTTCGCGCTGCTGGCACTCGCCGGCGCCGTCGCGGCGAGTTTCGACATCCGCGTCGTGCTGGTCGGGTTGCTCGGTGTCGGGGCGCTGCTGGCGCTGGCGTACTTCCGCACCAGCTCCGACGATCCCGGGACCACCACCGAGATCGCCGCGCTCGTCGTGTATCTGCTTGGCGCGCTTGCCTACACCAAACCGGCGCTGGCGGTGGCACTGGCCGTGGTGGTCGTGGTTCTGCTGGTATCGAAATCCCGGATTCACCGGTTCGCCCGCGAGATCGTCAGCGAGATCGAACTCGAGGACGCCATCAAGTTCTTCGTGGTGGCGTTCGTGGTCCTGCCGCTGCTGCCGGACCGGTCGATGGGGCCCTACGGGGTGCTCAATCCGGCGAAGATCTGGCTGCTGGTGGTGCTGCTGACCGGCATCGGCTGGCTCGGCTACATCGGAGTTCGAGCGCTCGGCCCGCAACGCGGTCTGCTGATCACCGGCCTGGCGGGCGGATTTGTCTCCGCCTCGGCGACCACCGCCTCGATGGGACGGCTCAGCCGGACAGCTGGTATCCGCGCACCGCTGGCCGGCGCCCTGCTGGCGAGCCTGGCGACGTTCGTGCAACTACTCGTGGTGATCGGTCTGGTCGACCCCGACGTACTGAGACGGCTGTGGTTGCCGGTGGCCGCCGGGTTCGTCGTTCTCCTGGCAGTAGCGGTGCTCGTGTTCCGGGGCGGGACGCACCCGCAGCAGCCGGATCACCCGGCCGAGAACCCGCCGGCACCGCCAGACCGGCCCTTCGCCCTGCGCCCCGCGCTGGTGCTGGCCGCGGTGCTCACCGGCGCCCTGCTCGTCGGCCGTTGGGGCGCCGACGCATTCGGGCCGCAAGGCGCGGTTCTGGCGGCGTTCGCCGCCGGCCTTGCCGACGCGCACGCCGGGTCGGTGGCCGCAGCGAGCCTCGCCGCCAAGGGCGACATCACTGTCGACACCGCCCTGCTCTCGATCGCCGCCGCACTCGGTTCGAACCTGATTGTCAAGGCCGTGCTGGCCTTCACCGCGGGAGGCCGGCGCTTCGGACTGGGTTTCGTCGCCGCGATGGCGCTGCCGGCCGTCGTGTTCGGCGTCGCCCTGACCGTCAGCGTGATGCGGGGCTGACGCGGGCACCCGCCCCTATCGGGACTGCTTGAGCGGCGGGGCCGGGACGCCTTCGGCAACCCAGCGATGCAGCCGTCCGGCGGTACGCCACATCGCGGCCTGCATCTGGTCGGGGCCGATTTCGGCCTGCGCCGACATGGTGAGCCGGTCGGTGATCCTGGCCAACGTCAGCGCCGCCACGCGGGTGGTGCGATCCCGAGAGCCTCGCACGCTCTGCTCCAGCGCCTCACGAAATTCGATCAGATCGCCGATGGTGCGGGCCGCGGGCGCCGGCGTCTGCCGGCGATGGAACTCGATGAGCGCCTCGATGCATGCCAACGTCTGATGTGCAGTGCTCTTCGGGATCAGGATGTCCGAACTCATCGTCACCAACTTCGCAGTGCGGCCGACTCTTCCGTCAGCACACCATGCGGCGGCGAACACAACGTGACGTCCGGGATACGGTCCCGACTCACCAATCCGAACGGCCGGCGAGGATCAGGTCGTGCAGCGCGAACACCGGAACGCCGAGCACCTCGGACAGCTGGGTCGCGTAACGCCTGGCGATCCGCGGGCCGTCCCGCTGTTCGTCGAAGTCGCCCGTCAGGTCGACGGCGACGCGACAGCCGAACGTGTCACCGGCGGCCACCACTTCAGTGCGCAGCACACCCTCGGGCTTGGGCAGCCCCGCCGCGGCGGAACTCACCTGCTCGATGGTGGCAGCCCAATCGACGTAGACAGAAACAAACGATCCCACCCGACGATCCTTGCCTTCCGGCGCGGCGATGGCCACGCGATTAGCCCAATGTTTACCTGCCCGCCACAGTGTTCATGCGTCTCGATGTGTGGAAACCGGCCCCGGCACGGTCGTCGCCTTCGGTAGTTTCACTGACCGTGCCCCCGCTGACCAATCGCCAGATTCTGCTGCGCCGACGTCCGGATGGCCTCGTCCAACCCGAGGACACCGAGATGGTGTCGGTACCGGCGCCCACCCTGGCCGAGGGTGAGGCGCTGCTGCGCACCACCTACGTCGGCCTGGACGCCGCCGCACGAACCTGGCTCAACGACCAGCCGGGTTATCTGCCGCCGGTTCAGATCGGGGAGGTGATCCGCGCGGCGGGCATCGGCGAGGTCGTCGAAACCCGCTGCGAGGCGTTCACGGTCGGCGATGTCATCACCACACTGACCGGTTTTCAGGACTACGTCATCATCCGCGACGACATCTTCAGCACCCCGGTGCAGCGCGGCAGCGACCACCTGGCGGTGATGAGCATCTACGGTCCCACCGGTGCCACCGCCTACTTCGGCATGACCGACATCGGCCGGCCCCAGGAGGGTGACACCGTCGTCGTGTCGGCGGCGGCCGGAGCCACCGGGTCAGTAGCCGGGCAGATCGCCAAGATCGCCGGGGCGCGCGTCGTCGGGATCGCCGGCGGCCCGGACAAGTGCAAGGCCGTCGTCGAGGACTTCGGCTTCGACGCGTGCATCGACTACAAGAACGAAGACGTCCGCGCCGCCCTCAAGAAGCATTGCCCCAAGGGCGTCAACGTGTACTTCGACAACGTCGGCGGCCCGATCCTCGACGCCGTGCTCGGCAGGCTCGCCATGAAGGCGCGGGTGGTGCTGTGCGGCGTGATCTCCAGCTACCTGACCGGCGAGCACCCCGGCCCGGCCAACTACGTCAACCTGCTGTCCAAGACCGCCTCGATGCAGGGTTTCAACGCCCTGGACATGTGGGACCGGTTCGAGCAGGCCTACACCGACCTTCGCCGCTGGGAGGCCGAGGGCCTGCTGGTGCACCGCGAGACGGTCTTCGAAGGCCTCGAGAGGTGCGTCGATGCGCTCAACGGTCTGTTCACCGGCGCCAACATCGGCAAGATGCTGGTGAAGCTCAACGAGCCGAGCTGAGCGGCTGCCTCAGCGCTGCAGGTCCACCAGCACCGGCGCGTGGTCGCTGGGTGCGGGGTCGCCCTTCTTGCCGGGCCGGCGCTCGTCTTTCACGATCTCGCCGTGTACCACCCGCTGCGCCAACGCCGGTGAGCCGAGGATGAAGTCGATGCGCATACCGCGGCGCTTCTGAAAAGCCAGCTGCGTGTAATCCCAGTAGGTGTAGACACCCGGGCCCGGGGTGAACGGACGCACCACATCGGTGAATCGAGTGTCGACGATCGCGTTGAACGCCGCGCGTTCGGCGTCGGAGACGTGCGTGGAGTTCTCGAAAACCGAGATGTCCCAGACGTCCTCGTCAGTCGGTGCGATATTCCAGTCGCCGACCAGGGCGACCTGAGCAGCCGGATCGCGCTGCAGCCACGAATCAGCCGTATTCCGCAAGGCGGCAAGCCATTCCAGCTTGTACCGATAGTGCGGGTCGTCCAGGGTGCGCCCGTTGGGGACGTACAGGCTCCACACCTGGACGCCCGCGCAGGTCGCCGCCAGCGCACGAGCCTCGGCCTTGGCGTCCACGCCGTCCTTGCTCCATGACGGCTGGCCGTCGAAGCCCACCTGCACGTCGTCCAGGCCGACCCGGGAAGCGATCGCCACCCCGTTCCACTGGTTGAAGCCGCAGTGCACCACCTCGTAGCCGGCCTCCAGGAACGGCATCGTGGGGAACTGGTCGTCGGAGCACTTGGTCTCCTGCATGGCCAGCACGTCGACGTCGCCGCGCTGCAGCCAGTCGACCACCCGGCCCACCCGGGTCCGGATGGAGTTCACGTTCCAGGTGGCGATGCGAAGGACGTCGGCTGGCATGCGCTACAGCGTACGACCGAGCACCGACCGGGCATCGACGTAGCGGTGGTGATGGTGCAGCACGAAACCCAGCCCGCCGTACAGCGCGATCGCCGGGGTGTTCTCCTCCAGCACCTGCACGTAGGCGCGCGTCGCCCCGCGCTGCACGCCCCAGCCCAGCAACGCCTGGCACAACCTGCGGGCGTGGCCGCGACGGCGGTGCCCTTCGGGCACGTGCACCGCGGAGATCCCCAGCCATCGGGTGCCGTCCGGCGCGGACGTCACCGCGCCGCGGCCCACCGCCGCACCGGCCGTGGTGGCAAAGACCACCTCGCCGTCGACGACGGCGGTGAGCACCCGCACCGGCACCTCACGCTCGTAGGTCGTCAGCCAGTCCGCATCCGGGCGGTCCTGGAACCGCACTGCCGCAACGGTATTGGCCTGCGTCAGCTCGGTGACCATCACCCGGGTGTGCTTGATCCCGGCGGTACGCACCGGCAACAGCCGATCGGGCAGCGCCAGCCACGGCTGCAGCCCGCGCTGCGCATACCAGTCGATTACCCCGCCGATCCCGGCGATGGTTGCCGAGAAGTCCAACGGCACAGCCGAATTGGCGCGGCTGGTGTAGCCGCCGCCGGCCCGCAGGAACCAGCCGTCGAGCCAGTGCTGCTCGGAGCCCGGCCACGCCAGCGCTGCGGCGTGCTCGAGTGCGCGGATCTCGGAGGCCCGCACCGGAACGTCGCTGAGTTCGCGCACCGCGACGACGTCGGCGGGGTCGATGGACACCACCTCACCGGACTTGGTGCGCAGCACCACCGGGTCCAGGGACTGCACGTGCCCGATCACGTCGGTCATCGGCGCCGCGCTGCCCGCCGGCAGTCGGTAGCGGATGCTCACCCGGGCGCCGACCGGCGGCACGCCAGCCATCAGTGACCGAACGGGTCAGGAACCTCGCCGGGAACCCAGGACAGACCGGGCACACCCCAACCGTTGTGCTTGACCGCTTTCTTCGCGGCGCGGGCGTGGCGGCCGATCAGCTTGTCGACATACAGGAAGCCGTCGAGGTGACCGGTCTCGTGCTGCAGCATCCGCGCGAACAACCCGTTGCCCTCCAGCGTCACCGGCTGGCCGTCGGCGTCGAGACCCGTCACCTTGGCCCACGTCGCGCGCCCGCACGGAAACGACTCACCGGGCACCGACAGGCAGCCCTCGTCGTCGTTGTCCGGGTCCGGCATCGTCTCGGGGATCTCGGAGGTCTCCAGCACCGGGTTGATCACCACACCGCGGCGACGCGAGGTCTGGCCGCGGTCGTCGGCGCAGTCGTAGACGAACAACCGCAGCCCGACGCCGATCTGGTTGGCCGCCAGCCCAACCCCGTTGGCGGCGTCCATCGTGTCGTACATGTCCGTGATCAGATCGGCCAGGTCGGCGGGCAGCGAGCCGTCGGCACCCACCGCCACCGGAGTGGTCGGGTTGTGCAGAACTGGATCGCCCAAGATCACAATTGGTCTGACTGCCATGACCGGCAAGCTTAAGTGAGCCGACGCGCGGGCTCGGCTGCCGTCCCAAGTGATGCAACCGTGATTGAATGACGCCAACACAGGAAATCTCACGGTCAGAACTTTGCGAAAGGGTCCACGGAGCGAAATGGACGGCGCCATGGCACGGGCTGAGCGGTCCAACGACGACGTCGATCTGCCCGAGGGACTCACTCGCCGCGAATACGACATCCTGGCTTTCGAACGGCAATGGTGGAAGTACGCCGGAGCCAAGGAAGAGGCCATCAAGGAGCTCTTCTCGATGTCGGCGACCCGCTACTACCAGGTGCTCAACGCCCTCGTCGACCGTCCCGAGGCGCTGGCCGCGGACCCGATGCTGGTCAAGCGCCTGCGCAGGCTGCGGGCGAGCAGGCAGAAGGCGCGTGCCGCCCGTCGACTCGGCTTCGAGGTTCCCTGATTTTTCGGGTTGACCGCCGTGGCTGGTTAAGGTGGGGCCGATGAACGAGCGTGTCCCCGACTCCTCGGGCCTGCCCCTCCGGGCCATGGTGATGGTGTTGCTGTTCCTCGGCGTCATCTTCCTGCTGGTCGGATTCCAGGCCATGGGTTCCGGCGACGACTCCAGCGACGACAGCTCCACGTCCCAGACCGTCACCACCACCACGGCCAAGACCTCGGCAGCCCCAGCCGCCAAGGCTGACGTGCGGGTGTTCAACGTCAGCGGCGAGGAAGGCGTAGCCGGACGGATCGGTGACCGGCTGCGCGAGGCCGGCTGGAATGTCACCGAGACCAGCAACCTCGCCGCGCCGGGCCTGACCGCCACCACGGTGTACTACGGCACCACCGAGGGTGAACAGCAGGCGGCCGAGGCGGTGGCCAAGGTGCTCGAGGCGCCGGTCGCCCCGAGAACCCCGGAAATCGCCGAGCAACCACCGGGCGTGATCGTTCTGGTGACGGGATAGAGTTCGGGGCATGGTTAAGCCCGCCAGCCAGAGCAAAATTGCCGCCGCAGTCCTGTTCGTCGCTCCCGTCGTGTTGCTGACGGCCTGTTCGCCCAATGAGCCCATCGCGACTCAGCCCGGCACCACCCCGCCGGTGTGGACCGGGTCGCCGGACCCGTCGGCCGAGGCCGAGGCCCACGGTGTGGGTAAGGAGCAGGTCACCGAGACCACCAAGACCCTTAACGCGATCATCACCGGCGTGGACGGCTCGCAGCTCGCCGCCGCCACCATCGAGCTGTCCGAGAAGTTTGCCACGGTGACCGTGCAGACCACCGGTGCCGGAAAGCTGGCCCCCGGCCTGCACAACCTGCAGCTGACCTCGGTCGGCAAGTGTGAACCCAACTCGGTGGGCCCGGCCGGTGGTAACCCGGCCGACTTCCTGTCCGCCGGTGACCCGATTGCACCCGCCGCGGCGAGCGGCCCCTTGGTGCCGCTGCAGATTCGCGGCGACGGCACCGGGATGCTCGTCACCACCACGGACGCGTTCAAGGAAGAGCAGCTGCTCGACGGCGACAAGTCGGCCATTGTCATCTACGACAAGTCCGACACGACCGCGGCAGATCAGACCACTCAGGCCGCCGGCAAGCGGGTGGCGTGCGGTGTCCTCAGCGCCGGCTAGCTCACCACCAAGCAGACGCGCCGCCGCCCGCATCGACTTCGCGGGATCCCCGCGCCCGACCCTCGGCGTCGAGTGGGAGTTCGCCCTCATCGACGCGAAGTCTCGCGACCTGAGCAACGAGGCTGCGGCGGTAATCGCCGATCTGGGTGAGAACCCGCATGTGCACAAGGAATTGCTGCGCAACACCGTCGAGATCGTCACCGGTGTGTGCGACACCGTCGACGAGGCGATGATGGACCTGCGTTCGACGCTGCGCGACGTGCGCGGCATCGTCCGCGACCGCGGGATGGAACTGTTCTGCGCCGGTACCCACCCGTTCGCCGAGTGGGCCGACCAGAAGCTCACCGACGCACCGCGTTACGCCGAACTGATCAAGCGGACCCAGTGGTGGGGACGGCAGATGCTGATCTGGGGTGTGCATGTGCACGTCGGCGTCTCGTCCGCGCACAAGGTCATGCCGATCATCTCCTCGCTGCTCAACTACTACCCGCACCTGCTGGCGCTGTCGGCGTCGTCGCCGTTCTGGGGCGGCGGGGACACCGGCTACGCCAGCAATCGGTCGATGATGTTCCAACAGCTGCCCACGGCCGGGCTGCCGTTCCAGTTCGAGACGTGGCGGCAGTTCGAGGAGTTCGTTTACGACCAGAAGAAAACCGGCATCATCGACCACATCAACGAAGTGCGTTGGGACATCCGGCCTTCCCCGCATCTGGGTACCGTCGAGGTGCGCATCTTCGACGGGGTGTCCAACCTTCGTGAGCTCTCGGCACTGGTGGCGCTGACCCACTGCCTGATCGTCGACCTGGATCGCCGCCTGGACGCCGGTGAGCAGTTGCCGGTGATGCCGCCGTGGCATGTACAGGAGAACAAATGGCGGGCGGCGCGCTACGGCCTGGATGCGATCATCATCCTCGACGCAGACAGCAACGAACGGTTGGTCACCGAGGATCTCGATGATCTGCTGACCCGCCTGCAGCCGGTGGCCGAATCACTGCACTGCGCCGACGAACTCGCCGCGGTGGCCGATATTCCGCGCCGCGGCGCGTCTTATCAGCGCCAGCACCGGGTAGCCGACGAGAACGGCGGTGACCTGCGTGCCGTGGTCGACTCGCTGGTCGCCGAGCTCGACATCTAGCGTATGAGGAGGCGCCACATGGCAATCCGCCGAGTAGGGTTCGCGATGCTGGCGGCGATCGTGGTAGTGACCGGCGCCGGGTGCGCCAAGCCGATTCCCGGCACTCCGGTCGCTGTGCCGGGTCAGGCAGGCAAGCCGCTGGTCCCCGCTGATCTGGCCAGCGCCACCTGCCGCGAGTATCTGGCCATGGACGAGGCCACCCGCCGCGAGGTGATCAAGGCGATCGGTGAGAAGGGCAACGGCCTGATCGGCATGAACCCGGAGCTGTGGGTGGGAGTCGCCAGCGCGCTGTGCACGTTCGTCGCCCCCAGCGCACCGGTGCGCGACATCCTGGTCGGTCAGGGTCTGCGATGAGCGCGCAGCCGATGTTCCCGCTGCAGTCCGCCCTGCTGCCCGGGGAAACGCTGCCGCTGCGGATCTTCGAGCCGCGCTACTCCCAACTGGTGCAGGACTGCCTGGCGATGGACGACCCGGCGTTCGGGGTGGTGCTGATCACCCGGGGTCGTGAGGTTGGCGGCGGGGATGTGCGCGGCGACGTCGGCGCACTGGCCCGGATCGCCGAGTACGCCGACCACGGCATGGGTCAGTATCAGCTCAATGCCGTTGTTTGTGAACGTATCCGGGTGACCGAGTGGCTGGCGGACGACCCGTATCCCCGGGCGATCGTGCAACCGTGGCCCGACGAGCCCGGCCCTGCCGTCGGTCCGGAGCGCATCGGTGAGGTCGTCGACCGGATCCTTGCGCTCTTCGAGCGGATCGTCAGTTCCCGCGGCGCGCAGTTGCGTCCCGACGCGCTGGCGGTCGCCCCCGACATCGCCGACGATCCGTCCCGGCACATCTACGCGCTGGCGTCGCGGGTGCCGATGGGCCAGGCCGATCGGTATGCGCTGCTGGCCGCGCCCACATTGGCCGAGCGGGTCGATCTGTTCACCGACGCGCTGGAAACCGTTGCGGCGATGGTGGAGTTCCAGATCGCCGAGGAGTAGCGGTCTAGGCGTTCGTGGTCAGTTCTTGGTGGCGGCGACGAACGTCGTGTCGGGCACGACCTCCTCGTCGGCCGGCGGTCGCCGGTAGTGCGCCATCAGATCTGGCGCGTCGATGGTCTCCACCTGCCAGCCGTGTCCGGTCAGCCAGTCGGCGACGTCGGTCCGCGCTTCGAGATACCACAGTGCGCTGGTGTCGGGGATCTCGTCGATTCCCGCCTCAGCCGCCGCCCGCCGCGCCTGTGCCATCCGCGCCCGACGGCGTTCCATCACCTCGGGAGAGTAGAAGTCGTGCCCGAACGCCTCCACGGCCAGCCGGCTGCCGGCGGCGCTGAGCGCATCGATGCGTTCGAAGAGCCCGTCCTGGGCCTCGGCGGACAGGTACGGCAACAAGCCCTCCGCGCACCAGACCGTCGGGCGGGACGGGTCGAAACCCCTCTGCTGCAAGGCTTCCGGCCAGTCGTGGCGCAGATCGACGGGCACCGCGACGTAGACCGCGGCGGGGCGGGCCCGGTGCTGTGTCAACACCCGCTCCTTGAACTCGAGCACCTTGGGCTGGTCGAGTTCGTAGATGGTCGTGTCGCTGATCCACGGCAGCCGCCAGGCCCGGGTGTCGAGCCCGGCGGCCAGGATCACCACCTGGTCGAGGCCGTTGGCGCCGGCCGTGGTGAAGAAGTCGTCGAGGTATTTGGTGCGCGCGGCGATGTAGGCGGTCATCGTGTTCAGCCGGGCCGTCACCTGCTCGTCGGCCTTGCCGATGTGGGCCAGCGTCTCCTCGGTGAACGGTGGCTGCCAGCCGGCATCGAGCGCCGCCTCGACGAAGAAGTGCGCGTAAGGGTCGGTGTAGAGCGGACATTCGGCGTCGGATTCTGCGGCCCGCGCCCGCGCCACGGTCAGTGCGGTGGCGCCGACCCCCTCGGTGATATCCCAGGTGTCGTTTTCGCTGCGGCTCACGAGTTGTTCTCCGCCCCTTCGCTGTTGTCCCGCATCTCGTCTGTGGTCAGCAGGTCGTCGCGGATGTTCTGTTCACGGTATGCCAGCTGGCCCACCCGGTGCGCCACCACGGGTGCGGTGATGAGGGTGAAGATCGCGGTCAGGATGATCATGCCGATGTCGACGTTGCCGCGAAGCCGGATCGCCGCGCCGCCGAGAACCAGCAGCAGCCCGAGCACCTGAGGTTTGGTGGCGGCGTGCATGCGGGTCAACGTGTCCGGGAAGCGCACCACGCCGATGGCTGCAGTGAGTGCCAGCGCCGAGCCACCGAGCACCAGAACCGCGGTCACTACGTCCAGAAGTGTGGTCATCGGTTCGGCCGATCCACGTCGGGCACGCGGAAGCGGGCCACGCTCACCGATCCGACGAAGCTGATCAGGGCCAGCGCAGCCAGGCTGTAGGTGACGGTGGTGTCCAGGGTGTAGGCCGCCCAGGTGCCGATACCGCACATCGTGACCGCCACCATCGTGTCGACGGCGACCAGTCGGTCCAGCGTGCTGGGCCCGGCCAGCAGCCGGATCATCGTCACCGCGGCGGCCGCGACCAGCATCGTGCCCGCCAGTACCCACACGATCGTCATGACTGGGCCTCCTCGGATTCGATTGCGGCCGGGCGCCATTCGGAGTCGCGTTCGAATGCCGACACCAGAAGCCGCTCCAGCTTGGCTGCCTGCCCGTAGAAGCGATCTACCGAGCGTTGCGAACCGACGTCGAGCACATGGACGTACAGCAGCCGGCGGGTCTGGTCGATCTCGAGCACGATCGTGCCCGGCGTCAGGTTCATGATGTTGACGCCCAGTGCCAGAACCAGATCCGACTTGCACGCCAATCGAACCCGCAGCACCGCCGACAGCGGCGGGCGTCCCGGCCGCAGCGCCAGCCATGCCACCTGAGTCGAGGACACCACCAGCCACCAGCCGACGTTGGCCGCCAGCCACAGCAGTGACAGCGGATGCAGCCGGCCCTGTACCGGCACCGCGGGCAGCGGCAACAGCACCGTGATCAGCGTCGCCACGGCAAGCCCGGAGAGCACATTGGCCAACGAGATGGTGCCCCACAGCAGAAGCCACACCAGGGTCAGCCAGACCAGCACCCAGATCCGCAGCAGCCACGTCTTCATAGGCGCGTCCCCAATACTGCGGTGACGTACTGGCCGCGGTCCAGGACTTCGTCGGCGGCGCGGTCGCTGTAGCCGAAGATCGGCCCGGCCAGCACCGTCAACGCCAGGCCGACGGCGATCAACGCCATTGTCGGAACGACCATTCCGATAGGCATCCGGCCGACGTCGTCACGATCGACGAAGGCGACGTCCTGCGAGTAGTCATCGAGCAGTGCCGACGGCGCAGAGTCGGCCATATCGCCCTCGGGTGCGTCGACGCGGGCACGCCAGAACGCCTTGGTCCACACCCGGGCCACGACGTAGAGCGTCAGCAGGCTGGTCACCACCGAGCCGCCGACCAGTAGCCAGGCCAGCACCGAGCCGCCCTGCGTGCCGGCTTCGAGAAGGGCGACCTTTCCGATGAAGCCGGAAAACGGCGGTATACCACCGAGATTGAGCGCGGGCACGATGAAGACGAACGCCAGCAGTGGGCTGGCGGCCGCCAAGCCGCCGAGCCTGTGCAGGGTGGACGCGCCGGCCTGCCGTTCGATCAGTCCGACGACGAGGAACAGGGTGGTCTGCACGATGATGTGGTGGGCCACGTAGTAGATCGCCCCCGACATTCCCAGCCGGCTCGACAGCGCGATCCCGAACACCATGTATCCGATGTGGCTGACGAGGGTGAACGACAGCAGACGTTTGATGTCGCTCTGGGCGATCGCGCCGAGGATGCCCACCAGCATGGTGAGCAGCGCCGCGACCAGCAGGACGTTGTCCAGGCCGCCGGCCGGGAACAGCAGCGAATGGGCCCGGATGATCGCGTACACACCGACTTTGGTCAGCAACCCGGCGAACACCGCGGTCACCGGGGCCGGCGCGGTGGGGTAGGAGTCGGGCAACCAGGCCGACAACGGGAACACCGCGGCCTTGATGCCGAACGCCACCAGCAGCACCGCGAACAGGGCGCTGCGGGTACCGCTGCTGATGCCTTCCAGCCGCAGTGAGAGCTCGGCCATGTTCAGGGTTCCGGTGGCGGCGTAGATCAGCGCCAGGCCGATCAGGAAGATCAGCGACGACACCATGGAGACCATCACGTAGGAGATGCCTGCGCGCACCCGCTCCTTGCTGGCACCGATGGTGAGCAGCACGAAACTTGCCGACAGCAGGACTTCGAAGCCGACGTAGAGGTTGAACAGGTCACCGGCCAGGAACGCCGTACACACACCGGCGGACAGCACCAGATAGGTGGGCAGGAAGATCGACACCGGCTGGCGGTCGTCACCGTCGCGAATACCCTGCCCGATGGCGTAGAACACCACCGCCAACAGCACGATCGAGGACACCACGAGCATCAGCGCGGAGAGCCGGTCGGCCACCAGCGTGATTCCCAGCGGCCCCAGGCCGGCGTCGGTCGGACCCCAGCCGCCGACGTGCAGGGCCTGGGTGCCGTCTCGGTCGGTGAGGTAGACCAGCACCGCGCAGACCGCCACCACCGCGCTGAGCGCGACGACGGTGATCAATCGCTGCAGCCGTGGCCTGCGCCCGGCGACCAGCGTCGAGGCCGCGGCCAGCAGCGGGATCAGCACCGGCAGCGGCATGAGGACACCCGAGAGGGTCATCGCGACCCCTGATGGCCGGGCAGCGCGTCGAGCTCGTCGGGCTCGTCGGTGTCGCGGGCCGGCTCGGCGACGGGAACGTCGTCGTCGATCGAGGAGGCCTCCTCGCCGGACAGCTTCGACACCCTGGTGTCTTCGGGGTCGTTCTCGACGTCCTCTTCGGTGGTCAACCGGAACGAGCGGTAGGTCAGGGCGAGCACGAACGCGGCGATGCCCATGGCGATGACGATGGCGGTCAGGATCATGCCCTGCGCCAACGGATCAGCCGTCGTGGTCTTCGACCCGCTGGTGCGCCCGCGCACCGGAGGGTTGCCCGACGGTCCTCCCACGGTGAGGATCAGAAGGTTGACGGCGTTGCCGACGAGCAACAGGCCCAACAACATTCGGGTCAGATTGCGCGACAGCAGAAGGTATACCCCGCAGCTGGTGAGCCCACCGATGATGACGAGTGGAACGAGGTAGGTGTTCACCGCGCCCCCACTTTCGTCGCCGGCGGCGGTGATTCGGCCATCTCGACATCGATGCGCGCACCCAGGCTGCGCAGCACGTCGAGCACCAGCCCCACGACGATCAGGTACACCCCGAGGTCGAAGAACAGGGCGGTGACGAGCTTGACGGTGCCGAGCAACGGCACGTCCAGGGTGATGACCGCCGACGACAATGCGGGCGCGCCCAGCAGCATCGAGCCCACCGCGGTGCCCGCCGACAGCACCAGGCCGAAGCCGAGAATCTTGCCGGCGTCCAGCGGCAGCGTCTCGCCGAGCTCGTAGCGGCCGCCGGCCAGGTAGCGCAGCACCAGGGCCAGCCCGGCGGTGAGCCCGCCCGCGAAGCCACCGCCGGGGGTGTTGTGGCCGGTGAAGAAGAAGTACACCGACAGCACCATTATGAGCGGGAAGATCAGCCGGGTTGCGACTTCCAACACCAGCGAGCGGTAGCGCGGGTCGCGCAGCTCGCTACCCCGCAGCCAGGTGGTGTCGCTGACCGCCGGGCTGTACGGAACTGTCTGCAGCACAGCGACATCGGGCTGGCCCACATCGGAAACCCTTGGCGCCGAACCGAACCGGCGGTTGCGGAACACCAGGGAGGCCACCCCGGTGGCGGCCACCACCAGCACCGAGATCTCGCCGAGGGTGTCCCAGGCGCGGATGTCGACGAGCAGCACGTTGACGGTGTTGGCGCCGTGGCCGCGGAGATAGGCGGCGTCGGGCAGCAGGTCGGCGATCGGGGTGGTGGTGCGGGCCGCCTTGGCGAACACCGCCAGCGTGGTCACCGTCGCCCCGACCGCCAGTGCGAGCAGCACCTTGGGCAGGCGATGGCGCTTGACGTTGGTCTCCTCGGCCTCGGCGGGCAGTGTCCGCAGCACCAGCACGAAGATGACCAACGTCAGGGTCTCCACCAGGAACTGGGTCAGCGCCAGATCCGGGGCGCCGTGCAACGCGAAGATGACACCGCTGCCGTACCCGGTGATGCCAACGAGAAGGACCGCGGCAAGCCGGTTGCGCATCACGGTCGCGGCCACCGCGGCGGCCAGGATCAGCAGGCCGACGACCGGTTGCACCAGCGAGTCCCACAGCCGGAAATCCGGCCGGTCGCGCGACCCGAGGACCAGCACCGCGATCGGTAGCAGCACCAGCGTGGCCAGGATCACCGACTGGGTGACCGGGATCGACCCGCGCTGGGTGGCGGCCGTCAGCCGGACCGACACCACGTCGGCGCCGCGGATGACCGCGTCATAGACCCGGTCGGCGTTGCCCAGCGGCTGATAGCGGCCGATCCGGGCCCGCTGCAACCGGTCGCGGCTGAAGAACGCCGCGGTGCCCGCCGCCAGCACGATCGCCGACAGCAGCACCGGCAGGCCGAACCCGTGCCACAGCTCCAGGGTGTAGGCGCCGTCGGCGACACCCGCGGGGGGAAGGGTGTCGGCGTAGTTGTCGAGGGTGTGGTCCAACGGGCTGGGCACCAGGCCGAAGAACAGCCCGGCCGCGGCGAGGATGGCCGGTGCGACCAGGAACACCGCCGACGGCCGGTGCAGGTTGGCCACCAGAACGGTCGGGCCGTGAGAACCCTTGCGCGCGAAGGCTCCCCACAGGAAGCGCAGGCTGTAGATCGTGGTGAACACCGACCCGGTGACCACGCCGGCCAGAACGACGGGCGCCCAAGGCCCCAGCGATTCGCTGTGCGCGAGGGTTTCGAAATCGGCCTCCTTGGCGACGAAGCCGAGGAACGGCGGCAGGGCCGCCATGCTGGCGGTCGCCCCGGCCGCGATGACGAACAGCGCGGGCATCCGGCGGCCCAGCCAGGCCAGCCTGCGGATATCGCGGGTGCCGGTGGAGTGGTCGATGACGCCGACCACCATGAACAGCGTGGCCTTGAACAGTGCGTGCGCGCAGAGCATGGCCAGCCCGGCCAGCATCATGTCCTGGCCGCCGCCGCCGACCATCACGGTGATGAAGCCGAGCTGGCTGACCGTGCCGAACGCCAGGATCAGCTTGAGGTCGTACTCGCGCACCGCGCGCCATCCCGCGAGCAGCATGGTGACCAGCCCCAGAGTGATGACGGTCGGGCGCCAGCCGGGCGAATCGGCGAAGCCGGGGGTGAGCCGGGCGATCAGGTAGACACCTGCCTTGACCATGGCCGCGGCGTGCAGGTAGGCGCTGACGGGGGTGGGCGCGGCCATGGCACCGGGCAGCCAGAAGTGGAAGGGCACCAGAGCCGACTTGGACACCGCGCCGACGAGCACCAGCACCACGCCGACCCCGACGGCGACCCCGTGGGGTGGGGCGGCCACCAGTTCGGAGAGCAGATAGGTCCCGGAGTAGTGGCCGAGGATGATGATGCCGGCCAGCATCGCCAGCCCACCCGCGGTGGTGACGAGCAGGGCCTGCATGGCGGCGCGGCGGCTGGTGGCCCGCTCCGCGTAGTGGCCGACGAGCAGGAACGACAACACCGTCGTCAGCTCCCAGAAGGTGTAGAGCAGCAGCATGTTGTCGGCGACGACCAGGCCGAACATCGCACCGGAGAACGCCACGAGTTCGGCGGCGAAGCTGGGCAGCCGGTTCTCGGTGTGGCCGTCGCGGTGATGGAAGTACTCGCCGCAGTAGAACAGCACCAGGGCGCCGATGCCGAGTACCAGCACGCTCATGACCGCCGAGAGCGTGTCGAACCGCAGCGTGATGTTCATCGACAGTTCCGGCACCCAGGGCACATCGACTGTCGGGGCGGGCCGGCCAGGTTGCGGCCAGTTCAGCGCCACCCAGGTCAGCGAGGCGGCGGGCACCAGGGCCAGCGGGTAGAAAGCTAGCCGTCCCCAGCGGTGCACGAGGACCGGCGCCAGGGCGGCGGCGATCGCATGCGCGACCAGGATGACGAGCATGGCACTCCGGTCTGTAGGACGCGCGGGCGCGTCGTGATCTATTCCACGCGCCAGCGCGTCGGTGATCTACCGGTCGGTCGGGGTGTCAGCCAAGGTTTTCGGCTAGGTCTTGCCCGTCAGTCTACGTTGTTGACCCGGACCCATACATCTCACCCGGAGGGCGGTTACCGTCAGTCCTTCGGTATCGACGCTGAATCAGGCTGTGCAGCAATCTTTCTCAGCATCCTGCCGACCGTCTAGCGGCAGAAGGTCCGGACCGGGAGGGCGTGGCCGACGACGCCGACGGCCCCGCCGAGGATCGGCCAGATCGGCCAGAAGTACCAGGCGCCTGCGGTGAGTGCGACGGCCAGCCAGACGGTCAGCACGATCGCGACCATGGCCGCGTAGGTGCCCAGGTGCAGACGCACCGAGGCGCGGGCCGCGCTCTTGCGGGCGGCGATCCGGCGCGGGTCGCTACGGCGCAGTTGGGCAACCGGCAGGTCGGCGAGGATGCGGCGCAGGTCGTCGGCGGTCTGTGCGGCGAATGCCGACTGGACGCGGGTCTCGTATTCGGCGAGATCGACGTAGCCCTCGGCGAGGGCCTGGGACAGCAGTTCAGCGGTGGCGGTGCGGTCGTGATCTCCGACGCGGGTGGTGGTGGTGTTCATACCGTCCAACTTTGACATGTCACTATAGGACTGTCAATGGTTGTTGGTTGAATGATCGAGTGTCCGAACAACGAGTGGTCAGTGCCAGCCGTGAGATCGCCGCACCCGCGGCCACGATCTTCGAACTCATCGCCGATCCCGCGCGACAACCGGAGTGGGACGGTAACGACAACCTCGGCCACGCTCCGGCGGGCCAGCGCGTCCGCTCCGCCGGTGCGGTCTTCACCATGACGCTCAACCACGGCGCGGTCCGGGAGAACCACGTGGAGGAGTTCGAGGAGGGGCGGCTGATCGCCTGGCGGCCGTCCGAGGCCGGGGCGACGCCGCCCGGTCACCTGTGGCGCTGGGAACTGCGGCCCATCGACACCGGGCACACCCTGGTCACCCACACCTACGACTGGACCCGGCTGGCCGATCCAGTGCGGCTCGAGCGCGCCCGCAACACCACCGCGGACAATCTGCGGGCCTCGATCGACCGGCTGGCCGACATCGCCGAACGCGCCTAGCGCGCCCCGCCTCCCGAACGCCGAGTGTGCGGTTTCATCCGCAACACGCCGCGTGCAGCGGATGGGGGCGCACACTCGCCGAACGCGCCTAGTGCCCCGCGGCGAACTCCCGAAGCGACGCCACCTGCGCGGGATCCAATGAGGGGCGGACATTCTCGCGGGCCTTGGCCACGTCGGCGGCGGTGACGTCGGCGGCGTCGATGGAGCGGCGCATCGCGGTCAGGGCCGCCTCGCGCAGCAGGGCCACGCAATCGGCGGCGCTGTAGCCGTCGAGTTCGCCCGCCAGCGCTTCGAGGTCGACCTCCTTGGACAGCGGTACCGACTTCCCGGCGGTGCGCAGAATCTCCTTGCGGGCGTCGGCATCCGGCGGCTCGACGAAGACCAGCTTCTCCAGCCGGCCCGGCCGCAGCAACGCGGGGTCGATCAGATCGGGGCGGTTGGTGGCGCCGAGCACCACGACATCGCGCAGCGGCTCGATACCGTCGAGCTCGGTCAGCAGCGCGGCCACCACCCGGTCGGTCACCCCGGAGTCGAAGCTCTGCCCGCGCCGTGGGGCCAACGCGTCGATTTCGTCAAGGAACACCAGTGACGGCGCGGAATCCCTTGCCCGCCGGAACAATTCGCGGACCGCCTTCTCCGAGGAGCCCACCCACTTGTCCATCAGTTCGGCGCCCTTGACGGCATGCACGCTCAGCCGGCCGGAGCTCGCCAGGGCCCGCACCACATACGTCTTGCCGCAGCCGGGCGGGCCGTAGAGCAGAACACCCTTCGGCGGCTCGACACCGAGGCGGGCGAAGGTGTCCGGGTGCTGCAGCGGCCAGAGCACGGCCTCGGTCAGTGCCTGCTTGGTGGCGATCATGTCGCCGACGTCCTCGAGTGTCACCGAGCCGACCGACACCTCTTCGGTCGCCGAGCGTGACAGCGGCCGGATGACGCTGAGCGCGCCCTTGAGGTCGTCCTGGATCAGCGCGGGCGGCTTGCCGTCCTCACTGGCTCGCGCCGCCGCCCGCAGTGCGGCCTCGCGCACCAGCGCCGCCAGATCAGCCCGGACGAATCCCGGTGTGCGCTCGGCGATTTCGTCGAGATTGAGGTCGGCGGCGGGGACGTTGCGCAGCAGCACTTCCAGTAGTGCCTTACGGGTGGCGCCGTCGGGAAGGCTCAGGCCCAGTTCCCGGTCGCAAAGGTCGGGTGCACGCAGCCGGGGGTCCAGGGCGTCTGGCTGCTGGGAGGTCGCCACCAGAGCCACCCCGGGCGCGGCCACCGCTTTGCGCAACTCGGCGAGAACCATCGTCGCGACCGGTTCGGGCGGGGTGGGAAGCAGGGCGTCGATATCAGTGACCAGCAGCACGCCGCCGCCGTCGCACACCGTGGCCACCGCCTCGGCGACCGCCCGCTGGCGATCCTGGGCGGCCAGCGCCCCGGTGTCCGGGCCGTCGAGTTCCACCAGCCGCCGGCCCGCGCACACGGCGCGCACCAGCGTCGCCTTGCCGACACCGGCGGGCCCGGTGACCAGCACGCCCAGATTCGGTTTGGCGCCAAGCTTTTCCAGCAGGGCCGGCTCGTCGAGAGCGAGCTTGAGCCATTCGGTGAGCCGACCGGCCTGCACATGCTGGCCCTTGAGGTCGTCCATCGACACCGGTGGCGCCTCCGGCCACACCATTGGCGGGCTCACCGCGGCAGCATGGCCCGCGGGAACCGGGCCCGGCGTCACTCCGTCGCCCCACGTCACCGACGAATTGGGTTGTACGCTCACCGGTCCCGCGGGATCGGTGCCGGTGACGGTCAGCAACTCCGAGGTCCAGGTGATCCCCACCGACGACGCCAGCGCCGAACTGGCCTCCGAGGTCGACGTGCCGGGCCCCAGGTCGCGGGGCAGCAGCGACACCGTGTCACCGACCGTCATGACCTTGCCCAGCAGCGCCTGGCGCAGCGTCGCCGAGGACACCGACTGGGTGGCCAGCGTCGAGCCCCGCAACGTGACCGACCGCGCCCCGTACACCGTCACCGCCGACACCAACACCGTGGAGTTCTCGCGCAGGCCCGCGTTGGACAGCGTCACGTCATCGAGAAGAGCGGTCCCCGCGGGGGTGTCCGGTGCGGCGACGCCAGCGACCGCAGCGGTGGTGCGAGAACCCGTCAGCGACACCGCATCCCACTCCCGGATACCCAGCGCGGCGATGGCCTCCGGATGCAGGCGCACCACGCCGCGGCGGGAGTCCAGCGCCGAGGTGTTCAGCCGCGCTGTCAGAGCCAGGCTGGAAGCCGGCGGTGGTGGGCCGGTCTCGTCGAGAGTGGACACCGGGTTCAGCCTCCTGGTTTACGCAGGCCGAGTCGGCTGACGGACCGGCGGCGGTTGGGATGCTCCGCGCGGCGAATGGCCCGCCGCGCCGCGCGCCGCTGCCCGGGTTTGGCATCCCAGGTTTCCGGGCGCGCGGCCACCCAGCGCTGGCTGCGCACGGTGAACGGAATGATGATCAGGTACCCGACGATGATCAGCAGGACCAGCACGTAGGGGAACAGCAGCAGCCCGGCGGCGACGATCGCTACCAGCACCAGCAGGATCGGTGCGGCATTGGCAGGCACCGACACGGATTTCAGCGCCAGGGTGGGCACGCGGCTCACCAACAGAATCGAGTTGGCCGCCAGCCACGCGCAGATGAACCATGTCGACGTCCACCAGCCGTGGCCGAACTGCAGCATCGCGGCGAGCGGGCCGATCGCGCCCACCGCACCACACGGTGCTGGCATGCCGACGAAGTACTGCCGGGTGTAAGCCGGGCGGGTGTCGTCGTCGAGGAGTGCGTTGAATCGCGCCAGCCGCAGCACCACGCATACCGCGTAGAGCAATACGAAGATCCAGCCGATCGGCGAGGTCGGAAGCAGCGTCACGTAGACGACCAGCGCCGGCGCGACACCGAAGTTCACCGCATCGGCCAGCGAATCGATCTCGGCGCCCATCGGGGACTGCGCCTGCAGGGCCCGGGCGATGCCACCGTCGATGCCGTCGAGCACAGCCGCCGCGCCGATCAGCGCCAGCGCGACATGCGGGCGCCCGTCGAGGGCGAACTTGATCGACGTCAGCCCGGCGCAGATGGCGAGCACGGTCGTCGCGCTGGGCAGGATGCGCAGTCCCCGGCGGGACTTGATGCGCGGCGTGATCACGGCAGCTGCGCCAATACCGTCTCGCCGGCCAGCGCCCGCTGACCCGGTTCGACCAGAATCTGTGAGCCGGCGGGGAAGTAGGTGTCCAGGCGGGAGCCGAACCGGATCAGCCCGTAGGTGTCGCCGATGGCCACCTTGTCTCCGGGGTGGACGTCGCACACGATGCGGCGTGCCACCAGCCCGGCGATCTGCACGACCACCACGTCCCGTCCTTCCGGCGTGCGGATCAGCACGCTGTTGCGCTCATTGTCCTCACTGGCCGCCGCCAGGTCGGCTGAATGAAATCTGCCGGGTCGGTACTGCACGTCGATGACCTCGCCGCCGACGGGTGTGCGCTGGACGTGTGCGTCCAGCAGCGACAAGAAGATGCTGACGCGCGGGACCGGTCCGGCGGGCAGGCCCAGCTCGGCCGGCGGCTCGGCTTCCTCGACCAGACAGATGAGGCCGTCGGCGGGGGCGACGACCACACCGGCGCGGCTCGGTGGCTGCCGCGCGGGGTGACGGAAGAACCCGGCGTTTGCGGCGGCGGCGGCCAGGCCGGCCCGGCGCAGCCAGCGGTTCTTGCGGCCCAGCGCCGCCACAGCCAGGCCGGCCGAGATGAAGGGCAGGCCGGCGGGATGGACGGGAGGAACTGAGGAACGGACCAGCGCGACCAGCCGTTGCGGGCCGGACTTGTTGGTGTCGTCCGCTGTGCGGGGGCGTCTGGCCATCGGCGTGATTCTACTGATGCGGCAGCAGGTCCGGAGCTAGGTGAGGTCCCAGAGCTGGACCTGCTCGCCTGCGGCCATCTCGGTGACGTCCTCGGCGATCTCCAGTAGGCAGTTGGCCGAGGCCAGCCAGCGCAGGTGATGCGACGCCGGCGGACCGTAGGTGGTGACCGTACCGGCCGCCGCGTCGTACACGCCGCGGCGGAACTGCCGCTTGCCCTTCGGTGAGGTCAACCCCTCGGTCAGCACGGCGTTGCGACGCGGGCGATGCGGATTGGGTAGGCCCATAGCGGCGCGCAATGCGGGGCGAACGAACACCTCGAACGACACCAGCGCACTGACCGGGTTGCCCGGCAGCGTGATGATCGGCGTGCCCAGCCCTGATGTCGCCGGCCTTCCGGCTCCGTTCAGGCGGCCCGCGCCCTGCGGCATGCCCGGCTGCATCGCAACCTTGACGAACTCGACGGCGCTGGAGCCGCTGGGCCGGCGACCGTCGGCCGAGCCTCCGAAGGCGTCCTTGACCACTTCGTAGGCGCCTGCGCTGACCCCACCGGAGGTGATGATCAGATCGGCTTGGCCGGCGTAGCCCTCCAGTACGGCGCTGAACTGGACGACGTCGTCGCTTGAGGTCGGGCTGGCCACCACCTCGCCGCCCGCCTCGCGCACCGCGGCGGCCAGCATGATGGCGTTGGACTCGTAGATCTGGCCGGGCTTGAGGTCGGTGCCCGCCGACACCAGTTCCGAGCCGGTCGACATCACCAGCACCCGCTGGCGCGGCACCACCGTCAGACTGCCCAGTCCCAGCGCCGCAGCCAGTCCGAGGGCGGCCGGGGTCACCACGTGCCCGGCACGCAGCACCGTCGCCCCGGCGGTCACGTCCTCGCCCGCGCGCCGGATGTGCTGCCCCTCCCTGGCCGACGACCGGATCTCCACCGTCTCGGTTCCGCCGTCGGTCAGTTCCACCGCGACGACGGCCGTCGCACCGGCAGGCAGCGGAGCGCCGGTCATGATGCGGTGCGCGGTTCCTGGGGCTAATGTCAGCGGATCGGTGCGGCCAGCCGGAATGTCTTCGGCGACAGGAAGTTTCACCGGATTGTCGGCATCGGCTCCCGTGACGTCCTCGGCGCGCACGGCGTAGCCGTCCATGGCGGAGTTGTCGAAGACCGGCAGCGACAGCGGCGCTGCGACATCGTCGGAGAGCACGCGGCCCTCCGCCTCGGCCAGCCCAACGGTCACCGGTCGTCCCGCCGCGATCAGGTCGGCGACGACGCGTTGATGTTCTTCGACGGTGCGCATCAGATCGGGAACCTTACGCCGGTGAGCTCTTCGGACACCGCCCACAGCCGACGCTGTAGGTCGACGTCGTGGGAGCGGGAACTGGACTCGACGACGACCGGGTGGCCGCGCCGCTCGCCGTTGCCGTCGGGGCCGTAGTACTGGCCGCCGCTGACACCGGGATCGGTGGCGGCACGCAGCAGCACCAGCGCGCCCATCGTGGCGCTCTGCAGGATCAGCGGGCCCACGATCCGGGTGACCGGTTGCAGGATCACCGGAAGGTTGCGACCCAGCTCCGTGAAGGACACCCCGGGGTGCGCCGCCACGGCGATCGTGCTGGAACCGGCCTGTCCGAGCCGGCGCTGCAGCTCGTAGGTGAACAGCAGATTGGCCAGTTTGGAGCGGGCGTAGGCGGCGATGCGGCTGTAGTGGCGGTCGCACTGCAGGTCGCTGAAATCGATGTCCGCCAAGGTGCCGTGGGCGAGGCTGGACACCGTCACCACCCGGGCGGCCGGGGCCGCGAGCACGCTGTCGAGCAGCAGCCCGGTCAACGCGAAGTGCCCCAGATGGTTGGTGCCGAACTGCAGCTCGAACCCGTCCTTGGTGGTCTGCTTCGGCGTCCACGCCACACCGGCGTTGTTGATCAGCAGATCGATTCGCGGATAGTCCGACTGCAGCGCCTGCGCCGCGCGGCGAATCGACTCCAGCGACGTCAGATCCAACTCCTGCACACCGACGTCGGCGCTCGGGCTTGCCGCCAGGATCTGCGCTCTGGCCGCCCGCCCCTTGTCGAGATTGCGCACCGCCAAGACGACTTTGGCGCCGCGGCCGGCGAGCACTGCTGCGGTCTGGTAGCCGATACCGGTGTTCGAACCGGTGATCACCGCGACGCGACCGTTCTGATCGGGTACGTCGGCCGCGGTCCATCTGCTGCCGCTCATGTGTCAGACGATACGTCGGCCCAACTTGCATCCAAGCTGCGGCCGTTTACTGTCGCGGTATGGCGATCGGTGGTGTGTTGTTCGACATCGACGGCGTCCTGGTCACCTCCTGGGAGCCGATTCCCGGTGCGGCCGAGACGCTGGCGGTACTGGCCGACCATCAGGTCGCGCGGTCCTATCTGACCAACACCACCACCCGCACCCGCCAGCAGATCGCGTCGGCGTTGTGCGCCTCGGGGATGGACGTTCGGCCCGACGAGGTCATCACCGCTGCGGTGCTGACCGCCGACTACGTGCGCGCCAACTTCCCCGACGGGCGATGTTTTCTGGTCAACAACGGCCAGATCACCGACGACATGCCTGGCATCGACATCGTCGACTCGGTGGTCTACGACGACGGCGTCGACCCCGGCACACCTGATGTGATCCTGCTCGGCGGGGCGGGACCGGAGTACAGCCACCGCACGCTGTCACGGGTCTACGAGTGGATGGCCCAGGGGGTGCCGGTGGTGGCCATGCATCGCAGCACCGCCTGGGACACCACCGAGGGCCTGCGCATCGACACCGGCATGTACCTGATCGGGATGGAGCAGTCTTCGGGCCGTAAGGCCACCGCGGTGGGTAAGCCCGCACCGGCCGGCTTCCTGGCCTCAGCGGCGCGGCTCGGGGTGGACCCCGACGAGATGTACATGGTCGGCGACGACCTCAACAACGACGTCCTCGCCGCCCAGGTGGTCGGTATGACCGGCGTGCTGGTGCGCACCGGAAAATTCCGCCAGGACACGTTAGACCGTTGGGTCGCAGACGAATTCGCAATGCAGCCCAGTCACGTGGTGGATTCGGTGGCCGACCTTCCGGAGCTGCTGGGGCTCTAGGCTCCGGTGTGATCAACCGGGCCGAGCGGTGAGTCCGCGTACCGCCTCGATCCGCGCCTTGAGCTGATCGCGGGTGGCTGCCGCCACCGGCGGGCCGCCGCATATCTGGCGCAGTTCGTTGTGGATCTGCCCGTGCGTCTTGCCGGTGCGGTGATGGGCCAGCGACACCAGGGTGTTGAGTTCACGTCGCAGGTCCCGCAGCTGGCCGTGGGTGGACGGCCGCGCCACCTCACCGCTGGCGGTACGCCGGGTCAACTGCTCTTCTTGCCTGCGCCGCAACAGATCTCGCATCGATGCCGCATCGAGCAGGCCGGGGATGCCGAGGTAGTCGGCCTCCTCGTCGCTGCCCGCCGGCGTCGCCGTCCCGAACGAGGAGCCGTCGAAGATCACCTGGTCGAGTTCGGCATCGGCACCGAGGTACTCGATCTTGTTGTCCGTGTCGTCGGGCTCGTCGCGCTTCTGCGCGGCCAACTCGGCATCGAGGGGATCGTCTTCGGTTTCGCGGTGCGGCTTGCCCAGCACGTGGTTGCGCTGGGCTTCCATCTCGCTGGCCAGCAGCAGCAGATTGGGCACCGACGGAAGGAAGATGCACGCCGTCTCGCCGGGCCGCCGCGACCGGACGAACCGGCCGATCGCCTGGGCGAAGAACAGCGGCGTCGAGGCACTGGTGGCGTACACGCCGACTGCCAGCCGCGGCACGTCGACGCCTTCGGAGACCATGCGCACGGCCACCAGCCACCGCGACGTGCTCGCCGAGAACTGAGAGATGCGGTCCGAGGAGCCCGGGTCGTCGGAGAGCACCACCGTCGGCGCCTCCCCGGTGATCTTGAGCAGCAGGTCGGCGTAGGCGCGAGCCGCGGTCTGGTCGGAGGCGATGATCATGCCGCCGGCGTCGGGGACATGTTCGCGAAGGCCGCGCAACCGGGTGTCGGCCGCGGCGATCACCGCGGGCATCCACTCCCCGGCCGGGTTCAGGGCGGTCTTCCACGCCCGCGCGGTCTGCTCGGCGGTCAGCGGTTCACCGAGGCGGGCGGCGTGCTCCTCGCCCGCGCTGTCACGCCACCGTGCCTCACCCGAGTACGCCATGAACATCACCGGCCGCACCACGCCGTCGGCCAGCGCCTCGGAGTACCCGTAGACATGGTCGGCCTGCGAGCGGGCGAATCCGTCGGGTCCGGTCTCGTAGGTGACGAAGGGGATGGCGCTGTCGTCGCTGCGGAACGGCGTCCCGGTCAGCGAGAGCCGCCTCGTCGCATCGTCGAACGCCTCGCGCATGGCGTCGCCCCACGTCTTCGCGTCCCCGCCGTGATGGATCTCGTCGAAGACGACAAGGGTCTTGCGGTTCTCAGTGCGCACCCGGTGCCGGGTGGGGTGGCTGGCAACTTGGGCGTAGGTGACGACGACGCCGTGGTAGTCGGTCGAGGTTTGCGAGTTGGAGTTGGAGAACTTGGGGTCCAGGGCGATGCCGTGCCGCGCGGCGGCCTGCGCCCACTGGATCTTGAGGTGCTCGGTGGGCACCACGATGGTGACGGTCTCGACGGTGCCTTCGGCCAGAAGTTCGGCGACGATCCGCAGGGCGAAGGTGGTCTTACCGGCGCCCGGCGTCGCCACGGCCAGGAAGTCCCGGGGTTTGGCGGCCAGGTACTTGACCAACGCCCGCCGCTGCCAGCCCCGCAACGCCTGGGTGCTGGGCGCATCCTCTGCCCGCACCCGTGGGACTCCTCTCTGAACGGAATGGACTCTAACGCAAGCGGATCCGCATCCGCATTTCGATCCGGCGTGTCGTCAGACGAAGAAGTTGTCGTGGCGGATGAAGAACTCTTCGCGCTCGTCGTCGGAAAGTTCGCTCAGCGTGGCCAAGCCCTCGAAGTACCGCTCTCGCGGAGCCCCCGGAGCAAACAACATCAGCACCGACGCCGGGTCGTCGGCCTCGTTGCGGAAGCCGTGGATGCCGCCGGGCGGCACATACAGGAAGTCGCCCGAGTTCCCGTCGACCCAGTCGGTTCCGTTGTAGAGCGACAGGGTGCCCGACAGCACGAAGAACGCTTCGGACATGGCTCGGTGGAAGTGGGGTCCGGGCCCGCCGCCATGTGGCGCGATCTCGACCCGGTACAGCCCGTAGTCGCCGCCGGTGACCGTCTGGCTCGCGAGGTAGTGGTACTTCACCAAGCCGAACGCGTCGTAGTCGGGCGGCTCGGCGCCGCGTTTGAGCCAGGCACTGACCTCTGGCTCGTCGGCGGTGTAGCGGGGCGGCGGGTAGGGCGGCACGATCAGTGACACCCCACCCACTCTGCCCGCCTCAGACCGGGTAGACCACCCCGGTCAGCTCTTCGGAGACCGCCCACAGCCGTCGCTGCGCCACGGTGTCGTGGGACACCGCGCTGGAGCTGACCACCTTGGGGTAGCCGCGTTGCTCGCCGAAGCCGTCGGGTCCGTAGTACTGGCCGCCGAGGACACCGGGATCGGTGGCCGCCCGCAACGTGGGCAGGGCGCCGATGTCGGCCTCCTGGGCGAGCGGTAAAGCTGTGAACACCCGGTCGACGAGCGCTGGCAGGTTGCGAGCCAGTTCGGTCCGCGACGAGCCGGGATGCGCGGCAGCGGCGATCGTCGTGGTGCCGATGAGCCGGCGCTGCAACTCATAGGTGAACATGAGGTTGGCCAGCTTGGCCTGACCGTAGGCGCCGGCCCGGCTGTACCTGCGCTGCGACTGCAGATCGTCGAAGTTGATCCCGCGGCGCGCGAACCTGTGCCCCATGCTGCTGACGGTGACCACCCGCGAGCCGGGCGTCTCGATCAGCCGGTCGATCAGCAGACCGGTCAATGCGAAGTGGCCCAGATGGTTGGTCCCGAATTGCAGCTCGAAGCCGTCCTGGGTGGTGGCCTTGGGCGTCATCATCACGCCGGCGTTGTTGATCAGCAGGTCGATGCGGGGATGCTCGGCGCGCAGCTGCTCGGCGGCGGCGCGGACGGAGTTCAGTGACGTCAGGTCGAGCTCTTGCACCGAGACCTCGGCGCCGGGGGAGCGCCGGGCGATGAGGTCGGCGGCTGCCTTGCCCTTGTCGAGATTGCGCACCGCCAGGACCAGGCGAGCGCCGTGCGCGGCGAGGGCTCGGGCGGTCTCGTAACCCAGGCCGGTGTTGGCGCCGGTGATCACGGCGGTGCGCCCGCTCTGGTCGGGAATGTCGGCGGAAGTCCAGCGGGTCATGCGGTCTCCTCGATTAGAGTGGCTAAGCGGAACGTGCGCCCCGGTTTCTTCGACTATACGGAGCGTGCACTCCGGTTTGTCAATGCAGAGAGGGGGCGACTTGGCTCAACCCGAGCGGCCGTTGCGGGCCGACGCGGCACGCAACCGCGCCCGGCTGCTGCAGGTCGCCTACGACGTCTTCGCCGAGCAGGGGCTGTCGGTGCCGATCGACGTGATCGCGCGCCAGGCCGGCGTCGGCCCGGGCACCGTCTACCGGCATTTTCCGACCAAGGAGGCGCTGTTCGAGGCGGTTGTCGGCGAGCGGGTGCGGCTGATCGTCGCGCACGGGCGGGCACTGTTGGCCGCCGACCCCGCAGGCGCGCTCTTCGAGTTCATCCGCGAGATCGTCCTAAACGGCTCCGCCGACCACGGCATGGTCGAGGCACTGGCCAGCTACGGCATCGACGTGGAATGCGCCGCGCCCGGCGCCGAGGTCGAGTTCCTCGGCGTGCTGGATGAACTGCTCGCGGCCGCGCAGCAGGCCGGCACCGTGCGTACCGACGTCGGCCTGGCCGAACTCAAGGCGCTGATGCTGGTTGGCAAGAGCGGACAGCAGTTCGGCCCGGATGTCGCCGAGCGGATCACCGGGGTGATCGTGGACGGCCTACGCGCCGGGTGAACACCGACCCCTTTTTCTTGCACTCACCATGGTCGAGTGCTAAGAATGACGTTGGCACTCGCGACCAGTGAGTGCTAGGTCGGGACGGTGAGACCGCAGCCGAACACAGCAGCGGTCGTCCGTCGCGGGCACTGCGTCCGGCCAGAAGCGTGTAACCCCCAACCGGAGGATTCACTTCGCAATGTCCAAGATCATTGCTTACGACGAAGAGGCACGCCGCGGCCTCGAGCGGGGCCTCAACGCCCTCGCCGACGCGGTAAAGGTGACGCTGGGCCCCAAGGGTCGCAACGTCGTCCTGGAGAAGAAGTGGGGCGCCCCCACGATCACCAACGATGGTGTGTCCATCGCCAAGGAGATCGAGCTGGAGGACCCCTACGAGAAGATCGGCGCTGAGCTGGTCAAGGAAGTCGCCAAGAAGACCGACGACGTCGCGGGCGACGGCACCACCACCGCCACCGTTCTGGCCCAGGCTCTGGTCCGTGAAGGTCTGCGCAACGTCGCGGCCGGCGCGAACCCGCTCGGCCTCAAGCGCGGCATCGAGAAGGCCGTCGAGAAGATCACCGAGACGCTGCTGAAGAGCGCCAAGGAGGTCGAGACCAAGGAGCAGATCGCGGCCACGGCCGGTATTTCCGCGGGCGACCAGACCATCGGCGACCTGATCGCCGAGGCCATGGACAAGGTGGGCAACGAGGGTGTCATCACCGTCGAGGAGTCCAACACCTTCGGCCTGCAGCTGGAGCTCACCGAGGGTATGCGCTTCGACAAGGGCTACATCTCGGGCTACTTCGTCACCGACGCCGAGCGTCAGGAAGCCATCCTGGAGGATCCTTACATCCTGCTGGTGAGCTCCAAGGTGTCGACCGTCAAGGATCTGCTGCCCCTGCTGGAGAAGGTCATCCAGTCCGGCAAGCCGCTGCTGATCATCGCCGAGGACGTCGAGGGCGAAGCCCTGTCCACCCTGGTGGTCAACAAGATCCGTGGCACCTTCAAGTCTGTGGCCGTCAAGGCTCCGGGCTTCGGTGACCGCCGCAAGGCCATGCTGCAGGACATCGCCATCCTCACCGGTGGCCAGGTCGTCAGCGAAGAGGTCGGCCTCTCCCTGGAGACCGCTGACGTGTCGCTGCTGGGTCAGGCTCGCAAGGTCGTGGTGACCAAGGACGAGACCACCATCGTCGAGGGTGCGGGCGACTCCGAGGCCATCGCCGGTCGCGTGGCGCAGATCCGCGCCGAGATCGAGAACAGCGACTCCGACTACGACCGCGAGAAGCTGCAGGAGCGCCTGGCCAAGCTGGCCGGCGGTGTTGCGGTGATCAAGGCCGGAGCTGCCACCGAGGTGGAGCTCAAGGAGCGCAAGCACCGCATCGAAGATGCCGTGCGCAACGCCAAGGCTGCTGTCGAAGAGGGCATCGTCGCCGGTGGCGGCGTGGCCCTGCTGCAGGCTGCCCCGGCGCTCGAGGAGCTGTCGCTGACCGGTGACGAGGCCACTGGCGCCAACATCGTGCGTGTTGCGCTCGAGGCTCCGCTGAAGCAGATCGCCTTCAACGCCGGCCTGGAGCCGGGCGTTGTCGCCGAGAAGGTCCGCAACTCTCCCGGGGGCACCGGCCTCAACGCCGCCACTGGTGTGTACGAGGACCTGCTCAAGGCCGGCGTTGCCGACCCGGTGAAGGTCACCCGCTCGGCGCTGCAGAACGCGGCGTCCATCGCGGCGCTGTTCCTCACCACCGAGGCCGTCGTTGCCGACAAGCCGGAGAAGGCCGCCGCACCTGCGGGCGACCCGACCGGTGGCATGGGCGGTATGGACTTCTAAGTCCCTGTACGAAAAAGCCCCGGTGCGCTCCGCGCACCGGGGCTTTTCGTTGTCTTGCTCGCGAGTGTGCGGTTTCATACGCAACACGCCGCGATCCGCGTATGGAACCGCACACTCAGCGTGGCTGTGGATGGGCGAAGTCGTGTTTCGCGCGGCACTGCCACCCTTCGCACATGCAGACGCTTCCGTGGCCGTTTCGGGCGGCCGAGGTGTTGGCTGCCGATGCCCTGACATTCCGTCAGTTGCGGCGCTTCCACGAGGCCATCTATCCAGGAGTATGGCTGCCGCGCGGTGTCGACCTAACGGCCGTCGATCGTGCTCGGGCAGCTTGGCTGTGGTCTGGGCGCAAAGGAGTTCTCGCCGGTTTGTCGGCGTCGGCGTTGTTGGGCTCCAAGTGGATTGAGCCTGAACTCCCTGCCGAACTTGTGCACTCCAATCGCCGCCCACCGGCACTGATCACCGTTCGCAGCGATCGGTTGTTTCCGGGCGAATCTCAATCGGTGCTCGGATTACCCGTCACCACGCCGGCTCGTACGGCCTTCGACCTCGGCCGTCGGCTCGCATTCGTCCCGGCCGTGCAGCGGCTCGACGCACTGATGAGGGCCACCGATTTCAAGGTCGACGACGTCCATGCGGTCATCACACGTCACAGTGGCGTGCGTGGGCTCGACCAGCTACGTCGAGTGTTGGAGATAGTGGACGGCGGATCCGAGTCGCCGTACGAGTCGCTGACTCGAATAGTGCTCCTGCGCAACGGATTCCCGCGGCCGGAGACGCAGATCCGCGTATGCGACGAGAATGGATTCGTCGTGGCCAGATTGGATATGGGATGGCCGCAGTGGCGGGTAGGGGTTGACTTCGATGGTGCCCATCATTGGACCGACCCGAAGCAGCGGTCCAATGATGTCGAGCGCTACGCCATGTTGCCCGAATTAGGCTGGATAGACGTCCGACTGACAAGCTCGATGTTGCACAATCGTCCGCACGCCTTCCTCGACCGGGTCGGTCGCGCACTCGAGTCGCGAGGCTGCCGCGGACGTGGTGAGTGTGCATCCTCATACGCCACTGACGGCGGGTCGCGTACGAAACCGCACACTCGGCGCTCAGGAGAGTGAGCGCTCAGGGAATATGACGGGGAGCACACAGGTTGCCGACGACATGCCGTTACCTGCTGCCTCGCCCTCGTCCACCGCAGTCGTGACCGGGGCGTCCTCGGGCATCGGCGCCGACCTCGCCCGCGAACTCGCGGCACGCGGGCACGGCGTCACACTGGTCGCCCGCCGCGAGGACAAGCTCAGAGAGCTCGCCGCCGAACTCGCCGACCAGGTTCGCGTCGAAGTCATTGCGGCCGACGTCGCCGACCCTGCTGCCCGCGCCGCACTGTTCGACGAGGTCGCGGCACGTGGCCTGACCGTCGACATTCTGGTCAACAATGCCGGTATCGGCGTCGTCGGCTCGGTGGCCACCGCCCCGGTGGCCGACGAGATCGCCCAGGTCCGGGTCAACGTCGAGGCCGTCATCGACCTCACCTCGCGGGCCGTCCAGCAGATGGTGCCCCGCGGTCGCGGAGCGATCCTCAACGTCGGGTCGACGGCCGGTTTCCAGCCCTTCCCGGGCCAAGCCGGTTATGCGGCCACCAAGGCGTTCGTCCGCTCCTTCACCGCCGGACTCCGCGGCGAGCTCGCCGGCACCGGCGTCACCGCGGCGGTGCTCCACCCCGGCCCGGTGCGTACCGAGTTCCTCAGCGCCGCCGGGATGGACGAACGCGAATTCGCCGACGCCTTCCCGAAATTCATGTGGATGCCGTCGCGGGCCGTCGCCAAGATCGGTATCGACGCGCTCGCGGAAGACCGGGGCGACGTGATCGCCGGCATCCAGAACGTGATCAGCACCCGAATCTTCCAGCTGCTGCCGCACAAGGTGCTGCTGCCGCTGTTGACCAGTCAGCACCCCGCGCTCAAGCGCGACACGTCACGGCGCTGAACCCGGCCAGGGCCGCATCCACCCGTCGACCGGCAGGTCGAGCCCGTTGCAGAGCGTGCAGACCGTTCGGTACCAGCCGACCGCGATCAGCAGCTCCATCCGCTGCTCGTCGTCGAGGCTCTCGCCGAGCGCGGCCCAGGTCTGCGACGACCACGACCCGGTGTGCTCCAATTCGTCGACAGCGGTGATGAGCGTGCGCTCCTGGGGGCTCCACCGCGGATCGGCGGGATCGCCCACGGCCAAAGCGTCGGCCTCGTCGCCGGACACCCCGGCAATCGGCCCCCAGAACGCGGCCTGCCCGCCCCACTCGTAGGCGCAGTGCACCAGCCCGCAGATCCGCAGGATCGCGATGGTTCGGGTCCGCGGCGGCAGCCGCGTGTCGAGGTAGAGCGATTCGCCGAGCTTGCGCAGTTTCCGGGCCATCGCCGGGTGACGTTGCAGGCAGCGCACCAGCAGCAGCGGCTCATAGGTCCGGTCGGGGTGCCCCCAGCTGCCGATGTCGGCGGCGTCGGAGTCACTCCACGGCGGCGCAAGCGGTGCGACGCGGCTCACCGTGCGTGCGCAGGCAGGGGTGCCGCCTGACGTCCGCGAACCAGCTTGCCCGGCCGCGCCGCCGTGGGCACGCCGTTCTCGGAGATGACCTCACCGGAGACGATCGTCGCGACGTAGCCGTCGGCTGTCTGGTCCAGCCGGCGCCCACCTGCGGGCAGGTCGGCCTTGACCGTCGGCCGGTGCAGCTGCAGTGCGTCGGGATCGATCACGTTGACGTCCGCTTTGTAGCCCACCGCGATCCGACCGCGGTCGGCCAGTCCGGCGATCCGGGCGGGCACCGACGTCAGTTCCTGAATGACCCGTTCCACTGGCAGCCGGCCCGACGGCCTGTCCCGCACCCAGTGCGTCAGCATGTAGGTGGGAAAGCTTGCGTCGCAGATCATTCCGTAATGCGCGCCGCCGTCGCCCAGGCCCAGGACGACATCGTCGCGTTGGATCAGCTCGGCCACCGTATCCAAGGAGTTGTCCCGGAAGTTGGCCAGCGTCACCAGCAACATGGCGTGACCGTCGTCGTCGAGCAGCCGGTCGTATGCCTCCTCGAGCGGGCTGACGCCACGTGCGGCGGCCCGTGCGCCGATCGAATCCTCAGCCGAGGGTTCGTAGTTCGGCGGATCGCCGAGCGGGAACATGTAATTCCACGCCTGTGCCGCGAACATCAGGGGATGACCTTCACTTGACGGTGTGTCGTTCAGGATACGCATCCGCACTTCGGGTTTGCGCATCTCGGCGACGCGCTCGGCGAGGGGAAGGTGAGCGATCTCCAGGTAGCTGGGGTAGAGCACGAACGGGTTGCCGGACAGGTCCAAACCGAGTACCAGACCGATCGGTCGCGGGAAGATCTGGCCCGTGACCTCACCGCCGTTGGCGTTGGCCTTCTCCACCATCCGCAGGGCGTCGAGGTGAATCGGCGGCCCCGCATTGCCGATCGCGAGTGTGAAGGTCACTGGCAACCCAACTTCCGCGGCGACGTCGAACACCGCGGCGAGGGCACCCTCGTAGTCGCCGGCCATCAGGTCCGGCACGAATTGCAGCAGCCCGCCGCCAGCGTCGTCGACACCCCGGGCGATCGCCTCGATCTCCTCGTACTGCGCCTCGTAGCTCGGAATCGGTTGTCCACCAGAGGTTTTATGTAACGTCAGCCGGGATGACGCGAAGCCCAGCGCGCCAGCGCGAATCGCCTCCTCGGCAAGCTTGCGCATCATCGCCAGGTCCTCGGGAGTGGGCAGCTCGCGGTCGACGCCGCGTTGACCCATCACGTACACCCGCAGCGGGGAATGCGGCAGGAACGCGGCGACGTCGATATCCCGCTGCCGCGAATCCAGTGCGTCGAGGAATTCGGGGAAGGTCTCCCACGTCCATGGCAGGCCGTCGACCATCACGACGCCGGGGATGTCCTCGACGCCGGCCATGACATCGACGAGTACGTCGTGGTCCTCCGGGCGGCACGGCGCGAAGCCGACGCCGCAGTTTCCCATTACCGCGGTTGTCACCCCGTGCGCCGACGACGGCGTCATCCGATCCGACCAGATCGCCTGGCCGTCGTAATGGGTGTGCAGGTCGACGAATCCGGGGGTGACCAGCAGATCGGTCGCGTCGATCTCCCGGGCGCCGGCCCCGGCGACGGTGCCGACGGCCACGATGACGCCGTCGGAGACCGCGACATCGCCGGGATATGGTTCGCCTCCCAGCCCGTCGACGATGATGCCATTGCGGATGACCAGGTCGTAGCTCATGGCATCGAGATTACGTCGGAGTCGCCTGCATTATGGAGGCTGTGATCGATCACTTCGGAATCAATTGCGCGGACTACCCGAAATCGCAGGAGTTCTACGACCGGGTGCTGTCCGTCCTCGGATATCTGCGGGTCATGGATGTCGGCCCGGCGGTCGGCTACGGCCGCGACGGCCATCCCGAGTTCTGGATCGCCGACGGTGCCGGGATGGGGCCCAACCGCGAGGTGCACGTCGCGTTCGCCGCTGCGGACGAGGCCGCGGTCCAGGCCTTCTATGACGCCGCACTGGGTCTGGGGGCGGAGTCGCTGCACGCGCCGCGGCTGTGGCCGGAGTACCACCCCGGCTATTACGGTGCGTTCGTCCGCGACCCGGACGGCAACAACGTCGAAGCGGTCTTCCACGGCGCACAACCCGCAGCCCAGACCCCGACCAACTCCGCGTAGCGTCTGAAGGCATGGCCGACTCACCTACGGATGCCGAAGCCGCGCGCGAGCTCCTGCGCGACTCCTTCACTCGCATCATCGAGCACGTCGACGACCTCACCGACGACCTGACCGACGAGGTCTCCTTCTTCCGGCCCACCTCGACGGCCAACAGCATCGCCTGGCTGATCTGGCACAGCGCGCGGATCCAGGACGCCCAGGTGGCGGCGATCGTCGGCGGTGAGCAGGTGTGGTTCAGCGGCGGCTGGGTGGATCAGTTCAACCTCGACCTGCCGCGAGATGCCCACGGCTACGGGCACACTCCCGAAGAGGTCGGCAAGGTGCGGGCCCCGGCCGATCTGCTGGCCGGCTACTACCACGCCGTGCACAAGATGACGCTGGAGTACATCGCCACCATCACCACCGAGGAACTCGCACGCGTGGTCGACGAGAACTGGGATCCGCCGGTGACGGCGAGTGCACGACTTGTCAGCATCTTCGACGACTGCATGCAGCACCTCGGCCAGGCCGCCTACATCCGGGGAATCTCGCGCTGAGGGGCCTGCTGTGGTGGCCGCTGACCGCCACACCGCTGATGGTGGCGCTCGGTGTAGCGGTGGGGGATTCCTCCACTCCGGTCGACGACTGGTTTCAGCAGGCTCACGGTAGTGCGCTGGGCAAGCTGCTGTTCTTTACCGACTTGCGTACCGTCGCTCTGGTTCTGCTGGGTGCGGTGGCAGTGGCGCTGTGGGGCCGACGGTGGATGCTCGCGCTCGTGATGATGGTGAGTCCTGTTGCGGCAGTGATGATTGCGCGCGCGCTCAAGCATCTGTTCGGTCGGCAGAAGGAAGGTGCGCTGGCCTATCCCAGCGGTCATACGACGCTGATGGTGGTCGTACTCGGCATGGTGGTTCTGGCGCTGGGGGCCCGCTGGTGGGTGGTGGTGGGCGCCGCGGTGTGGGCGGTGCTCGGTGTGCTCGGGCAGGCGGTGTCGTATCACTACTTCACCGACGCGGTCGGGGCGGTCTTGCTGGGCAGCTCAGTGGTGTGTATTGCCGCGGCGATTGTGCGTCGGGCGCGCCACCCGTCGTTCACTCCTGCGTCACCTTGACGTTGAACGCGCAAGCTAATTTGCGCGCGTGACACTTGAACTGAACGGCTTCAAGGTTTATGACGACGACGATGACGACCCGGTGCTGCTCGACGCCGCCGGCCTCGCCGTCGACACCTGGCGGGAGAACTACCCGTACGACGAGCGGATGTCGCGCAGCGAGTACGAGGAGCAGAAGCGGCTGCTGCAGATCGAACTGCTGAAGCTGCAGAAGTGGAGCCAGGCCCACGGGCACCGGCACGTGATCGTCTTCGAGGGTCGCGACGCCGCAGGCAAGGGCGGCACCATCAAGCGCTTCATGGAGCATCTCAACCCCCGCGGCGCGCGGGTGGTGGCGCTGGAGAAGCCGACCGAGAAGGAAACCACCCAGTGGTACTTCCAGCGCTACGTCAACCACCTGCCGGCAGCAGGTGAGATCGTGCTGTTCGACCGGTCCTGGTACAACCGCGCCGGAGTCGAGCGGGTGATGGGCTACTGCACGCCCAAGCAGCACGCCGAGTTCGTCCGGCAGGCGCCGCTGTTCGAACAGATGCTGGTCAACGACGGCATCAGCCTGACCAAACTGTGGTTCTCGGTGACTTCCGCTGAGCAGCGCACCCGGTTCACCATCCGGCAGGTCGACCCGGTGCGGCAGTGGAAACTGTCCCCGACAGATCTGGCCTCGCTCGACAAGTGGCATGACTACACCGCCGCCAAGGAAGACATGTTCGCCTGGACGGACACCGAGATCGCGCCGTGGACGGTCATCAAGAGCAACGACAAAAAGCGTGCCCGGATCAATGCCATGCGGCATGTCCTGAGTAAGTTCAACTACGACAACAAGGATCATGAAGTGGTCGGCAATCCTGATCCGTTGATCGTGGGCCGCGCCACGTCTCATTCCGACTGAGCTGAGCGCGTCCCGGAAAGTGGGGACGCGTGCGGTTCGTGGCCACGCTCCTGATGTGGCTTGTCACTACGGTCCTGCTGGCACTCGCTGTGCCCGCGGCGTGGGTGCAGCAGAATCTGGTCGACGGCGACGGGTATGCGGCGCTAGCACAGAAGGCCGCCGCTGACCCTGCCCTGAAGGCGGCGATGGCCGGGGAGTTGACGACGCAGGTTGCCCGGCTGGGTACGGGCGTCAACACCGGCACTGTCAGCCTGGTCGCGTCCACCTACACCGCGAGTTCAGCGTTCCCCGGGCAGTTTGCGCAGGCGAACCGCTTTGCACATCGGTGGCTGTTCACCGATTCGGTGCAGTCCAGCGTCGACTCCCAGGGCCGGTGGGTGATCGACTTCGCGCCGATGCTCTCCGACGTCGCATTCAAGGAGACGCTGAGCGACTACAACATCACTATCCCGACGTCGGTGCCAATTCCGTTGACCGACAACGCCCCGTCGATACTGCGACCGGGTGCCTTGCGGCAGGTGGCAACCTACGGGCCGTGGGCGAGTGTGGGGTTGACCGTGCTGGCCGCGGTGTTCGCTTTGTTGACGCTGTTCATCGCCCGCAGCCGCGGCAAGATGCTGGTGGGTCTGGGTGTCTCGGCACTGCTGGTCGGTGGGTTAGGCTGGGCAGCAATAGAATTCGGCCGCCGGCATTTGAACACCGTGCTGGACAACTCGTCGGGCAATATTCGGCGGATCGCCGAGGCCATGGTGAACACCGCGGTGAACAGCATGCATCAGTGGCTGAACATCTCGCTGGTCGTGGGCGGCGGCTTGGTCGTTATCGGGGTGATCGTGACGCTGCTGGTGGGGTTGGCGAAGTCGAGCTAGTGTCCTGACGTCGCCGATGCTGTACGGACGCGCGGATCCTCGGCTATTCGGCGTCGTCTTGGTCGGCAAGCGCTGGCGGCCGATCGGGACGGCTAGAGGCGCTATAGATCCGACCGTTGATTTTGATGAAAGTCGTCCAGCGGCCAGCGACGGCGGTCAGTGCTAGTGCCAACATGGTCGATCCGAACAGTCCGCGCCCCCAGGCGGGCCATTGCGAGAGGAAAACACACCCAACTGCGAAGACGCAGCACGTCCACCACACTCGCCGTTCGATCGAGTCCGGCGACAATGTGGCGGACTTCCAGAGCGGGAAGCTGCTGAGTATCGCGGCGCAGGCGAGCGCGCCCAGTGTCAGATACCCGAAGATGTCTTGCACCCTCACCACCTCTATCCCCCGCCGCTGCCAGTACCAGAGGCGGTGTCGAATACGGATCCGATTCCACCGCCCAGCTGTTCGCCGCCAACACCGCCGAGAACGCTGGCCGCGACAACAATGGCCGCGGTGGTCCACGGGCCGGTGAACGATCCAGCCAGCGCTGCAGCGCCCCATGCGGCGGCGGAGCCACCTGCCACACCACCGAGCGTGCTGCCAAACTCTTCTGCACTGCCGCCGTGGGCAAAATCGTTCACCGCAGTCCCTAGTTCGATCAGGTCGCCGAATTTTCCTACCTTGCCAGCTATATGAGCCCACTTCGCTGCGTCGGATGGTGACAACAAGTCCTCCGGCATGGCGTGCCGCCCACCGGGTATCCGCTCGGCATAGGCCTCGACGCCCTCGGATACCGGTCCAGTTATTGCGGTGACATCGCCCGCTCGCTTGAGCAAGTCGCCGATCACTAACTTCGCCCCGTCTTCCGACATTCCCTGACTCGTCAGCGCCGTCATCGCCCGGTTCACCGCGACGACACGTCCGAACTGCTCACCTTCGTCGAGCGCCTGCGTCGCCTGATCGGAGGTCATCGGCGGCAAGCCGTAGGTACCCTGCTCGAGCCGCTGCTGCATGTCCAATCTCGATCGTGCCCGACTCCGGGCGTCACCGCCGACGACCGGGTCCATCGGCAACGGTCCGACGAAGTTGGCCATCCGGAAGTCGTCAAGACGTTCACCGGCCAACCGCCGCGCATCCGGAGCAGCAGCAGGATTCCCGGTGGTGGCCAGGTCCCGCAATCGTGCTGCAGCAGCAGCTTTTTCCGGCGTCATCGGACCGCCGCTATTCACCAATGCCTCGTCCTGAGCCCGCCGATTCGCGTCGTACCAATCCGTGGCTTCCCGGCCGCGCTGTTCGGGCCCGAGCTCGCCGTCGCCGTCCACGTCTTCGATCGGTGCCGGGTCGTATCCGTGGTCGGCGCGCAACGCGGTCAGCGATGCGTCGAGCTTGCCCGTGTAATCGTCGCGCAACGCGGTCACCTGGTGAAGAACGTTGGAGGTAGCCGTGATCGCGCTGTCCTCCAACGCCGATATGTCTTGGTCGTTGGCCAGTGCCTGACCGATCAGCGCATCGATGTACTCCAGCTGCGTGTTGAGATTGGCTACCTCCATACCGGAGAACCGTTGTGTCTCAGCCAGAGTCGCCGCAATGCCGGCCAAGTCAGCCCCGATGGCCGGTAGCTGGTCCTGCTGGACCATCAACCTGGTGGTCGCCCGCTGAACTTCTGCACTGTCGTTGATCGGGTGTTCGCCACTCTCCCGATTCCAGGACGCACGAAAGCGCGCTTGCGCCGCCTCGAACTCCTTGTAGGTCTCGGCCGTGCAGGCACCGGCGTCGAAGAAGGCACGTCCCAAATCGGAAATGGCCCCGGGATCGCCGCTCTGAACCGTCGCGTCGACCATCCATGGATCACCACCGGCCTCACCGATCAGCGCGGCGACACTGATATGTGTGAGGCTCGGGTAATCGGTCACAGCACCGAACGCAGCGCCTCGGCGTTGCGCTCCTCCATATCGACGAACGCCGACGCAGTCGTGTGAGCCTTGTCGCCAAGAACCCCCAGCCGGTTCTCGTGATCGCGTAGACGCTGCACGTGGGCGGTATGCGCTTGGTCGAGTGCCCCGCAGAATGACTCGGCTGCGCCGAAGTCGCCGAAGATCCCCGCGGCGACCGTGCCGCGCGCCAGCCGATCGGCGCCCTCCATGGCAAGCCAGGCCGCGCTGTATGCCCGGTTTGCACCCGAACGCATCTCACCGACGTCGACCTGCACCGCTGTACCCCTCCGCAGTTAGCTGTTAGCTAAAGGGTACTACGCGATGTTTGCTGGTCAACTCACCCTCAGTCCAGCATCCGGTGCAGGAACGAGTAGCTCAGCGCCGACTTGAATGCCGTCTGCGCATTGTCGGCCGCCCCGGCGTGCCCGCCCTCGATGTTTTCGTAGTACCAGACGTCGTGGCCGGCCTCTTCCAGCGCGGCGGTCATCTTGCGGGCATGCCCGGGATGCACCCGGTCGTCGCGCGTCGAGGTCGTGATCAGCACTGGGGGATAACGCTTGTCGGTGTTGATGTTCTGATACGGCGAGTACTCGGCGATGAACTGCCAGTCCGCGGGCTCGTCCGGGTCGCCGTACTCGGCGACCCAGGACGCACCGGCCAGCAGCAGATGGAAGCGCTTCATGTCCAGCAGCGGAACCTGGCAGACCAGCGCGCCGAAGTGCTGCGGGTACTTCGTCAGCATGATGCCCATCAGCAGTCCGCCGTTGCTGCCGCCTTGTGCCCCGAGTTGCGCGACGGTCGTGATCCCGCGGTCGACGAGGTCCCGCGCCACCGCCGCGAAGTCCTCGGCCACCTTGTGCCGGCCTTCCCGCATCGCCTGGGTGTGCCATGTCGGCCCGTACTCGCCCCCGCCGCGGATATTGGCCAGCACGTAGGTTCCGCCCCGCGACAACCACAACCGGCCCAGCACCCCGTCATAGCCCGGCGTCCGGGAGACCTCGAACCCGCCGTACCCGCCCAACAGGGTGGGGCCGGGAGCTTCGCGATGCCTGTGGCTGACCACGAAGTACGGCACCGCCGTCCCATCGTCGGATGTCGCAAAGTGCTGTGACACTTCGAGATCCGCTGCGTCGAAGAATGACGGCGCTCGCTTGATCTCGGTCAGTTCACCACCGACCACCCCGTGTAGCAGCCGGGACGGAGTGACGAATCCGCTGGAATCCAAGAAGATTTCGTCACCGTCGCTGTCGGCCGCCACGATGACCGTGTTGGTACTCGACGCGAGTCCGGTCACCGGCTCCCGCGTCCAGGTTCCGGGTGTCACCACCTCGACGTTGCTCGCCACATCGGCGAGCGTCACCATCACGAGTCGATCCCGAGTCCACGAGTACTGATGCAGGCAGGTGTGTTCGTCGGGCTCGAACACGACGGCCACATCAGCTGTGCCGTCGAGGAATTGCTCGTAGTCGGCGGCGAGCAGCGAACCCGCCCGGTACGACCCGCGTCCGGTGTGCCAGTCGGTGCGCAACTCGATGAGCAGCCACTGCCGATGCACCGACAAGGTGGCATCCGTCGGCGCGTCGATCCGAACCAGTTCACCTGAACGGAGTTGGTAGACATCGTCGTTGAAGAAGTCGATGGCCCGGTAGATCAGGGTGCGTTCGTATCCCGGTGTCCGGTCCACCGAGGCCGACACGATCACGTCGGTGACCGGCCCGGTGAACACCGTCGCAGCCTCGCTCAGCGGCTGCCCGCGCTTCCACCGCTTGACCACTCGCGGGTAGCCGGATTCGGTCATCGAATCGGGGCCGAAGTCCGTACCGACCAGGACGGTGTCGTGGTCTTCCCACGTGACGTTGGACTTCGCCTCCGGCAACTCGAAACCACCCGCCACGAATTCCCTTGTCGCCATATCGAACTCGCGTACCACGGCAGCATCAGAGCCGCCGCGGGACAGGCTGATCAGCGCCAGGCTGTGGTCGGGTTCGATGACATCGGCACCGGCCCACACCCAGTTCTCGCCGTCGGCGCGGGCCAGGTCGTCGACATCGAGGATGACGTCCCAGTCCGGAGTCTCGGCGAGGTAGCTCTCCAGGGTGGTGCGACGCCACAAACCTTTCGGGTGCGCGGCGTCGCGCCAGAAGTTGTAGAGGTACTCGCCGCGCCGGCGTACGTACGGAATCCGCGCATCAGTGTCGAGCACCTCCAGCGCCTCGGCGCGCATCTCCTCGAACGCTTCCCCGCTGAATTCGGCGATGGCGGGTTCGTTGTGAGCTCGCACCCAGGCCATGGCCTCGTCGCCGGTGACCTCCTCGAGCCACAGGTACGGGTCGGTAGTTTCAGGCGCGTTGGTCACGTGCTCCATTCTGCGCACCCGGGTCGGTCGAATTCGATCCGGTCGTCGACAACGGAGCCGCTCGGTACCATCGTCCCTGGTGAGGATCGGGGGCTACGGGTGAACCACGTCCGTCAGTGGTGGCGACAACCAGACCGCTACGACTGGCTGTCGGGTTACCTTGCGTCCCGCCACATCCTCGGGATTGTGCGTCGCGCCATGACCGCGATTCTCGCGGTGCTCACCGTCGCCGTGGTGTTGATGTCGATCAGTCCGGCCGGCCAGCACGGTATGGCGCGGGGCGTTGTGCTGATGATCGCGGGCACGTTTGCCGTTATGGCCGTGGCGTACGCCGTGCGTTGGCCGAGCCAGCGACAATCGGTGCTCTTCTCGATCGTCGGCAGTGTGGGTATCGCCGTCGTGGCGCTGACCCAGTCCGATCCGCACACCGGATTGCTCACCTGCTGGGCATTCGCCGGCCTCGCCGCTTATGTGGCCATGGCACATAGCCCGCGGCTCCTCGTGCTCACGGTGAGCGTGGCGCTCGGAACGGCCGGGGCGTGCGTCGTTCGCATGGGGCTGGCCGGTGATGTGGCGATGGCAGTAGGCACGCTCCTGCTTGCCAGCGGTGGCCTAATCTTGGTCCCATTCGGCGGGCAGATCCTGGTGCGACTGCTGTGGAATGACGCGGTATCGACCGATCCGCTGACCGGCCTGGCCAATCGGCGAGGATTCCGCCGCTCGGCCCGTGCGCTCATCGCCGGCGCCGCACGTGGCGGTTTGGCGTCCTTCAGCGTGGTGATGATCGACCTCGACGGGTTCAAGCAGCTCAACGACAGCCTGGGCCACGCCGTTGGGGACCAGGTACTCATCGACGTCGCCACCCGGATTCGGGAAGTCGGCGGTCGGGGCGTGATCGCCGCGCGCGTCGGTGGCGAGGAGTTCCTGCTCGCCCAAGCATCACCGCCACGTCAGGTGGAGATGCTCGCGCGTCGCCTCTGTTCGACGATCGCCGACAACCCGTGGGGTGTCACGGCCAGCCTCGGGATCGCGGGCGCCACTGTGCCGGACACAACCCAGGACTTCCGCACCCTGATCGAGGGCGTGATCGCCGAAGCCGACATGGCGATGTACGAGGCGAAGCGGGCCGGCGGAAACCAGATCCGCCGGTCCACCGCCGTCGCGTGAGCGTCAGCTCAGGTGGTGCACCTCCTGCAAGCCGTACACCGGCGTTGGGATCCCTTCGTAACGCGCCTTGAGCTGAAGGGCCAAATACAGCGAGTAATGCCGTGATTGGTGCAGATTGCCGCCGTGGAACCACAGGTTCTCCTGCTGGGTGGGCTTCCACATGTTGCGTTGCTCGCCCTCCCACGGTCCGGGGTCCTTCGGGGTGTCCGACCCCAACCCCCACACCTTGCCCACCTTGTCGGCGACCTCCTGGCCGATGAGATCGGCTGCCCAACCGTTCATCGAGCCGAACCCGGTGGCGTAGACCACCAGGTCGGCAGGCAACTCCGTCCCGTCGGCCAGCACCACCGAATCCTCGGTGAGCCGCGCGACCTGACCGTGGGCCAGTTTGATCTTGCCGTCGGCCACCAGATCGCAGGCCCCGACGTCGATGTAGTAGCCCGACCCGCGCCTCAGGTACTTCATGAACAGCCCGGAACCGTCTGCGCCCCAATCTAACTCGAAGCCAGCCGCTTCGAGCCGGTCATAGAACTCCTTGTCCCGCTCGCGCATCCGATCATAGAGCGGGATCTGGAATTCGTGCATGATCCGGTAGGGGAGCGAAGCGAACGTCAGGTCGGCCTTCTCGGTGGTCATACCCGCCGCCAGCGCGCGTTCGGAGTACAGGTCGCCCAGGCCGATCTCCATCAGGCTGTCGGACTTGACGATATGCGTCGAGGACCGTTGCACCATGGTCACGTCGACGCCGTTCTCGTAGAGCGCCTTGCAGATGTCGTGGGCCGAGTTGTTGGACCCGATCACGACCGCCTTCTTGCCTACGTACGCGTCCGGCCCGGGATGCGCACTCGAGTGGTGCTGGTCGCCGCGGAAGACGTCCTGCCCGGGCAGGGTCGGAACACTCGGTTTGCCCGACATGCCGGTGGCCAGCACCAGGTGGGTGGGGTGCAGGGTGAGCCGCTCACCGTCGCGGTCGACGTCGACGTTCCACCGCTTGGCGGCCTCGTCGAACGTCGCCGACAGGCACGTGGTCTTCGACCAGTACGGCACCTCCATCACCCGCGTGTAGAACTCCAGCCAGTCACCGATCTTGTCCTTCGGCGCGAACACCGGCCAGTTCTGCGGGAACGGCAGGTACGGCAGGTGGTCGTACCAGACCGGGTCGTGCAGGCACAGCGACTTGTAGCGCTTGCGCCACTGATCGCCGGGCCGCTCGTGGCGGTCGACGACGATGGCGGGCACCCCGAGTTGGCGCAGCCGCGCACCCAACGCGATCCCACCCTGGCCGCCGCCGATCACCAACGTGTACGGCTGCACGGTCCGGCCCAGAGCCGCCTCCTCTTCGGCGCGCTTCTCCGCCCACGACCGCGGATCCGGGTCGCTGCCGTGAACCGCACCCATTACCCGGGAGGCACCCTTGCGCTCTTCGTAGCCCTTGAGTTCCTGCAGTGCGGTCAGCAGCGTCCACGCCTGATCGCCCTTGAGGCGAAGATGTCCGGTTCCCCGGCCCACCGCGGTGTCGAACTCGATGAACGCCGAGGTGACGTCCCCCTCGGCCGTCGGCTCCTCGCGGGTGCGGAATCCCGACGGGTCGGTGTCGTCGAGCCGGGCGGCGAGCATGCCGGCGATGGCGTCGCGGCCCTCGACGGTCTTGATGTTCCAGGTGAACGACACCAGGTCGCGCCAGAAGCTGTCGACGGCGAACATGCCGGCGACCCGCTCGATGTCGCGGGCAGCCAGTGCGGCTTCGAAGTCGGCCAGCCAGGCGTCGACCCGCTGCTGCGGCGTCAGGTCGGTCTGTGGTTCCAGTGTTGATGTCATGTGAGCCAGGACACACCCGCCCCCAGCCGCCCGACAAGAGTTGCGAGGAGTTGCAACCCGGGGCTGCAACCCCCTGCAACTCTTTCGGGGTGTGGTCGCCGTCACATAGAACTGCGATATGAAAGCAGCTGTCTACTACGGGCCCAACAAAGTCGAGATCGACGACGTCGCCGAACCCCAGCCGGCGCCGGGCAGCGTGAAACTCAAGGTCGGATTCAACGGAATCTGCGGCACCGACCTCCACGAGTACTACGCGGGCCCGATCTTCGTGCCCACCGAACCGCACCCGCTGACGGGGCAGCAACTGCCGCTGACGATCGGCCACGAGTTCTCCGGGACCATCACCGCGCTGGGCGACGGCGTCACCGGCTGGGCCGAGGGTGACCGGGTGGCGGTCGAACCCATCTACAAATGTGACCACTGTGGACCGTGCCGGGCCGGCAACTACAACGTCTGCCATCAGATCGGCTTCCACGGCTTGATGTCCGACGGCGGCATGGCCGAGTACACGACCGTCCCGACGTCTATGCTGCATAAGCTGCCCGACAACGTCTCTCTCGAACTCGGCGCTCTCGTCGAGCCGATGTCGGTGGCCTACCACGCCGCCACCCTCGGCGACGTGCACCCCGGCGACACCGCCATGGTGTTCGGGGCCGGACCGATCGGGATCGGTCTGTGGTTCGCGCTGCGCGGCAAGGGGATTGACGACGTCCTTGTCGTCGAGCCGTCACCGACGCGGCGCGCGGCCATCGAAGCGCTCGGCGCCCGCACGCTCGACCCCGCCGCCGTGGACGTACCCGCCTTCATCGCCGACCACACCGGGGGAGGCGGAGCCGGCGCGGTGTTCGACGCCGCGGGCGTCACCCCGGCAGTCGCGACAGCGCTGGCGTGTGTGGGATCGCGCAAACCGATGATCAGCGTCGCGATCTACGAAAAGCCATTGGAGACACCACTTCTCAACCTGGTGATGAACGAGAGCCGCATCCAGGGCTCGCTGTGCTACACCGGCGCCGACTTCGAAGCCGTCATCGCACTGATGGCCAAGGGTGCCTATCACACCACCGGCTGGGTCACCACCATCCCCATCGACGACGTCGTCGACGAAGGATTCGAGGCACTGCACGCCGGCAAGAAGATGAAAGTGCTCGTCGACCCCACCATCTGAACGGAGCATCGCATGACATTGGAAGGCAAAGTAGCCCTGGTCACCGGGGCGGCCCGCGGCATCGGACGAGGGATCGCACTACGGCTGGCCCGCGACGGCGCTGACGTCGCACTCGTCGACCTCCGCACCGACGGCGTCGACTCGGTGGCTGCCGAGATCGCCGAAATCGGCTGCAAAACATCGACATTCGCCGCCGACGTGAGTGACCGTGATCAGGTGTTCGCCGCCGTCGACCACGCCACCGTGGCTCTCGGCGGTTTCGACATCATGGTCAACAACGCCGGAATCGCCCTGGTCGGCCCCATCGCCGAGGTCACCCCCGAGGAGACGGCCCGAGTCTGGGCGATCAACGTCAACGGAGTGCTGTGGGGTATCCAGGCGGCCGCCGCGAAGTTCAAGGAACTCGGCCGCCCCGGAAAGATCATTAATGCCTCCTCGATTGCCGGCCACGACGGCTTCGCGATGCTCGGCGTCTACAGCGCATCGAAGTTCGCGGTGCGGGCACTGACCCAGGCCGCCGCCAAGGAACACGCCGCCGACGGGATCACCGTCAACGCCTACTGCCCGGGTGTCGTCGGCACCGACATGTGGGTGGAGATCGACAAGCGCTTCGCCGAACTGACCGGTGCCGCCGAGGGCGAGACCTACGACAAGTTCGTCGGCGGTATCGCGCTCGGCCGTGCCGAGACCCCCGACGATGTGGCCGGATTCGTGTCCTATCTGGCCGGCCCCGACGCCGACTACATGACCGGCCAGTCCGGCCTAATCGACGGCGGCCTGGTTTACCGCTGAGATGCAGAGCACAATCGGCAGTGATGCAAGGGACGTACGTGCCTGAGCCCGCGGTCGCGGTCGGCGAAGACCCACGTAGCTACGCGCGGTTGATGTCGGCTGTCTATGACGCGACGATGTCAGGCCACCGCGCCCCGGCGCGGCCCCGTGACGTCATCGGCGAATCCTGGCGCCGCCTCATCTCTGCCGGTGTCGACCCCGACAGCCGCACCCCACCCGTCGTCGAATCCGGCGGCGTGGAGGCGTTGCGCCGGGCGTCGGGCCTGATGGCGGTGCTCGACGAGGTGTCCCGCGGCCTGGAATCGATCGTCGCCGACGGGACCAACATCCTCGTCGTGGCCGACGCGCAGGGCCGCGTGCTGTGGCGCTCCGGTTCGCCCGCGGTGCTGGGCAACGCTGACCGGCTCGGCTTCGTCGAAGGTGCGCGCTGGTCGGAAGGCGAGGTCGGCACCAACGCAATCGGCACCGCCTTGGTCTCCAACCGTGCCGTTCAGGTGTTCTCGGCCGAGCACTTCGTCCGCAGCCACCACTCCTGGACCTGCGCGGGTGCACCCATCCGCGACCCGCGGACCGGGCACGTGATCGGGGTGGTGGACGTGTCGGGGCCCGCCGCGACCGTCCACCCCACGACCGTCGCCCTGGTCGACGCGGTGGCCCGGCTGGCCGAATCGCATCTGCGCGCGCAGCACGACCGCACCCTGAACCGGCTGCGCATGGTGGCCGCCCCGATCCTGGCCCGCATCGGCAAACCGGCGCTGGCCGTCGATCCGGAGGGCTGGGTCGCCGCGGTCGACTCGCTGCCGCTGCACAACCGCATCCTGCTGCCCGAACTCGTCACCCCGGGCCGGCTCTGGATTCCCACCTTCGGTATGTGCGACGTCGACCTGCTCCCCGGCGGGTGGCTGGTGCGGCCCACCGAAGACGACGACGCACCGGCGTTGGCGCAGGTATCGCTTGACCTCAGCATTGCCGGCGCTCCAGCGATGGACATGACGGGACAGTTCGGGCGGTGGCGTCACGACATCTCGTTGCGCCACGCCGAGATCCTGCTCATCCTGGCGCGCAACCCTCAGGGCCGGACGGCGCCTGAACTGGCTGACGAGCTGTACGGTGACCGATCCCGTGTGGTCACCGTTCGCGCCGAACTGTCTCGGCTGCGCAAGCACTTCGCCGGCTTGCTGGCCGCACAGCCGTACCGATTCGCAGGCGGAATCGATGTGACCGTCCGCTATCCCGCGGACATGTCAATGGTGTTGCCCGCGTCCACCGCACCCGCGGTGCGTGCTATTCGTTTGCAAGCAAAGTGTCTCGAAGAGGAGGACTTATGACAGTGTTCGCACGGCCGGGTTCGGAGGGATCGTTGATGTCCTTCCAGTCGCGTTACGAGAACTTCATTGGCGGGCAGTGGGTGCCGCCGGTGGGTGGGCAGTATTTCGAGAACCGCACGCCCGTAACCGGTGAGGTGTTCTGCGAGGTGGCCCGGTCGACCGAGGCCGATATCGAGCTGGCGTTGGATGCCGCGCACGCCGCGGCCCCGGCCTGGGGCAAGACCTCGGCGGGGGAGCGGGCGGTGATCCTGAACAAGATCGCCGACCGTATCGAGGCGAACCTGGAGTCGATCGCGCTGGCTGAGTCGTGGGATAACGGCAAGCCGATCCGCGAGACGTTGGCGGCCGATATTCCGTTGGCAGTGGACCATTTCCGGTATTTCGCGGCCGCGATCCGCGCGCAGGAGGGCTCGCTGTCGCAGATCGACGAGGACACCGTGGCGTATCACTTCCACGAGCCCCTCGGTGTGGTCGGGCAGATCATCCCGTGGAATTTCCCGATCCTGATGGCGGTGTGGAAGCTGGCGCCGGCGTTGGCTGCCGGTAATGCGGTGGTGCTCAAGCCGGCTGAGCAGACCCCGGCCTCGGTGCTGTATCTGGTGTCGTTGATCGCCGACCTGTTGCCGGCCGGGGTGATCAACGTGGTCAACGGGTTTGGCGTCGAAGCCGGCAAGCCGCTGGCCTCGAGCAACCGGATCGCCAAGATCGCGTTCACCGGGGAGACCACCACGGGCCGGTTGATCATGCAGTACGCCTCCCAGAACCTCATCCCCGTCACCCTCGAACTCGGCGGCAAGAGCCCCAACATCTTCTTCTCCGACGTCCTCGCCGCCAACGACGAGTACCAGGACAAGGCGTTGGAGGGCTTCACGATGTTCGCCCTCAACCAGGGCGAAGTCTGCACCTGCCCGTCGCGCAGCCTGATTCAGGCCGATATCTACGACGAGTTCCTGGCGATGGCGGCGATTCGCACCAAGGCGGTGCGCCAGGGCGACCCGCTGGACACCGAGACGATGATCGGCGCCCAGGCTTCCAACGATCAGCTCGAGAAGATCCTGTCCTACATCGAGATCGGCAAAAGCGAAGGCGCCCAGGTGCTTACCGGCGGTGAACGCGCTGAGCTCGGCGGCGACCTCAATGGCGGCTACTACGTCCAGCCGACGATCTTCACCGGGCATAACGCCATGCGGATCTTCCAGGAGGAGATCTTCGGACCTGTTGTGGCCGTCACGTCGTTCGCCGACTACGACGACGCCATCAGCATCGCCAACGACACCCTCTACGGCTTGGGTGCGGGGGTGTGGAGCCGTGACGGCAACACCGCCTACCGCGCCGGACGCGATATCAAAGCCGGCCGGGTGTGGACCAACTGCTACCACGCCTACCCCGCGCATGCGGCGTTCGGCGGCTACAAGCAGTCCGGTATCGGCCGCGAGAACCACAAGATGATGCTCGACCACTACCAGCAGACCAAGAACCTGCTCGTCTCCTACAGCAACAAGGCCCAGGGCTTCTTCTGATGAGCGATTTCGGCGCGGCTGTCACGGGTGAGCGGTCACAACCGCGCCGACATCACGAGGCGCCGCCGCGGGCATTGATCACCGCGGCGGCGGCCGACCTTTTGCATCGACTCCAGCAACGGCACGGCCCGGTGATGTTCCACCAGTCCGGCGGATGCTGCGACGGCTCGTCGCCGATGTGTTACCCCGACGGCGACTTCATCGTCGGGGACCGCGACGTCCTACTCGGGGTCCTCGAAGGCGCGCCGGTGTGGATCTCCGGCCCGCAGTTCGAGACGTGGAAACACACCCAGCTCGTCATCGACGTGGTGCCGGGCCGCGGCGGCGGCTTCAGCCTCGAAACCCCCGAGGGGATGCGCTTTCTCAGCCGCGGGCGGGCGTTCACCGATGCGGAGAACGCGTTGCTGACCGCCGCCCCGCCGCTGACCGGAGCCGACTATGAACGGGGCGCGCGGCCGCCCGAACGCACCGATCTTGTGGTGGCCGAGGCCGCTGACGCGTGTGCAATCCCAGGTCGGCGCGCCGGAGCCGTTCAGCCGTAGTCGGCGTCTGGGCACGTATCGTCACAAGGGTGATACCCCTGCCTAGGGCATGGCTGCTCACAAGCGCGTTGCTGGTCGGTTGTGTGACTGGCCTGGTCGCCGCCGTCGTCACCACACTGCTGGTCAACGCCTCGATTCGTCCCGACCTCGTGGTCGCATTGGTGATTGGCGTGCCAGGGGCGATCGGGATGCTGACCATCCTGCTCTCCGGTCGCCGCTGGCTTACGACGGTCGGTGCATTCGTCCTGGCGATGGCCCCGGGCTGGCTCGCGACGCTGGTCCTCATTCAGGTGGTGTCCGGTGGCTGAACAAACGTCCCTGCCCTCGACCGAACCGCACCACGCGCCGATCTTCGACACCGGCCCGCACCCCGACCCGCTGCGAGCACTCGGCGAGCCGGCGCCGCACGCGTTCAGCGAGCTGGAGAACTTCGACACCGACGCCTTCATGCAGCCGCTCAACGGATTGGTGCACGCCGAACCGGTCGTCGTGCCGCCCGCGCCGGCCGCGGTCGACGGTACCTACCAGTATGTGAAGCGCTGGCAGTTCGTGTTCATCGTGGCCGCCGTCTGGATCCTGGCCGCCGCCGGTGGCCTGGGCTTCTACTTCTGGTGGTACACCTCGCTGCACAAGACGCCCGCCGTCTTCGGAGTGCTGCTGTATCTGATCGCCTGCGCGGTGGCCAGCATGCTGGTCTCGATGGTGCCCAATCGGCCGGCGATCACCGCCCTGGCCATCGCATTGATGTCGGCGCCGATGGCTTCGGTGGCGGCCGCGGCCTTCTTGCACGGCGCCTACTACTTCGAATGGATCGCGCGGCCTGTGATCGGCTGACCACCTGCCTCGCCGCCGCGCTAGGGTTATCTGCGTGACCCACTATGACGTCGTTGTTCTCGGAGCCGGACCCGGTGGATACGTCGCGGCGATCCGCGCGGCCCAACTCGGGCTGAACACCGCCATCGTCGAGCCCAAGTACTGGGGCGGGGTGTGCCTCAACGTCGGCTGCATCCCGTCGAAGGCGTTGCTGCGCAACGCCGAACTGGCGCACATCTTCACCAAGGAAGCCAAGACCTTCGGCATCACCGGTGAGGCCACCTTCGATTACGGTGCCGCCTTCGACCGCAGCCGCAAGGTCGCCGACGGCCGCGTCGCCGGCGTGCATTTCCTGATGAAGAAGAACAAGATCACCGAGGTCGCCGGCTACGGCACGTTCACCGACGCCAACACCCTGTCGGTCAAGCTGAACGACGGCGGAACCGAGACCCTCACCTTCGACAATGCGATCATCGCCACCGGCAGCAGCACCCGGCTCGTGCCCGGCACCTCGCTGTCGAAAAACGTCGTCACCTACGAAGAGCAGATCCTGTCCCGGGACCTGCCGAAGTCCATCGTCATCGCCGGCGCCGGCGCGATCGGCATGGAGTTCGCCTACGTGATGAAGAACTACGGCGTGGACGTCACCATCGTCGAGTTCCTGCCCCGCGCCCTGCCTAACGAGGACGCCGAGGTCTCCAAGGAGATCGAGAAGCAGTACAAGAAGCTGGGCGTCAAGATCCTCACCGGCACCAAGGTCGAGTCCATCACCGACGACGGCTCGACGGTGACGGTCGTCGTCAGCAAGGACGGCAAGACCGAGGAGATCAAGACCGAAAAGGTCATGCAGGCCATCGGGTTCGCGCCCAACGTCGAGGGCTACGGTCTGGAGGCCACCGGGGTCGCGCTGACCGACCGCAAGGCCATCGCCATCGACGACTACATGCGCACCAACGTGCCGCACATCTACGCCATCGGCGATGTCACCGCCAAGCTTCAGCTTGCCCACGTCGCCGAAGCCATGGGTGTGGTGGCGGCCGAGACCATCGCCGGCGCCGAGACGCTGGCGCTGGGGGACTACCGGATGATGCCGCGCGCGACGTTCTGCCAGCCGCAGGTCGCCAGCTTCGGCCTCACCGAGGAGCAGGCGCGTGACGAAGGCTATGACGTCAAGGTCGCGAAGTTCCCGTTCACCGCCAACGGCAAAGCGCACGGCCTGGCTGATCCCACCGGCTTCGTCAAGGTCATCGCCGACACCAAGTACGGCGAACTGCTCGGCGCCCACCTGATCGGACCCGACGTCTCTGAGCTGTTGCCCGAGCTCACCCTGGCGCAGAAGTGGGATCTGACGGTCAACGAGCTGACCCGCAACGTGCACACTCACCCGACGCTGTCGGAGGCACTCCAAGAATGCTTCCACGGCCTCGCCGGCCACATGATCAACTTTTGAGCCCGTCGACAATCGTCGCCGCGATCGGCGGTTTCGTGATCGGCCACATCCTGTGGCTGGTCGGTATCTCCATCGCGACGTCGGCCTACCGGGTGAACTTCTGGGTGCTGGTCCTCGCGGCACTGATTGCGGTCGCGTCGGCCGCGGTCGGCTGGCTGGCCTGGCGGATGTATCAGCGAAAGCGCTTGGTACCGGCGGCTTTTCTGGCCTGTCTACCGATCTCGCCGGTGGTGTTCACCCTGATCGTGCTCGGCGTCACCTACCTGTAGGCGTCCAGGCATCCGGTAGCCCTGTCACAGGCTGTCCCCAGCATCGGCGGGTCCACTCAAAGCTGACCGGGGATGACGCCAGCCCCGGGAAGTGAAACGGGGGGACGTCAATGGCTCGACTTTCGACTGCGCGAGGCACCAAGCTCGCGCTGGCCGTTCTCGGCAGTGGGGCGGTGATCACAATGATCGGATTGTCCGTGGTTACCGAAGACAGCATGACCACCGAACTGCCGCCGGCGGCCGCTCCGGTGCTTCCCGGCCCGATGACCCAGGGCGACACGGTGACCACCACTATCCCGCCGTCGACATTGGCGACCGAGAAGGCCGCACCGGCGGTCAAGGCGAAGCCGTACGGCAAGGGCTGATCGCGTTCCGCCGCGACCGCTGGTGGGGATGGTCAGTCGCGGAAGTCCATCGGCACTCGCAGCGTCGCCAGGATCGCGGCGATGGTGTCGTAATGGCCTGCCAGTGCGCATAATTCGATGATCTGCTGGCGGTTGAGATGCCGCGACAGCTCCGCGAACGTCTCGTCGGTCAGATCCCGGTTGAGGATGAACTCGTCCACCGCCGTCAGTAGTATCCGCTGCCGCTCGGTGAGCCCGTCGGCGTCAGGACCGGCAAAGATCCTCTCCTGCACCGCCGTATCGAGCCCGCGTGAGCGCGCGAGCCGACGGTGCTGCTGCAGTTCGTACTCCGAACCCCGCAGGTGTCCCACCCGCAGGATGACCAACTCCTTGTCCTTCTTGGACAGCTTGCCGCCGTTGAGCAGCACGTGGGAGTACGGCAGGAACGACAGAAACAGCAGCCGGTGCTGCCCCAGAACATCGAACAGGTGCATCCGCGGCGCCCGAATCGCACGGGCCCCGGCCCGGGCGATCGCCCAGTTGACCACGCCGAGTTCGCGACGGCCGCCGGGCGGAATGCGTTCTGCCATCAGGACTCCTTGACCAGGTAGGGAGATACGGTACTGCGGTGCTCGTCGAGATCCAGCGCCCGCCCCAGCGCGGGGAACGCCCGCTGGGCGCAGTTGTCGCGTTCGCATACCCGGCACCCCGCGCCGATGGGGGTCGCGCTGTCCGAGGACAGATCCAGGCCCTTCGAGTAGACCAGCCGGTTGGCGTGGCGCATTTCGCAGCCCAGCCCGATCGCGAAGGTCTTGCCGGGTTGTCCGTATCGCGACGCGCGGCGCTCGATGGTGCGGGCCACCCACATGTAGTTGCGGCCGTCGGGCATCTGCGCGATCTGCACCAGGATCTTGCCCGGGTTGGAAAACGTCTCGTAGACGTTCCACAACGGGCAGGTACCGCCCGAAGAGGAGAAATGAAAACCGGTGGCGGACTGGCGTTTCGACATGTTGCCCGCCTTGTCGACCCGGACGAACGAGAACGGCACCCCCCGCATCGACGGGCGCTGCAGTGTCGAAAGCCGATGGCAAATGGTCTCGTAGCTGACCTGATAGAACGCCGAGAGCCGCTCGATGTCGTAGCGGAAGCTCTCGGCGACGCCGTGAAACTGCCCGTAGGGCAACACCGTTGCGGCCGCGAAGTAGTTCGCCAGGCCGAGTCGGGCCAGCCGCCGCGATTCGTCGCTGGTGAATGTTCCGGCCGCGACCATAGTGTCGATGAGGTCGCCGAACTCGAGATAGGCCAACTCGGCGGCCATCTTGAACACCTGCTGTCCGCCGGAGAGATGGGCGCTCATCTCCATCGTCTTGGTCTCGGGGTCGTAGCGGTGCAGCACTGTGTCGCCGAGGTCGACGCGCCGCACGATGCGCACGCCGTGCACCTGCGCGAGTCGCTGGCCGATGTCGCCGGCCAGGTCGCCGCGGTGCAGGCGCATCCGCACGGTCAGGTCCTCTGCGGCGGTGTCGAGCTCGTGAAGATAGTTCTGCCGTTGGTAGAAGTAGTCGCGAACTTCCTCGTGCGGCATGGTGATCGAACCCGAGCCGCTGCCTCCGATGTTGTCGTTGAACCGGTCCTCGGTCACCGCGGCCAGTTGCGTCGTGGCCATCCGGTAGCGCCGGTGCAGGTTGACCATCGCCTTGGCCAGATTGGGGTGGGCGCCGACCATGTCGGCGACCTCGGCGGGGTCGACGTCGGCGTCCAGGTCGCGATCGAGCAGGACCTCCCGGAGCTCGGCGATCAGCCGGGTGTCATCCTGCGAGGCGAAGAACGTCGCGTCCACACCGAACACCTCGGTGATGCGCAGCAGCACGGCGACGGTCAGCGGCCGGACGTCGTGCTCGATCTGGTTGAGGTAGCTGGGTGAGATCTCCAGCATCTGGGCCAGCGCCGCCTGGCTGAATCCGCGTTCGCTACGGAGTTGACGCACGCGGGAGCCGACGAACGTCTTGGACACCTGCCCAGGGTACCGGCGCTGCGAAGGCCTGCTTAGCAGGATTGGCAACGACGTTGGTTGGCATTCGTTGGGGCCTTTGGCATGATCGCGCTGGGCGGGGAAAGCTTCGGCCTGGGGAGAAGGCGCCATGAGTACCACTGAGAAGGACACGGCCGGAACCGGTCTGGCCAAGGTGCTGATGCCCGTGCCCGATCCGCACCCCGACGTCTTCGACCGGGAATGGCCGCTGCGGGTCGGTGACATCGACCGGGCCGGGCGTCTGCGCCTGGATGCGGCGTGCCGTCACATCCAGGACATCGGCCAGGATCAGCTGCGCGAGATGGGTCACGAGGAGACCCACCCGCTGTGGATCGTCCGTCGCACAATGGTCGACCTGATCCGCCCGATCGAGTTCCAGGACATGCTGCGGATGCGCCGCTGGTGTTCGGGAACCTCCAACCGCTGGTGTGAGATGCGGGTGCGGGTCGACGGCCGCAAGGGCGGGCTGATCGAGTCCGAAGCGTTCTGGATCAACATCAACCGCGAGACCCAGGGGCCGGCCCGTATCGCCGACGACTTCCTGGAGGGGTTGAAGAGAACCACCGAAGTCAGCCGGCTGCGCTGGAAGGCCTACCTCAGTCCGGGTTCGCGTGAAGACGCCACCGAGATCCGCGACTTCCCGATCCGGGTCAGCGACATCGACTTCTTCGACCACGTCAACAACTCGGTGTACTGGAAGGTGGTCGAGGAGTTCTTCGCCCCGCACCCCGAACTGTTCGAGTCACCGCTGCGGGTGACCATCGAACACGACGCACCGGTGGCGCTCGGCGACAAATTGGAGATCCTGTCGCACGTCTACCCGCCCGGTTCCACCGACAAATTCGGCCAGGAGCTGACCGAGCGCACTGTTAGAACGCTCACATACGTTGTCGGCGACGAGGTCAAAGCCGTCGCGTCGATCTTCGGACTCTGACCGACGAGTTTTAACAGTACAAGCGTACTGACCTGCGAAAATCTGCTACCCGCCAGTAACTTCTGAACCGGTTCAGCTGAATCGCGCCTTCGCAAACTTCGCAAGATAAGCGTACTGCTTGGCGAAAATTGGCAATCGCAACGGCTTGAAGTGCACTAATAGAGCGAGGCATGCTCGAGGGCAGCACATCAGCCAAGCTGTACCAGAGTTAGCAAAAGGAGCAGGCCCCTCATGACTGTGTCCAACGTCGGCAAGCCGAAGACCGCAGAAGAGATCCAGCGCGACTGGGACACCAACCCCCGGTGGAAGGGTCTCACCCGCACCTACACCCCGGCCGACGTCGTCGCGCTGCAGGGCAGCGTCGTCGAGGAGGCCACCCTGGCCCGCCGCGGCGCCGAGGTGCTCTGGAACCAGCTGCATGACATGGAGTTCGTCAACGCACTGGGCGCCCTGACCGGCAACATGGCCGTCCAGCAGGTTCGAGCTGGCCTCAAGGCCATCTACCTGTCCGGTTGGCAGGTCGCCGGTGACGCGAACCTCTCCGGCCACACCTACCCCGACCAGAGCCTGTACCCGGCCAACTCGGTGCCGCAGGTCGTGCGCCGGATCAACAACGCGCTGCTGCGCGCCGACGAGATCGCCAGGGTCGAGGGTGACACCTCGGTCGAGAACTGGCTGGCCCCGATCGTCGCCGACGGCGAAGCCGGCTTCGGTGGCGCGCTCAACGTCTACGAGCTGCAGAAGGCCATGATCGCCGCCGGTGTCGCCGGTTCGCACTGGGAAGACCAGCTGGCCTCGGAGAAGAAGTGCGGCCACCTCGGTGGCAAGGTGCTGATCCCCACCCAGCAGCACATCCGCACCCTGACCTCGGCTCGCCTGGCGGCCGACGTCGCCGACGTCCCGACCGTCGTCATCGCCCGCACCGACGCCGAAGCGGCCACCCTGATCACCTCCGACGTCGACGAGCGGGACCGTCCGTTCATCACCGGTGAGCGCACCTCCGAGGGCTTCTACCGGGTCAAGAACGGCCTGGAGCCCTGCATTGCCCGCGCCAAGGCCTACGCGCCGTACTCGGATCTGATCTGGATGGAGACCGGCACCCCGGACCTGGAGCTGGCCGCCAAGTTCGCCGAGGGCGTCAAGAGCGAGTTCCCCGACCAGATGCTGGCCTACAACTGCTCGCCGTCGTTCAACTGGCGCAAGCACCTCGATGACGCCACGATCGCGAAGTTCCAGAAGGAGCTCGGCGCGATGGGCTTCAAGTTCCAGTTCATCACCCTCGCCGGCTTCCACGCGCTGAACTACTCGATGTTCGACCTGGCCTACGGCTACGCCCGCAACCAGATGACCGCCTACGTCGAGCTGCAGGAGCGCGAGTTCGCTGCCGAGGATCGCGGCTACACCGCGACCAAGCACCAGCGTGAGGTCGGCGCCGGTTACTTCGACCGGATCGCCACCACGGTGGACCCGACTTCGTCGACCACCGCTCTTGCAGGTTCGACCGAAGAGGGCCAGTTCCACTAAGTCTCAGGCCGCGAGCGTGCGTGTCTGCACGGTGACACGCCGCTGCCAGCGTCGCTGAGCGCACGCTCGCGGTGAGAGCCGCCGTTTGTGACATCAGGCCCCGTCCTTATATTGGGCGGGGCCTGATGCGTGAGGAGATCAAGTGAGCATTCAACGGGTAGGTGTGGTCGGCGCCGGGCAGATGGGCTCCGGGATCGTCGAGGTGGCCGCCAAGGCCGGCGCCGACGTCATCGTCTTCGAGCCGACGGACGAGTTGCTCAACGCCGGGCGCAGCCGCCTCACCGGCTCACTGGAGCGCGCGACGAGCAAGGGCAAGCTGTCCGAAGCCGACCGCGACGCCACACTGGCCCGGCTGACGTTCACCACCGACCTCGCCGACATGGCAGACCGCCAGCTCGTCATCGAGGCCGTCGTCGAAGACGAGACCGTCAAGGGCAAGATCTTCGCCGAACTCGACCGCATCATCACCGATCCAGACGCCGTGCTGGCCTCCAACACCTCCAGCATTCCGATCATGAAAATTGCTGCGGCAACAAAGAATCCGAGCCGAGTGATCGGCCTGCACTTCTTCAACCCGGTGCCGGTGCTGCCGCTGGTCGAACTGGTCAACACCTTGGTCACCTCCGAAGAGGCGATCGCCAGGGTCGAGCAGTTCGCCGGTGAGGTGCTGGGCAAGAAGGTCGTTCGCTGCGCCGACCGCTCCGGATTCGTCGTCAACGCTCTGCTGGTGCCCTATCTGCTGTCGGCGATCCGGATGGTCGAGGCCGGCGTCGCCACCGTCGAGGACGTCGACACCGCGATCGTGGCCGGGCTCTCGCACCCGATGGGCCCGTTGCGGTTGTCCGACCTGATCGGGCTGGACACCATGAAGCTCATCGCGGACTCGATGTACCAGGAGCTCAAGGACGCCCACTACGCGCCGCCACCGTTGCTGCTGCGCATGGTCGAGGCCGGGTTGCTGGGTAAAAAGTCCGGGCAGGGCTTCTACAGCTACTGACCAAGCTCCTGACGACCTGCGCTTTGTGCGAATCCCGGTTTCATTGACTAGGCTGCACGCCGGTGGGCCGGTGGGCCCAGGTCGGGGGACCGTTTGTAGCGACCCCCGCTGTCCACGGCCCGACCTAGCGAGCGGAAACCTGAAGGGCTTTTGTTGATGGCGAACGTGGATGCTGACCTGACTCCTTACTACGAGGAGTCACAGTCGATCTACGACGTATCCGACGACTTCTTTGCCCTGTTCCTGGGCTCGACGATGGGCTACACCTGCGGCTACTACGAGCGCGAGGACATGACCCTCGACGAGTCGCAGACCGCCAAGTTCGACCTGGCCCTCGGCAAGCTGAATCTCGAGCCGGGCATGACTTTGCTCGACGTCGGCTGCGGTTGGGGCGGGGCATTGGAACTGGCCGTCCAGAAGTACGACGTGAACGTGATCGGTATCACGCTGAGCAAAAACCAGTCGGAGTACGCCCGCAAACGGCTGGCAAAGGTGGACACCACCCGCTCGGTCGAGGTCCGGCTGCAGGGCTGGGAAGAGTTCAACGACCCGGTCGACCGCATCGTCAGCATCGGCGCCTTCGAAGCCTTCAAAGTCGAGCGGTACCCGGTGTTCTTCGAGAAGGCCTACAACCTGCTGCCCGACGACGGCCGCATGCTGCTGCACACGATCCTGGCGCACACCCAGAAGTTCTTCCGCGACAACGGGATCAAGGTCACCATCAGCGACCTGAAGTTCATGCAGTTCATCGAAGCCGAGATCTTCCCAGGTGGCCGGCTGCCCGCGGTCGAGGACATCGCGGAGCTCGCCGCGAATTCGGGCTTCACGCTGGAGCGCACCCACCTGCTGCGCGAGCACTATGCGCGCACCCTGGACATGTGGGCGGCCAACCTGCTAGCTGCGCGCCAGGAGGCGATCGCCATCACCTCCCCGGAGGTCTACGACCGCTATATGAAGTACCTGGTCGGCTGCGCGGACTTCTTCCGCCGCGGCATCACCAACATCGGCCAGTTCACCCTGGTCAAGGGCTGACAAGCCGCCTCAAGCCTGCGCCAGCTTCTTCTGCTCGGCCGCCACGTCGAAGTCGGCGGGTGGCCACGTGAGCTTCATGCCCTTGAGTGCTTCGATGAGCAGTTCGGTGATCGCCAACCTGCTGTACCACTTCTTGTCGCACGGGATGACGTACCAGGGTGCGTAGTCGGTCGAGGTCCGGTCCAGAACAGCCTGGTAGGCCTCCTGGTAGGCCGGCCACAACTTGCGCTCATCCAGATCGCCGGGGTTGTACTTCCAATACCTGTCCGGGCGCTCCAGACGTTCGGAGAGCCGGCGCTTCTGCTCGTCGAGGGAGACGAACATGGCGCACTTGACCACCGTCGTCCCGGAGTCGACGAGCTCCTTCTCGAACGCGTTGATCTCGTCGTAGCGCGGTTCCCAGACTTCGCGGGGCACCAGTTCATGGACCCGCACGACCAATACGTCCTCGTAGTGCGACCGGTCGAACACGCCGATGTGGCCCGCCGAGGGCAGGGCCTTGCGGATACGCCACAGGTAGTGATGGGCGCGCTCCTCCTCGGTGGGCACCCCGAAGCTCGTGTACTGGATGCCCATCGGGTTTCCGGCGCCCACCACGTGCTTGACGATGCTGCCCTTGCCCGCGGTATCCATGCCCTGCAGCACCAGCAGCAGCGAGCGGCTGTCCCCGGCTTTGCCGTTGGCGTAGAGCATCTCCTGCAGGCCGGCGAAGCGCTCGTTGCGTTCGGCCTGGACCTCAGCTGAGCCGTTCTTGTCGCCGGTATAGCCGGGGCTGGAGTCCGCGTCGATGCCGGCGATCTTCTCGCCGGGGCGGAACTGGAGGATCTTGCGCGGTTCGTGAGTCCACTGCGACGGCAGGTCGGCCATAGCCGAAGAGCCTAGCTAGCGGGTGCGCCGCAGCGCGGGTGGCAGCACCGGAGACGGGTGCGGATCTGAGTTGAACTTGTCCAGCGAACCGCCGACCTCGACGATTCCGCACAGCGCGTTCCAGCACAGCATGGTCAGGTAGTCGATCAACTCGCTGCTGGTCATCCGCGGGTTCGACATCCACGAGTGCGTCGCCAGCTGGACCCCGCCGACGATCAGGTAGGCCCACGGCTCGACGCCGCTGGTGTCCATCCCCGCGCGTTGCATACGCCGGCGCAGCACGACCGCAAGCATTCGCGCGATGATCTGTTCCGAATCGGCAATGACTTTGTTTTTGCTGGCCGAACTGTTTGCCATGACGAATCGGTAGGGCTCGGGCTCGGCGGCGACGGTCTCGACATACACCCGGATGATCTCGTGCGTGAGGTCGAATCCGTCGAGATCCGACGACAGCGCACCGGCCATGTTGGGGATCAGAGTGGTCTGCGCGAAGCGCATCATCACCGCGGTGGTGAGGTCGTTCTTGTCGACGAAGTAGCGGTATAGAACCGTCTTGGAGACGCCGATTTCCGCAGCTATTTCGTCCATGCTGACGTCGCGACCCCGCTGGCGGATGGCTTCGAGGGCGCCGTCGACCAACTCGGTGCGGCGTTCCACCTTGTGTTGATGCCAGCGTCGCTTGCGACCATCGGTCTTGGCGACCCCGTCGCTCATCTGCTGTGCCACTATCGCGGAGTCCGTTCCCCTTGTTCTCGACGATTCTACGGTCTGTTCTGATGGCAAGGTCACATTAACTGGCCCTGCACATAGCGGATGATGGTGGAGTGGTTACCGAACCTGACCGCCAGGCGTTGCCGGCGGCTGTAGTGCGCGCCGGGGCGTCGCTGGCGGAGTCGTTTGCCGGTGCTGACCCGCAGGCCGATGCCGAACGGGCGCGCTCGCTGCGCCGGATGAAGGCGGTGGCGCTGAGTTTTCTGCTCGGTGCCACGGTGTTGTTCCTGGTCTGCCGCTGGGGCCAGGCTCAGGGTTGGCCGGCCTGGATCGGCTACGTCGGCGCTGCGGCCGAGGCCGGCATGGTCGGCGCGCTGGCCGACTGGTTCGCCGTCACCGCGCTGTTCCGCCATCCGCTGGGGCTCAAGATCCCGCACACGGCGATCATCAAGCGCAAGAAGGACCAGTTGGGTGAAGGCCTGGGCACCTTCGTGCGGGAGAACTTCCTGTCGCCCGCCGTCGTGGAGACGAAGTTGCGTGACGCCGACGTCGCCGGGCGGCTGGGCAAGTGGCTCTCTGAACCCGCCCACGCCGACCGGGTCGCCGGTGAGGCTACGTCGGTGCTGCGCGTCGTGGTGGAGCTGCTCAACGACGACGACATCCAGCACGTCATCGACCGCACCATCGTCAAACGTCTGGCCGAACCGCAGTGGGGACCGCCGGTGGGCCGGGTGCTGGGGCAGCTGCTTGCCGAGAACCGTCAGGAAGCACTCATACAGCTGTTGTGCGACAGGGCTTTTGAGTGGGCGCTGAATGCGGGGGAGACCATCGAACGGGTGGTGACCCGGGATTCGCCGAGCTGGTCGCCGCGGTTCGTCGACCATCTGGTCGGCGACCGGATCCACCGTGAGCTGATGGACTTCACCGACAAGGTGCGCCGCAACCCGAATCATGAACTGCGCCTGTCGGCTACGCGTTTCCTCTTCGAGTTCGCCGATGATCTGCAGAACGACGACGCCACCATCGCGCGGGCCGAGGCGGTCAAGGAACAGCTGATGGCTCGCGACGAAGTGACCCGCGCAGCCGAGACGGCGTGGAAGACGTTGAAGCGCTTGGTTCTTGACGGTGTGGACGACCCGTCGAGTGCCTTGCGCACCCGGGTCGCGGACTCCGTCGTGCGTATCGGCGAGTCGCTTCGAGACGACGTCGAGCTACGCGACAAGGTGGACAACTGGATCGTGCGCGGGGCGCAGCATCTGGTCGGTCAGTACGGCGCCGAGATCACCACGATCATCACCGACACCATCGAGCGATGGGACGCCGAGGAGGCCAGCCGACGCATCGAATTGCACGTCGGACGCGACCTGCAGTTCATCCGGATCAACGGCACCGTAGTGGGTGCTCTCGCCGGCCTCGTCATCTATACAGTGGCGCAAATCATATTCTGACCTGCGCTAACTAGTGCTTGCAAAAGTTAGCACCCCCGCGTAATGTGAGCTCCGTACGCACCGGAACAGCACTGCGCGGGGAGGTAGTCATGGCACAGGATGCAGACATCCAGGCTGTGGTTTCCAATGCCGCGCACGACATCGGTGGCTTCATCAGGGCGCAGCGTGAAGCCGCTCAGGTTTCGGTGCGGCAGTTGGCCGAGAAGGCCGGCGTCAGCAACCCGTACCTCAGTCAGATCGAACGGGGACTACGCAAACCTTCTGCGGAGGTGCTGAGCCAGATCGCCAAGGCGCTTCGGTTGTCGGCGGAGGTGCTCTATGTGCGCGCCGGAATCCTGGAGCCCAGTGAGGGCAGCCAGGTGAACGACGCGATCATCGGGGATACCGCCATCACCGAACGCCAGAAGCAGGTTCTGCTCGACATCTACATGTCGTTCTGTCAGCAGAACGAAGCTGCCCGTGAGGAGTTGACGTCTGAATAGTCGCATCTCCACATCCGCTGAAAAACCGTCAACCACAATCGATTTGAAACGTACGAAAGGAGCCATTCACATGGCCGAGAACCCCACTATCGAGGACCTGAAGGCCCCGCTGCTCGCTGCGGTCGGTGCTGCCGACCTGGCCCTTGCCACCGTCAACGAGATCCTGGCCAACCTGCGTGACCGTGCCGAGGACGCCCGCACCGAGGCTGCCGAGCGCGTCGAAGGACGTCGCGCCAAGCTGACCAAGCTGCAGGAAGACCTGCCGCAGCGCGCCGAGGAAATCCGCGGCAAGCTGAGCTCCGAAGAGCTGCGCAAGGCGGCCGAAGGCTTCGTCGAGGACGCCACCGCGACCTACAACACCCTGGTCGAGCGTGGCGAGGCCGCCCTGGAGCGGCTGCGCAACCAGCCCGACTTCAAGGATGCCGCCGCGCAGGTCGAGGGCTACGTAGACCAGGCCGTCGAGCTGACCCAGGAGGCTCTGGGCAGCGTGTCGTCGCAGACCCGCGCCGTCGGTGAGCGTGCCGCCAAGCTGGTCGGCGTCGAGCTGCCCGCCAAGGCCGCCCCCGCCACCAAGGCCCCGGCCAAGAAGGCCGCCGCCAAGAAGGCTCCGGCCAAGGCTGCCGCCAAGAAGGCCCCGGCCAAGAAGGCTCCGGCCAAGAAGGTCACCCAGAAGTAAGGGTCACCCAGAAGTAAATCGACGTTCGGGACAACACCCGCCTACCCTATAGCTGTGATGCTCCAAGGTGTGGCGGGTGTTGTTCTTCAGGTCGTCTTCTGGGCGGTGACCGTTGTCGCCATTTACGCGTTCGTCCACGCGGCGATGCAACGCACCGATGCCTACACGGCAGCCGACAAGCTCACCAAGCCGGTCTGGCTGGTGATCCTGGGTGCCGCCATCCTGCTGTCGTTCGTGCTGGGCGTGACCGGGGTCGCGATCGCGGCGGTCGCCGCAGGCATCTACCTCGTCGACGTCCGGCCCAAGCTGCTCGAGGTCCAGGGGAAGTCCCGCTGACCACCCGACACCGACTGGCCGGCGTCCTCGCCGTCGTCCCGGTGGCCCTGTGCCTGGCCGTTCCTGCGGCCGCCGACACCACCCCGGCCCCGCCCTTCATCGACCACGCCGAATGGCAGCACTGGGGCGACCTGTCCAGTCTTCGTGTCTATCCCACCCCGGCCGGCCGGCAGGCGGGCGCGCAGATGTTCAAACCGCCGTGGGAGATCGACGAGGCCTGGAGCGAGGTGCTCGCCCTTGCCCCCGATGCAGCCAGCCCTGGTATGCGCGAGCAGTTCGTCTGCCACTTCCGCTTCGCCGAGATCGTCGAACCCGGCAAGACCAGCTGGAACCTCGAGCCGTGGCGGCCCGTGGTCGACGACAACACCATGACGGCCGCCGGCTGCAACCCCGGCGGTTCCCAGGAGCCGTTCTGATGACCCGCCGGCGGGCAGGAGCGGAGCGGCTCGGGGATATCTGGCGCAGAGCCGATGTGGCCGCGCTAGTCGACCACACCCTGCTCAAACCCGAAGCCACCGATGCCGACGTCGCCGCCCTGGTCGACGAGGCCGCCGAGCTGGGGGTGCTGGCCGTCTGTGTCTCGCCGTCCATGGTCGCCACCGCGCACAAGGCCGCCAGCGGGCATCCGGAACGCCTGCTGATCGCCACCGTCGCCGGTTTTCCGTCGGGCAAGCACCTGCCGACGATAAAAGCCACCGAGGCGGCGCTGGCGGTCGACTTTGGGGCCGACGAGGTCGACATGGTGATCGACGTCGGTGCCGCCATCGCCGGTGACCTGGCCGCCGTCGCCGCCGACATCGCCACCGTGCGTGCCGCGGTACCCGACGCCGTGCTCAAGGTCATCGTCGAGTCGGCGGCACTGCTGAGCCTCGCCGGTGACGGCATACTGATCGCGGTCTGCCGGGCCGCTGAAGAATCCGGCGCCGACTTCGTCAAGACCTCGACCGGATTCCATCCCTGCGGCGGGGCGTCGGTGGCGGCCGTGGAACTGATGGCCGCGACGGTAGGCGGCCGGCTCGGCGTCAAGGCCAGCGGCGGTATCCGCACCGCGCAGGACGCGCTGGCCATGCTGGACGCCGGCGCGACCCGGCTCGGATTGTCCGGGACCCGCGCCGTACTCGACGGTCTGGACTAAACCCCTGCGAAGCAGGGATCCTGCTGACCGTTGGGGATGGTCGCGTTCCTGGTGATGAACTTGGCGGTGACGCCGGTATCGGTGACGGCGACGCTGTCGGCGTGGATCCCCATCGGCAGGTTCTTGGTCAGTGCCGTCGTGAAGGCGTCCAACGCCGGCTGGATGGTCTCCCGGGGCAGGCTGAAACCCAGCCCGGTCAAGCTGACCACCTGCAGGTTCAGTCCGCCGTTGGACACCTCGGGCTTGGCTGTCACCGTGCCGAGACCACCCTTGAGCTCGATCGTTCCCTCCGACGGGCTGGTGGCCACCGAGGTGACCAGACCGCCTAGCAACGGGATGATGTCGGCGACGGTCTGCTGGATGCCGTCGTTGGACCAGGTGATCGTGGCGTCCAGCGCCCCCAGAGTGCCCGCCGAATCCGCGGTCTTGTTGATCTTGATGTCGTTGAGCAGCAGGTCGAGTTTCATGCCCTTGGCTTCGCGGATCTGGTTGCCCGCGGTCTCGACCCGGATGTCGTTGTAGCTGCCGGTGAGGTGCTGCAGCAGGAACGGCCGCATGCCGAACGACACCGTCGCGGAATCTTTGACCACACACTCGACCGCGCTGGCCACAACGGTGGTGGCCCGGTGCCGCACGTAGAGCTCGGTGCCGACCAGGGCGGCGATCGCCAGCGCGATGACGGTGACGAGCACCAGTGCGATCGACAGCGGGTCGCGCAGGAAGCCGGACTTGGATTCCTCGGGCGGCTCGGCGGGCGGTGGCGCGCTCGGCGGGCCCGCCTGCGGGATGT